>JAEKKK010000135.1 GCA_019510405.1 Gemmatimonadota bacterium | reverse complement strand
ACGAGGTGGCGCAGGGCTACGAGGACGTGGACGACCCGAGCGTGTACGTGGCGCTCGATCTGGGCTCGGTCGGGGGCACCGTGGTGGACGACGCGGACGCGATGCCGGGCCGCACCGCGCGACGCATCCTCGTGTGGACGACGACGCCGTGGACGCTGGTATCGAACACGGCGCTCGCCGTGCATCCCGATCTCACGTACGTCGAGCTGCGCAAGACGAACAGCACCGATACGCGCACGATCATCATGGCCGAAGCACGCGCGACTGCGGTGCTGGGCGATGATTACGCCACGCGCTGGACCCGCGTGGGGACGCTGACCGGGGCAGAGCTCGTGGGTGCGCGGTATCGCCGGCCGTTCGACTGGTTGCCGTATCCCGCCGGCACGAATCAGGAGATCATCGTCGGCGAGAGCTTCGTGAGCGCGGACGACGGCTCGGGCGTGGTGCACATGGCGCCCGCATTCGGCGCGGACGACTACGCGGCGGGACGGCGACACAATCTCGCGTTCCTGCAGCCGGTGACGGCGCGCGGCGAGTTCTCCGATGACGTGCCGGTGGTGGGCGGGCAGTTCGTGAAGCACGCCGATCCCACACTGATCGAGGAGCTGCAGCAGCGCGGCGTGTTGTGGAAAGCGGGAACGATGACGCACTCGTATCCGCACTGCTGGCGATGCGGCACGCCGCTGCTGTACTACGCGCGGACGTCGTGGTTCGTGCGCACGTCGTCGTACAAGGACGAGATGCTGTCGCGGAACGCGCGCGTCGGCTGGCATCCGCCCGCGGTCGGCGCGGGGCGATTCGGCGAGTGGCTGGAGAACAACGTCGACTGGGCGATCTCGCGCGACCGCTACTGGGGCACCCCCCTGCCAGTATGGGTCTGCTCCGTCAACGCGGAGCACCTCGACGTGCTCGGGAGCTACGCCGAGCTGGCGGAGCGCACCGGGGCATCGCTCGGCAGCGACTTCGACCCGCACAAGCCGTCGGTGGACGAGCACAGCTGGGCATGTCGCGAAGCGGGTTGCTCGGGCACGATGCGGCGCACGCCCGAAGTCATCGACACCTGGTTCGACTCGGGATCGATGCCGTTCGCGCAGTGGCATTATCCGTTCGCGCATCGCGATGCACTGGCGACGCGCTATCCCGGCGACTTCATCGCCGAGGGGCTCGACCAGACGCGCGGATGGTTCTACTCGCTCCTCGCGATCGCGACCGGGTTGGGCGATGCACTCCCGAACAACCAGAGCGATCAGGCGGCGCCCTATCGCTCCGTCGTCGTAAACGATCTCGTGCTCGACGCCGAAGGGCGCAAGATGTCGAAGAGCCGCGGCAACGTCGTGGATCCGTGGGCGGTGTTCTCGCGGCACGGCGTGGACGCGGTGCGGCTCTTCCTCGTGAGCAGCAGCAAGGTGTGGGAGCCGCGCTCGTTCGACGAGAACCTGATCCGGCAGGGGGCGGGGCGCTTCCTGCTCACGCTGAAGAACATCTACAGCGGGATGTTCGCGCAGTACGCGAACTTCGGTTGGGCGCCCTCGGCGGCGGATCCGGCGCCGGGGGAGCGGCCGCTGATCGATCGGTGGATCCTGTCGCGGCTGGCGACGGTGGAACGTTCGGCCGACGCGGCGCTGATGGACTACGACGCGACGGCGGCGGTGCGGACGATCCTGGAGTTCGTGGACGACGACGTCGCCAACTGGTACGTGCGCCAGTCGCGGAAGCGCTTCTACGACGTGGACTCGGCGGACAACCGCGCGGCGTTCGCGACGCTGCACGAAGTGCTGACGGTCGTGTGCCGATTGCTGGCTCCGTTCGCACCGTTCGTCACCGACTGGTTACATCGGGAACTGACGGGAGCGTCGGTGCATCTGGCGCCGTACGTGCGTACGAACGGCGGCGCCGCCGACCCGGCGTTGGAGTCGACGATGGCCAGCATCCGGACGCTGGCGACGCTCGGCCGTGCGGCGCGCGAGCAGGCGGGGATCAACGTGCGGCAGCCGCTGGCGCGGATGGTGTGCGTGGCGCCGAACGCGAGCGCCGACTCGCTCGCGCCGCTGCTGCCGGTGCTGGCGTCGGAGCTCAACGTGAAGAAGGTCGAGGTGGCGACGAGCGCCGATGCGCTGGTCACTCTCGAGGCGAAGCCGAACTTCCGCGCCCTCGGCAAGAAGTTCGGCAAGCGGACGCCGCTCGCGGCCGACGCGGTGTCGCAGTTCACGAGTGATCACCTGCGGCGGTTCGAGCAGGGAGAAGAGCTGGTGGTGACGGTAGACGGCGACTCGCACGAGATCACGTCCGACGATCTCACGATCGTGCGACGTGCGTCGGGTGCGCTGGTGGTACAGGAGGAGCACGGGTACTTCGCGGCGATCGATCCCGCGGTGACATCCGAGCTCAGGCAAGAAGGGTTGGCACGAGAGCTCATCAGTCGGGTACAGCGTATGCGAAGGGACGCCGGCCTGGCGGTGAGTGATCGCATCCGTCTCGGTATCGACGGCGACCCCGCGGTGCTCGAGGCAGCGACGGTCCACAAGGAGTGGATCGCCGGGGAAGTGCTCGCCACGGACGTGGTGCTCGGCGGCGAGCCGGAGGGGAACATCCTGGCGCGACTGCGCGTGGACCTCGATGGGGTTCGCGCCAGTCTGGCCCTAACCAAGGACGAGTAGCGATGCCCACGTCAGAGAACACGGCCAAGAAGTCGAAGGCGATGTCGAAGAAGTTGCTGCAGCACTTCGAGAAGCGGCTGATGGAAGAGCGCCGCCGCGCCGTGAAGGAGCTGGGCAACTACGGCGAAGCGTTCGGCGCGACGTCGCAGGAGTCGGACGGCGATCTGAGCAGCTATTCCTTCCACATGGCGGATCAGGGTACGGACGCCATGGAGCGCGAGAAGGCGTTCCTCTTCGCGAGCCAGGAAGGGCGGTTCCTCTGGCACATCGACGAGGCGCTGCGCCGTCTGTATCGCTCGCCCGAGACGTTCGGCAAGTGCCACAACTGCGGCAACGACATCGCGTTCGAGCGGCTGGACGCCCTGCCGCACGCGCGCTACTGCATTCAGTGCAAGCAGCGCGAGGAAGATGCAAAGTCGAAGTAACGCGGCTCGCTTCTGGCCGATCCTCTTCGTGGTCGTGCTCGTCGACGTGATCACGAAGGCGGCGGCCGAGCGGCAACTGTTGCCCCGCGGGATCCCGCACGAGGTGCTGGGGAACGGCCTGCGCTTCACCCTGGTGTACAACCCGGGTGCGGCGTTCGGGCTGAACCTCGGGCCCCAGTCGCGGTGGATCTTCGCGGCACTGACGCTCGTCGCGCTGGTGATCCTCGCCAGGCTGTATCGGACGACGCGGTTGGGACACACACCGCGGACGGTGGCGCTCGCGCTCGTCTGCGCTGGAGCTCTCGGCAACCTGTTCGACCGGGTGCGCTCGTTCTTCGGCGTGGTGGACTTCATCGACGTGGGCGTGGGTGATGCACGGTGGCCCACGTTCAACGTCGCCGACATGGCGGTGAGTGTCGGCGCGGCGCTGCTGGCGTGGGTGCTCTGGCAGGAGGACCGCGAGGCGCGCAGCGAAGAGGTGATGGCGCTCGGCACGTCGTCCGTCTCGACGGCGATGGCGGGGCCGGTTCCGTCGCCGGCGAGCGAATCGGTGGACGTGGCATGATGGACGACGTTCCGAAGGTCCAGCGCGGCAGCGCGCTCCTGTTCTGGGGCACGGCAGCGGCGGTGATCGTGATCGATCAGCTCACCAAGCTGCTCGCCGAGCGCCATCTCATCCGGTACGTGCCGCGGGAGATCGTCGGCGAGTACGTGCGTTTCACGCTGGCGTACAATCCGGGCGCGGCGTTCAGCATGTCGCTGGGCGAGAACTCGCGATACATCTTCGGCGCCTTCGCGCTGATCGCGTTGTTCGTGCTCTGGCGGCTGTATCGGTTGTCGGGTCCGGCCAAGCGCGCCGGCGACCGGATGCGCATCCTGGCGCTGGGGCTCGCGTGGGGTGGGGCGGCGGGCAACCTGCTGGACCGGGTCCGCTCGGCGCACGGGGTCGTCGATTTCATCGACGTCGGGGTGAGCAGCTGGCGCTTCTGGACGTTCAACGTCGCGGATTCCGCGGTGACGATCGGCGCCATCGTGCTCGCGTGGTCGCTGTCGCGCGAGGACCGCGAGGAGCGTGAGGCGCGGGAAGCCACCGCGCTCGCCGGCGACGCCGTGGACGGCGACGCCGCGCGGGGAGCGTCCGGACCGGACGCGTGAGCGACGCCGGCGCGGGCCGGCCGGGTGCGCGCCACGAGCTGGTGGCACCGCCTTCCGCTCCACGGCTCGACCTCTTCATCGCCGGAGCGCTCGACCTCTCGCGCACCCAGGCGGCGACGCTGATCGCCACGGGGCAGGTGCGCGTCGAGGGACGGTCCGAGCGCGCCAGCTACCGGCCGACGACGGGAGAGCGCGTCGTGGTGGAGATCGCGGCCCGGCCGACGCGCGCCGTGGAGGCCGAGTCGATCCCCCTGGCCGTCGTGTTCGAGGACGACGAGGTGCTGGTGGTGGACAAGCCGGCCGGGATGGTGGTTCACCCCGCGCCCGGCAACTGGACCGGCACGCTCGTGAATGCGCTCAAGGGGCGGGGCGGCCCGCTCTCCGAGGTCGGCGGGGAGGAGCGGGAAGGGATCGTCCACCGGCTCGACAAGGAGACGTCGGGGCTGCTGCTCGTCGCCAAGACGGACCGGGCGCACCGGCTGCTCGGGGCGGCGCTGGGGCGTCGCGAGATCGTCCGGCGGTACGCCGCCCTGTGTTGGGGCCACCTCGACGCCGACCAGATCACGGTCGACCGACCGATCGCGCGGGACCCGCGAGACCGAAAGCGCATGGCAATCGTCAGTACCGGACGGGCGGCACGAACCGACTTCGTGCGGCTCGCTCGCTTCGATGCCGTGGACCTGCTGCGGGCGCATCTGCACACCGGGCGCACGCACCAGATCAGGGTGCATCTCTCGTCGCTGGGGCATCCAGTGGTCGGAGACGACACCTACGGCGGGGGCGGCGGGCGGCGGCTGGTTCCACTCCCTCCGAAACGGCATTTCCTCCACGCAGCATGGCTGCGCTTCCGCCACCCCGCGACGGGGCATCCGGTGGAGCTACGGTCGCCGCTGCCGCAGGACCTGGTACGGGCGCTCGCCGCGGTTGCGGGCGCCGAGCACGTCCCACCTGATCAGGATCCGCTTGAGCACCTTGGCTTCTTCCGAGACAGTTCCTGAGTCGCGAGCCACCGCGCGCACGCTGCTGTTCCGCGTCGCGGGGAAGGTGTACGGCTGCGACATCGATGCTGTCCGGGAGATCATTCCGTATCGGCGCGCCACGCGATTGCCTGGCGCGCCGTCGTTCGTCCAGGGCTTAATCAATCTGCGCGGGACGATCGTGACGGTGCTGGATCTGGGGACGCGCATCGAGCCGGCGCATCCCGTGGTGCGCGATGGGTCGATCATCCTGGCGACGCACGGCACGCGCGTCGTGGGCATCGCGGTGGACGAGGTCATGGACGTGCAGGCGATCTCGGAGGAGCACGTCGAGAACCACGGGGGCGCGCGGGACGCGCTGATCCGTGGGCTCGGGCACTTGGAGGACGGCGTCGTCGTTCTCATCGACATTCACACGTTGGTCACGCAGGTCCTGCTCTAAGGGGGCAATCGAGTGAGTCATACGGTTCTCATCTGCGACGACGCGATCTTCATGCGCACCATGGTCGGCGACATCCTGCAACAGGCGGGGTTCGAGATCGTCGGCGAGGCGGAGACGGGCGTCCAGGCCGTGGAGAAGTACAAGCAGCTCCGGCCCGATCTGGTCACGATGGACATCGTGATGCCCGACATGGGCGGGATCGACGCGGTTCGGGAGATCACGAAGTTCGACCCGAACGCGAAGGTGCTGATGTGCAGCGCGATGGGGCAGCAGGCGCTGGTCGTCGAGGCGATTCAGGCGGGCGCGAAGGACTTCGTCGTGAAGCCCTTCCAGCCGAGCCGCGTCCTCGAGGCCGTCCAGCGCGTGCTGGGTTGACGCTCCCCATCTCGTCCTCTCCACCGACGGTCGCGCGTGGATAGCGCCCAGTACGCCGAGCTCTTTCTCACGGAGAGCCGCGAACACGTCTCTGCGATCAACCACTCCCTGCTCGCGCTCGAGCGGGGTGCGGGGGGCGACGAGCCGGTGGGCGCGATCTTCCGTGGTGTGCACACGATCAAGGGGATGAGCGCGACGATGGGCTACACCGCCGTCGCCGCCCTGTCGCACGAGCTCGAGACGTTGCTGGATCTCGTCCGCAAGGGCGGGCGCGCGGTAGACGCGCGGCTGATGGACCTGCTGTTTCGCGCCGCCGACCTGCTGGAGCGCGCGATCGAGTCGGCGGTGAGCGGCGTGGCGGCGGTGGACGTGTCGCCGATGGTCGCGCAGCTGCAGGCCGAGGCGACGCGGAACGGCACGCCGGCGTACTCCTCGCTGGCCGTGACGAGCGAGTTCGCGATCGGCATGACGAGCGAATTTCAGGTCCCGGTCACGGCGGAATTCGCGATCCCGACGGCGATGCCCGCCGCGGACGCCTGGACGGCGAGGGCGCCGCAGGGCACCGGCTTCCTCGTGCGCGTGCGGCTCATCGCGGGAACGCCGCTCAAGGGTGTCCGTGGCTTCCTCGTCGTCGAAGCGGCGAAGAAGCTCGGCACGGTCGGCGCGGTGTCGCCGCCGGTCGAACAGCTCCAGGCCGACGAGTTCGAGAACGACTTCGCCTTCCGGCTCACGACCGACCTCACCGAGGACGAGGTCGTCGCCGCGCTGCGGCGCGCGGGCGACGTCGACGAGGTGCGCGTGGGCGAGGACGCGCCCGTGCCTGCCGCCACACCATCGGCTGCGCCGACGAACGGCAATGGCGCGAGCGTCGTCCAGGCGGCGAATGGCAACGGCGCGAACGGCGCTTCCGGAGTGCGCCAGCAGCGCAGCGTGCGCATCGACCTGCGACGGCTCGACAACCTGATGAATCTCATCGGCGAGTTGGTGATCACGCGCGGGCGCCTGATGCAGCTCACCGGACCGATCGACGATCCGGCGCTGGCCGAGACGGTCGCGCAGACGTCGCGGCTCGTGGCCGACCTGCAGGACGAGATCATGACGAGCCGCATGGTGCCCGTCTGGCAGGTGTTCGACCGCTTCCCGCGCCTCGTGCGCGACGCGGCACGCTCGGTCGGCAAGCCGGTGGAGTTCACAATC
The DNA here is from genome assembly GCA_019510405.1 of Gemmatimonadota bacterium. GTDB lineage: Bacteria > Gemmatimonadota > Gemmatimonadetes > Gemmatimonadales > Gemmatimonadaceae > AG11. The sequence goes on along the minus strand of JAEKKK010000135.1, from coordinate 8,838 downwards.
GAAGGGAAAGACGTGGAGCTCGACCGCTCGATGCTCGACGAGGTGGGCGATCCGATCGTGCACCTGCTGCGCAACGCGATCGACCACGGCATCGAGGCGCCGGACGTCCGGCGCGCGCAGGGGAAGCCGGAGTCGGGACGCCTCACGCTGAGCGCAGTCCGCGATCGTTCCGCAGTCGCGATCCGCGTGACGGACGACGGCCGCGGCATCGATCGGGACAAGGTGCTGACGCGCGCCCGCGAGCATGGGCTCGTGGAGGCGACCAAGAACGAGCTCTCCGACGAGGAGCTGTTCCGCATCATCTCGCAGGCGGGCTTCTCGACGGCGGACAAGGTGACGGACCTCTCCGGGCGCGGCGTGGGCATCGACGCGGTGCACAACCGCGTGCGCGCGCTGGGCGGCTCGGTGGACATGCGCACCTCGCCGGGTCAGGGCACGACGGTGACGCTGCGGCTCCCGCTCACCCTGGCCATCGTGCGGTCGCTGCTCGCGCGCCTGGGCGACGAGACGTACGCGATCCCGATGACGCACGTGAGCGAGACGGTGGAGCTGCATCCGGACATCCTGCACACGCTGAAGGGGCGCGAGGTGCTGATGATCCGCGAGGAAGTGCTGCCGCTCATTCGCATGCGGCAATTGTTGGGATACGAGGGCGAAGCGACGCGTGGCCTCGAACAGGTCGTCGTCGTCGAGATGGCTGAGCGACGTGCGGCGCTGGTGGTGGATGCGCTGATCGGGCAGCAGGAGATCGTCGTCAAGCAGTTCGACGGCGTGCAGAACGGCCTCGCGCTCTTCGGCGGGGCGACGATTCTGGGCGATGGCGCCCCGGCGCTGATCATAGACGTGAGCAGTCTCCTTTAACGGCACTCCCATGGATGACATTCGTTCTCTGAAGGCGCTGCAGCTGGACGCTCTCCGAGAAGTGGCGAACATCGGCGCGGGCCACGCGGCCACGGCGCTGTCGCAGATGATCGGCGGGACGATCATGATCAGCGTCCCGACGATCAATGTGTCGCGACTCGAGGAAGTCCCGCCGCAGATCACGGCGCCCGAAGAGCCGGTGGCGGCGGTCCTCATGCACATGCTGGGCGACCTCACCGGACGCACGCTGCTCGTCTTCCCCAAGCCGACGGCCGCTCGGCTGGCGGAGCTGATGCTGCGCCGGCCGGCGGGCAGCTCCACCGACCTCGGCGAGATGGAGCAGTCGGCGATCAAGGAGGCGGGCAACATCCTGAGCAGCGCGTACATGAACGCGCTCAGCGACTTCATGGGGATGATGCTGCTGCCGTCGCCGCCGAGCCTCGCGATCGACATGAGCACTGCAGTCCTGACGACCGCATATCTCCAGTTCGGCACCGACCGCGACTACGTCTTCTGCGTCGAGAGCGAGTTCTACATGACCGACGTGAACGAGAAGCTGCGCGGCTTCTTCCTGCTCCTCCCCGATCCCGCCTCGCTGCAAGCGATCCTGCGCGCCGTCCGCGTCGCCTGAGCCGGCCGCTCCCGCCCGATGTCGCCGAGCCTCACTTCGGAGCGTGACCGCGAGGTCCTGCGGTCATTCGCCCGGCGGATCGATCCGTCGGACGCTGGGGCACACAACAATCTGGGCGTCCTCTACTACAACAAGGGGTTGTACGAGGAGGCGGTCAGCGCGTTCATGCGCGCGCTCGAGCTCGACCCGAAGATGCAGGTCGCGCAGCGCAACCTCGAGATCGCGTACTTCAACACGGGGTACTACGACAAGCGCGTCGCCGAGCTGGCGGAACGCCTGCGCGCGCGCCCGGACGAGCGCGATGCGCGCTGGGAGCTAGGCCGCACGCACGCCCTCCTCGGTCAGACGGCCGACGCGGTCGCCGAGTTCACCGAGCTGCTGAAGTTCCATCCGAGCGACATTCCGGCACTCGTCCAGCTCGGCCTCGCCGAGCGGACGAACGGCGACCTGGATCGCGCGCTGGGCTATCTCGAGCGCGCGCTGTCGCTCGACCCATCGAGCTCGCTCGTCAACTTCTACATCGGCGAGGTGCTGTACAATCGCGGCGTGAACGAGGGTGCCCTCGCCGCGCTGCGCTGCGCCGTCGAGCTCAACCCGCACAATCCGGACGCGTACTACCTGATGGGCTTCGTGCTCGGCGACATGGGCCGGCACGAGGAGGCGCGCGAGGTGACGCGCCGCGCGATCCAGCTGAATCCCACGCTGTCGCGCGCGCAGGCGAACCTCGCGATCGAGCAGGGGCGCGAGAACGGCAGCGGCCCGCTCGGCTCCGAGTCGCGGCCGACACAGATGGAAGTGCACGCCGAGGGGCAGCTCGCGCACTTCAACCTGGGTCTCGCCTTCCGGCAGAAGGGCTACTATGGCGAGGCGCTGCGCGAGTACGCCAAGGCGCTCGAGCGCGGCGAAGATCGCCCACTCGTGCAGCAGGCGATGGCCGAGGTGCACCTGCTGCGCCGCGAGGCGAAGGCCGCGGTGGAGCTGTACGACGAGCTGCTGACGCAGCATGCGGACAGCCCGAAGCTCTGGAACGAGCGCGGCGTCGCGCTGCACCAGGACGGCAGGTTCGCCGATGCGGAGGAGTCGTACCGGCGGGCGATCCAGGCGGAGCTGGGCTACGCGCTGGCGCACAACAACCTCGGCGTGGCGCTCTATCACCGTGGCGACGGGGAGCAGGCGATCGCCGCGTTCCGCGTCGCGCTCGAGGCCCAGCCGACCTTTGCCAAGGCGCGGCTCAACCTCGCGCTGCTGCTCAGCAAGGGCAAGCGCTTTCAGGCCGCGCTCGAGGCGTATCGCGCGGTGCTGCAGACGGCGCCGGAGGATCCCGCGGCGTGGAACGGCGTCGGCCTCGTGCTGTCCGAGCTGCGCAAGTACGAGGACGCGCGGAATGCGTTCGCGCGCGCGGTGCAGGCGCGCCCGGATTACGCCGAAGCGCACTATAACCTGAGCTTCGCGCTCTCCAACCTCGGTGACTTCGAGGGCGCGCTGCGCGAGACGAAGCGCGCGCTCGAGCTGAACCCGTACTACGTCGCACAGAAGTTCGAGCTGGCGATCGACCTCGAGTACGAAGACCCCGATCTCTCGATCCAGCCCGATCTCGGCGCGGAGCACCGGGCCGAAGAGAACGTCGAGGACTTCGCGTTCGACGCGGGTGTGCTCGATTCGCTGTTCACCACGTTGGCGCCGAGCCCCGCGCAGCAGGACGGCAAAGGCGAGGCGGAAGCGGCGGGTGGGGACGCGTACGCGATGGCGTCCGACTATCTCGCCATGGGGCTGTACGAGCGTGCCGCGGCAGAAGTCAGTCGTGCGCTCGCGCGCGGCGCGTCGCGAGTGGACGGCTACTCTCTGCTCGGCGACATCTACGCACGGCAGGGCGCGTATGGCGAGGCGCTCGACCGCTACCGCGAGGCGAAGCGCGAAGCGCCGAACACCTTCCGTCCGGCGATCGGTGAAGCGACGGCGCTGCTCGCGATGGGACGCGGCGCCGACGCGCGGCCGATCGCCGAGGCGATGCTGTCGGCGGGACCGCCCGACATCGACGTCCTCATGCTCGTCGCGGCAGCGCGGGCCGCCACCGGCGATCCGGCAGCCGCGCTCAAGGCGCTGGAGCAGGCGCGCAAGCTCGCGCCGCTGCGCGCCGACGTGCACCAGCGGACCGGCGACATCGCTGCGTCGGTGGGTGACTTCGACGGCGCGATCGCGGCGTACCGGCATGCGCTCGAGCTGGATCAGGACTACGCCGTGGTGCGCTTCCAGCTCGCGCGGCTGCTGCGCGGGAAGGGAATGCTGCGCGAGGCGGAGGTGGAGCTCGAGGGCGCGCTCGACGCGGTGCCGACGTACGCCGAGGCGACGCTGGAGCTCGCGTCGCTGAAGCGCAGCTCGGGACGCACGGACGAGTCGCTCGATCTGCTCATCGCGCTGCTGGAGCGGGATCCCTACCACTTCGACGCCCTGCTCGCCCTCGCCGAGACGCTGCTCGCGATCGGCCGGAAGCGGGACGCGGCACACGCCATCAAGCGGATCCTGCGCTTCGATCCGGACCATGTCGGCGCGCTCTACTACGACGGCGTGCTGTTGACGGACCAGAAGCGCTTCCGCGAGGCGATCGACCGGTGGCGGCGCGCGATCGAGCTCGATCCGTCGAGCGACTTCGCGCGGCGCGCGCGTCGCGAGGCGCGCACGGCGATGGATCTCGACACGATCTTCTCCGCGACCGCGGCGGCGGGGGTCTGACGGATGGCGATCGAGGGACCGCTTCGCGAGCTCGGGATCCACGACGTCTTCCAGCTGCTCGACCTGAGCCGGAAGACGGGCGCGCTGCGCGTCACCTCCGACCTGCGCGACGACGAAGGGGTCGTGCTGTTCGACGGCGGCCGCGTGATCCACGCCAGCGTGCGCAGCCACCCGACCTCCATCGAGCGCATCCTGCGGCAGGCGGGGAAGGTGAACGACGCCGATCTCGCGGTCGCCTTCGCGCTCGAGGAACGGGCGGGGGAAGGACTCGGCGACCGCCTGGTACGCGCCGGCGTGATCACGCAGCGCGAGCTCGAGCGACAACTCCGCCTCGCGATCGAGAGCGTGGTGTTCGAGCTGCTCTCCTGGCAGGAGGGATTCTTCTCGTTAGCCCGGCGCATCGACGAGTGGTCGCGCATCGCCGACAAGGTGCCGAGCCTGAGCGTCGTGCCGATGCTCGCGGCGGTCGAGGACGATCGCGCCTCCGTGCTCGACCTGCTGCCGCACGAGTGGGAAGTGCTGATGATGATCGACACCTCGCGCGACCTGCGGGCGATCGCGGCGGCGCTCGGGCGCAGCGAGTTCGAGGTGGCGAAGATCGCGTACGGTCTCGTGTCCACCGGTGTCGTCGAGCTGTATCAGGGGCCCGCGCCGCGCCCCTCCGGCGAGTTCTCGCTCGGCGCCGAGCCGCACCTCGAGCGGGCACGGTCGGCGCTCGCGGCGCGCAGTCCGGAAGACGCACTGTCGGCGGCGCGCGCCGCGCTCAAGGTCGATCCCGCATCGACCGAGGCGCGGCTGCTCGGCGCACGCGCACTCGGCCGGCTCACGCGCTATCAGGACGCGGTGGACGAGCTGCGGCGCGCGGTACAGAGCGATCCGCTCACACCGGCGGTGCACGTCGAGCTGGCGTTCGCGGCGATCCGCGTCGGCGATTTCACGAGCGCGCATGCGAGCTGGGAGCATTACCTGCGCCTGGCGCCGCACGCGCCGGACGCCTCACGAGCGCGCGCGGCGCTCGAGACGGTGACGCGACTCATGCATCTCGCGGAGGCGCACGCCGATGGCTGACGAAGTCCGCCGGCTGAGCGACGAGCTCGTGCGCGATCCGGGGAGCCGCGTCTTCGTGCCGCTCGGCGAAGCGCTGCGCCGCCGCGGCCAGCTCGATCTCGCGCTCAAGGTCACCCTGCGCGGCCTCGAGCGGCATCCGCACTTCGCCGACGCCCACGATCTGCTCGCGCGCATTGCCGTCGATCGCGGGGACCTCGAGCGCGCATTCGACGAGTGGGACATGGTGCTGCGGCTCGCGCCCGGCCACCTCGGCGCGCTGAAGGGGATGGGGTTCGTCTGCTTCCAGCAGGGACGGTTCGCGCAGGCGGAGGAGTACCTCGCCGGCGCCGAGGCGCATGGCGACAGGGACGAGCAGGTGGCGAGCGCGCTGGCGCACGTGCGCGAGGCGCGCCTCGAGCTCGCGCAGCGCCCGCGCGATCCGGGGCGGCTCCCGGCCGGCACGACCCACGACCCACGCTACCTCTTCGCCGACGTGCTGAGCGAGGCGGAGCAGACCGCGCTCCTCCTCGATCGCGACGGGCTGGTGCTCGCCGGCGCGTACGTCGCATGGGACGGCCGCGACGTGGGACAGGAGGTGGGCGCCGAGCTCAGTGGCGTGACCGATGCCGCGCGTCGCGCCACGCGCCACCTCGCGCTCGGCGAGTGGACGTCGATCGTGTTCGAGACCGAGGTGGCGGTCGTCGCGATGACGCCGTCGAACAACGACGGGCTGCTCGTCCTGGCCACGTCGCGCGCGACGCCGCTCGGCCTCGTGCGCCGGCTGCTCGACAGGTGCGCCGAACGCGCGCGCCGCTGGCAGGGAGGGCGTCTGTGAGCGCGCGCCCGTTCGCGTCGATCCTCGACTCCCTCACCCGGCAGCGCTGGGTGACCGCGGCGCTCGTCGTGAGCGAGCGGGATGGGATCATTGTCGAATCCAACCTGCAGATCGGGCAGTCGGGGGACCGCGTCGCCGCGCTGGCCGCGTCGCTCTATCGCAAGGCGCGGCAGTCGGCGCGCGCGGCGGGGCTGGGCGCCGTCTCGTTCATGCAGCTGGAGGCACCCAATGGCCGGCTGTGCGCCGTCGGCGGGGGTGATCTCGTGCTCGTCGTCGTCGCGGAGCCCGCAGTGAACGTGGGGCTCGTCCGCGTCGAGCTGCTCCGGGCCGTCGGCGAGCTGCTCGCCGTCGGCGGCGCGGACGAGGTGGGCTGATGCAGATGACCGTGGTGGAGTCGTGGATCGAGGAGCCGCTCAAGCGGTTCGTCGTCGACGCGGGCGCCGAGCTGGCGCTGCTCCTCCACCCGAGCGGTCAGGTGCTCGCGCAGCATGGCTTCGCGCGGTCGGTGGACGTGATGTCCGCCTGCGCGCTGGCCGCAGGCATTCACGCTTCATCGGGCGAGCTCGGCCGGATGCTCGATGGGCGACCCTTCCGCGGGTTGCACCACAGCGGACGTACTCGTCAGATATATCTAGCGGAGGCTCAGTCGCCACGCGGAGTGTTCGTGTTCCTGACCGTCTTCGGTCCGGCGAGCTCCCTGGGGTTGGTGCGCCTCTATTTCGAAGAGCTCGTGGCCGGACTCGTGGCCGCCGCCCCACCCCTCGAGGCGGCACCGGGACCGGCGTTGGCCGAGCACTTCGAACGCGATCTCAATCGCAACCTCGCCGTCCTGTTCGGTCGCGCGTAGGCCCACCAGCGCCCAGTCCCCTCCGTGTCGCTCGTCAACTACGCCACGCGCGAGATCACCTGCAAGATCGTCTACTACGGGCCTGGCCGCTCGGGGAAGACGTCGAACCTGCATTACATCTACGGGCAGGTGCCGGAGGACCGGAAAGGGAAGATGGTGTCGCTCGCGACGCAGACCGACCGCACCCTCTTCTTCGATTTCCTCCCGCTCGATCTCGGTACCATCTCCGGGTTCACGACCAAGTTCCAGCTCTACACGGTGCCCGGGCAGGTCTACTACCAGACCACCCGCAAGCTCGTGCTCCAGGGGGCGGACGGCGTCGTCTTCGTGGCGGACAGCCAGGCCCGTCAGCTCGACGAGAACATCGAGAGCTTCCAGGACCTGCACGCCAACCTCGCCGAGCAGGGGGTCGATCCGCGCACGATGCCGCTCGTCGTGCAGTACAACAAGCAGGACCTCCCGAAGGGCCTGATCCTGCCGGTGGCCGAGCTGTCCGACGCGATCAACTTCCGTGACGTACCGGAGTTCGCGGCGGACGCCCTGCACGGTCCCGGCGTGTTCGAGACGTTGCGCGGCATTTCGGAGATCGTGCTGCGCCGACTCAGCGCCGCCGGCTCGCAGCCGGCGACAGCGGGCAGCAAGTAGCGGATGCAGGTCGAGCCCCGCTCCCGGTTCGACAACTACGTCGTCGGCTCCGCCAACCGGCTCGCCGTCGCGGCGGCGCGTGCGGTCGCGGAGTCGCCGGGCGGCGTGTACAACCCGCTCTTCGTCTACGGCGGGCCGGGGCTCGGCAAGACGCACCTGATCGGCGCGATCGGCAACGAGGCGGTGGAGCGCGCGCCCGAGCTGAACGTCGAGTACCTCTCGCTCGAGGAGTTCATCGAGCAGATCCACGCCGCCGTCGCCGTCGGCGAGATGGAGCGCTTCAAGCAGCGCTACGGCCGCGTGGACGTCCTGCTGCTCGACGACATGCAGTTCCTCACCGGCCGGCGCGAGACGCAAAGTGAGCTGCTGCGCCTGTTCAACGCGCTGCAGGGGAGCGGGCGGCAGATCGTCATGACGAGTGATCGTGCGCCGTCGGAGATCACGGATGTCGACGAGCGCCTGCTCAGCCGGTTGAGTGGTGGGTTGATCGTGGACATCGGCGCTCCGGACTTCGAGACCCGAGTCGCGATCCTGCGCGGCAAGTCCGAGGAGCGGAAGGTGAGCTTCGCGCCGGGCGTGATCGAGGAGCTCGCGCGGCTCGATTACACGAGCGTGCGCGAGCTGCAGGGCGCGATGAATCGCCTCGTCGCTCAGCAGTCGCTCGACGGCACGCTGACGCCGGCGCAGGTGCGCGCGGTGCTCGGCGTGGACGGCGTGGTCGAGACACCCGAGCGCGTCCCCGAGCCGGAGCCCACGCTCTCGAGCCTCTTTGGCGGCGGTAGTGGCGGGGGGGACGAGTTCTTCAGCTTCGTGTCGAACATCGCCACGACGGTCGCGGCGCAGATCGAGCCGTGGAAGGTGCGCGTCGGCGAGACGGTCGCGTACTGGAACGGCGAGGGATATCGCACCGCCGTGCTCGAGCGGCTGATGGGCGAGCCGGTGGCGCCGCCGAACTACGAGGCGGTGCTGCGCGGTTACGGGCACGCCGTGGAGCAGCTCCGCCAGCTCGAAGCGAAGATCTCGACGGTGGATCCGGCGCTCGGCGGCAACGAGGTGTTTCGCGATCCCGAACGGCTGCACGAGGCTGCGGCGTTCGTCGAGCAGGCGCTCGCTGGGGCCGTGCCGCCGCAGGGACCGCAGGCGGCGTTCGAGCGTCGCAGCTTCCAGGAGAGCGCCTCCAACCAGATGGCGGTGCGCGCCGCGGACGCCGTGATCGCCGAGCCGGGGCAGCGGTACAATCCG
>JAEKKK010000134.1 GCA_019510405.1 Gemmatimonadota bacterium | reverse complement strand
GTTTTTTGTCATCAGCCTGTTCGTCGCGCCTCGGCGCGACCTCTCGTTCCGGAGCTTCACGCATGCCCGCCCAAGCACGATCGGTCGTCGTCCACAAGTTCGGAGGTGCCGCGCTCGCCGACGCGAGCGCCATCGCGAGCGTCGTCCGCCTTCTCGCGCTCGACCGAACCGGAACGCGCCGCGTCGTCGCCGCCTCCGCCCTCATGGGCGTCACGGACGCGCTGGTGAGCGCGGCGAACGCCGCCGCGGCCGGCGATCTCGACGGCGCGGTGGCCGCGTCACGCGAGCAGCGCTCGCGGCACCAGGACGTCGCGACGGACCTCATGCTCGACGCGCCGGCGATCGCCGAGCAGATCGAGGCGTCGTTCGAGGAGCTCGAGTCGATCCTGGAGCGCGTCACCGGCGCGCGCGAGCTGACCCCCCGCACGCGTGACGACATCCTCGCGCGCGGCGAGCGGCTCTCCAGCGCCATCCTCTCCGCCGCGCTCGAGCGCGCGGGGATTCCGAGCACGGTCGCAGACGCGCAGGCGTTCCTCCACACCGACGGCCGCGCCGGCAACGCCGCGCCCGACCTGGGCCGCACCGACGAGACGGCCCGCGCCGCCCTCGAGCCGCTGCTCGATCAAGGACTGCTCGTCGTCGTCCCCGGCTTCATCGCCGCGGGCCGCGACGGAGAGGTCGTTACCCTCGGCCGCGGTGGCACCGACCTCACCGCCACCGTGCTCGCGCGCGCCCTCGAGGCGAACGAGGTCACGCTGTGGAAGGATGTGCCGGGCTGCATGACGGCGGATCCACGCCTCGTCCCCGATGCGCGCGTCGTTCCGCTGCTCGACGCACGCGAGGCGTCCGAGCTGGCGTACTACGGCGCGAAAGTGCTGCACCCGCGCACGCTCGTGCCGCTGCAGCAGGGGACGATCCTCCGCATCCGGCCATTCGCGAATCCCGAATCGGCGGGGACGACGATCGTGCCCGGTCGCCCCGCCGGCGGCTCGCCGGTGCGCGCACTCTCGGCGATCCTCAAGCAGTCCCTCGTCACCGTGCAGGGGAACGGGATGATCGGCGTGCCCGGCGTAGCGGCGCGCACCTTCGCCGCACTCGCCTCGACGGGCGTCTCGGTGTCGATGATCTCGCAGGCGTCGTCCGAGCATTCGATCTGCTTCACCGTGCCGGAGACGGAAGCGCCGCGCGCCGTAGCGGCGCTGCGCGAAGCGTTCACGGAAGAGATCGCGCGACACGAGATCGACGACATCGAGCTGATGACGGGACTCGCCACGATCGCCGTCGTCGGGTCGGGGATGGTGCACACGCCGGGCATCGCGGCGCGCATCTTCGGCGCCGTGGCGCAGGCGGAAGCGAACGTCGTCGCCATCGCGCAGGGCGCGTCGGAGCGCATCATCTCCTTCGTCGTCGACGGTGGCCAGGCGCCCGCCGCGCTGCGCGCGGTGCATTCCGCTTTCCATCTGCACAAGGTGGGCGGCGGCAAGGTCGGACGGCGGGCGCAGGGCACGGACATCATCCTGCTCGGCGTCGGCCGCGTCGGGCGCGAGCTGATCAATCAGATCACTGCATTGGCACGAGACGGACGGGCGCCGGTGCGCATCGTCGGTTTGATCGACAAGGCGAGCTATGTGTTCGACGCGCGCGGGCTGAGCCAGCGCCGACTCGGCTCGATCATGCTGCACAAGCAGAAGGGCGGCCCGCTCGGCGAGCTGCGCGGCGGCGAATGGGGCAACGCGCGCGAGGCGGTGGACGCGATGGGCGCGCACTCGCTGATCCGTCCCGTGCTGATCGACGTCGCGAGCGGTGACACCGGACCTGCGCTCGTCGCCGCCATCTCGCACGATATGGACCTCGTGCTCGCGAACAAGGTCCCGCTGGCGGGGGACATCTTCTCCGCCCGCGCGATCCTGCAGGACGCACGCGCACGTGGCCGGCGCGTGCTGCACGAAGCCACCGTCGGCGCGGGGCTGCCCGTCATCGACACGCTGCAGCAGCTCATGGCCTCGGGGGACCGCGTGCACAGCGTGGAAGGCTGCCCTTCCGGCACGATGGGCTATCTGTTCAGCCAGATGGCGCGTGGCCGTTCCTTCAGCGACGCCGTGCGCAGTGCCATGGACCTCGGCTACACGGAGCCGGATCCGCGCGACGATCTCTGCGGGCTCGACGTGGCACGCAAGGGACTCATCCTCGGCCGCCTGCTCGGCTACTCGGGGGAGCTCACCGACGTCGCGATCGAGTCGCTCGTGCCCGAGTCGCTGCGCGAGGTGTCGAAGGAGGAGTTCCTCGCTCAGCTCCCGTCGGTGGACGAGACGTGGGCGCGCCTCGTGAAGGAAGCGCGCGATCGCGGCGAGGTGCTGCGCTACCGCGCGCGCGCCACGCGCGGCGGTGTGCGCGTCGGTCTCGTCGGTGTGCCGATCGGCAGCCCACTCGGCTCGCTCGACGGAACGGACAACCTCTTCGTGTTCACGACGGCGCGCTATCGCGAGCGGCCACTGGTCGTGTCGGGGCCCGGCGCCGGCGCCGAGGTCACCGCGGCCGGCGTGCTCGGCGATCTGCTCCGAATGGTGGCGGCGTGACCGTGCAGGCACCGCGGGCGACACGCGTCGTCGTCTCGGTGCCTGGCGGCATCGGGAACATCGGCCCCGGGCTGGACGTCCTCGGCTGCGCCGTCGCCGGACTGCGCGACGAAGTGACGGCGGAGTGGAGCGACGCGCCCGGCGTCACGCTGCTCGACGCGGGGCATCCCGACCTGCCGCGCGATCCCGCTCGCCACACGTCGGCGATCGCCGCTGCCGCGGTGCTCGAGGAGGCACGCCGTCGCGGCGTCGTGCCGGCGCGGGCCGGCATCGCGCTCACGGCGCACAAGCAACTGCCGCTGTCCGGTGGTCAGGGCGGGAGCGCGGCGTCGGCGGTGGCGGGTGCCGTCGCGGCGGACGCGCTGCTCGGTGCGTCGCTCGATACGACGGCGCTCCTGCACTGCTGTCTCGCGGCCGAGGAAACAGTGGCGGGACGGCATCTCGACAACATCGCGCCCTCATTGCTCGGCGGGATCGTGCTCGTCCGGTCGCTCGATCCGATCGACGTCGTGCGACTCCCGATCCCCGATGGGCTGCACATCGTGCTCGCGCATCCGTCGCAGCGGCTGCGCACCAGCGAGGCGCGCGGCGTGCTGCCGAAATCGCTGCCCCGCAGCGACGTGGTGCACCAGCTGGCCCAGGTCGGTGCGATCGTCGCCGCCTGCTATTCAAACGACCTCGCGTTGCTCGGTCGATCGATCGACGACCGCATCGCCGAGCCCGCTCGTGCCCCTTTGCTGCCTGGATTCGTCGAAGCGAAGCGTGTAGCGATGGAGGTGGGAGCGCTCGGCGCGTCCATCTCCGGCGCCGGTCCGACGGCGTTCGCGCTCGTCGCTGGCGCCGCGGCGGGTGAGCGCGTCGCGGCGGCAATGCGCGACGCGTACGCGAAGGCCGGTGTCGAATGCACGACTCGAGTGACTCACGTGGACCCCAACGGCGCGGTCGTGAGGACCGCATAGCATGTCCGTGACTCTGACCCCCTCCTCGATTGCGTCCGAGCAGCGCAGCACCGTGCGCTGCGCGAGCTGCGGCGCCACGCTCGACGATCGCACCGCGCGGGCGACCTGCCCGAACTGCGGCGGACTGCTCGCCGTGGAGCACGTGGCGCCGAAAGCGAAGGGCGCCGCGCTCCGCGCGCTGTTCGACGACCGTCTGGGCGCGGCGAGCTATCGCGGTTCCGCCGCGGATCGCTCGGGCGTGTGGCGCTTCCGCGAGCTCGTGCTCCCCGCGGCGCGCCCCGAGGAGATCGTGAGCCACCCCGAGGGGAACACGCCGCTCGTCGCGCGCGAGGCGGTCGCGGGCTTCGCCGGCGTGGACGCGCTCCGGCTCAAGCACGAGGGGCACAATCCGAGCGCGTCGTTCAAGGATCGCGGCATGACTGCGGCGCTCACCCAGGCCAGGCGGATCGGCGCGCGCGCCGTCGCGTGCGCGTCCACCGGCAACACCTCTGCATCACTGGCCGCGTACGCGGCGCAAGCGGGAATCCCGGCGTTCGTCCTCGTGCCCGAGGGGCGCGTATCCACGGGCAAGCTGGCGCAGACGCTCGCCTACGGCGCGCACATGATTCGCCTGCGCGGCGACTTCGACGACTGCCTCGAGCTGGCGCGCGAAGCGTCCGAGCAGCTCGGCATCTACCTCGTCAACTCGCTCAACCCGTTCCGCGTCGAGGGCCAGAAGACGATCGTGCTCGAGCTGCTCCAGCAGCTCGGCTGGGAGTCGCCCGACTGGATCGCCCTGCCCGCGGGCAACCTCGGGAACACTGCCGCCTTCGGGAAGGCGCTGCGCGAAGCGCATGCGCTGGGGCTGATCGATCGGGTCCCGCGCCTGCTCGCCGTGCAGGCGGCCGGCGCCGCGCCCTTCGCGGCCGGCTTCGCCGACGACTTCGCCACGCGGCGCCGCGTGCGCGCCGAGACGGCGGCGACGGCGATCCGCATCGGCGATCCGGCGTCGTGGGATCGCGCCGTGGAGGCAATCCGCTTCACGCAGGGCCACGTCGTGGCCGTGAGCGACGCCGAGATCTTCGCCGCGAAGCGCGTCGTGGATGCGTGCGGGGTCGGCTGCGAGCCGGCGAGCGCGGCGAGCGTGGCCGGCGTGCGTACGCTCGTGGAGCGGGGCGTGATCGGGCGCGAGGAGCGCGTCGTCTCCGTGCTCACCGGTCATCTGCTGAAGGATCCCGACGCCGCGCTGGCCGCGCGGGTGGCGGGAGGGCTCGGCGCCGAGGAGCCGCTCACGCGCGCGGAAGCGCTCGGACATTTGGAGCGGGTGCTTTCGTCGTCGCACTGACGTCGCGTCGCAACGATGTGGCGCGGATTCCGCCGCAATCGGCTGAATCCGCCGCATGCGGCGACGATCTTGCTAGATCGGTGCACGAGGGGCATCGCCACGCATCGATGGATCGCGCGGCGTGGGCGAGGACCGCGACGCGCGTGTGCACCATGTCGGATTCCGATTCCGATCGTCTGGACCGCAACGACCGCGAGGTGCCCAGCCGCGTATTGGTGGACGCCGAGGGGAGCGAGTGGCACGTCCACGAGGTCGAGACACCGCAGCCCTGGGCGCGCGCCGAGCGCTGCCTGATCTTCAGCTCCTCGTCGGTCGTCCGCCGCGTGTGGCGCTACCCCTCCGAGTGGGCCGGCCTCTCCTCCCGCGCGTTGCTCGAGCTGGGCCAGACCCGCATCGACTAGCGACGCGCAGGATGCGCGATCAGGCCGCCGTCGCCGCGGCGACCGCGGATGCCCCCGCGGCCGAGCCGTCCAGATGCGCCATGACGAGGTAGCAGGGCTCCCCCTCGTCGATCCACCGCGCTTCCTCCGGATCGACCGACTCCGCGAAGGCACGCACCGTCTCGGTGGGCACGAGCTGCTTCACGATCATCGGGGAGACCGCCACGCGACGCCCGGTCGCGTCGTGGAGCTCGAGCTTCAGCGACTCGTAGCGCTCGAGCACGAGGCGGAAGTGATGCACGCGAGCCGCCTCGTCCATCAGGCGGTCCATCTGCGCCTGCGCCGCGCCGGTGTGGCCCAGTACCGTGCCGTGACTGGTGAGCGTGTAGTGCGCCGTCATCGCTGATCCTCTCGTCGCCGCAGACATTGCGGGACGATCGGCTGCCGACGGCGTAACGCGCTATAAGACAGAAGGAACACTCACGCGGTAGAGAACGCCAACGGTTGCGGAGAGTCCCGTTGCAGGGATACTCTCTCGCCTCACGCACGAACCGGCCTCGGCGGCTGACTGCCGCGCGGCCACTCGGCCCCCGGGGCAAGCATCGTGCATTGTCGGCGCTCAAGATGAGTGATCAGGAACAGGCGATCGTGCCGAAGGCGGCGGAACGCGCAGCGCGTGCGCCTGCGTCGTCGCTCACGCCCGTCGTCGATTCGACAGCGAGCGCCGCTCCCGTGGATGGCACTGCGCCGCCGCCGGACATCAGCCGCACGGTCGCCGCTGCGAGCGCACCGCGCGCCCGTTCGATCGAGACGACCATCCTCACCGCGCTGGCGGTGCTCTACTCGCTCTATCTGGCGCGCGAGTTCCTGATCCCGATCGTCTTCGCGCTGCTGCTCAATTTCCTGCTGAGCCCACTCGTGCGTCGGCTGCTCCGCTGGAGGATCAACCCGCCGCTCAGTGCGGCGATCATCGTCGTACTGCTCATCGGCGCCGTTGCGGAGGGGATCTACCAGCTCTCCGGACCGGCCCAGCGCTGGGCCGTCACGGCGCCGCAGAGCTTCTCGCGCGCCGAGCACAAGCTGCGCACGATCATCCGCCCCGTGCAGCAGGTGACCAAGAACGTCGAGCGCGCGGCCGACGCCGTCTCATCGGCGTCGCCGAACGGCGGCGGCGCACCGAGCGTCGTCGTGCAGACGGGACCGAGCGTGTCGTCACGCCTTTTCGGCACGACGCAGCGCATCGTGGCCGGTCTGCTCGAGATCTTCATCCTGCTCTACTTCCTGCTCGCCGGCGGCGACCTGTTCCTCCAGAAGCTGATCAAGGTCCTCCCCCACTTCAGCGACAAGGTGAAGGCGGTGGAGATCGCGCGCGCGACGGAGGCGGCGGTGTCGGCGTATCTGTCCACCGCGTTCCTCGTGAACATCGTCGAGGGCGCCGTCGTGGCCGGCGTGCTCTGGCTGCTCGGCATGCCCAACGTGCTGCTCTGGGGGACGCTCGTCGCCTGCCTCGAGTTCGTGCCGTACCTCGGCGCGCTCACCGCGGTGATCATCTTCACCGTCGCCGGCCTCACCACCTTCGACGAAGTGGGGCGCGCGCTGCTGATCCCGGGGAGCTTCCTCGCCATCAACCTGCTCCAGGCGAACGTCGTGACGCCGCTGCTCCTCGGCCATCGGCTCACGCTCAACCCGGTGGCGATCTTCGTCGGGCTGTCGTTCTTCTTCTGGATCTGGGGGGTGCCGGGCGCCTTCCTCGCCGTCCCGCTGCTCGCGTCGTTCAAGATCTTCTGCGACCACATCGAGTCGCTCGCCGCCGTCGGCGAGTTCCTCGGCCAGCGCGACGAGGAAGAACGCCGCGCGACGGCGAGGTTGTCGATGATTTATCGGAGACCGGCTTAGGGGGAATGGGGGAATGGGGAATGGGGGAATGGGGGAATGGGGGAATGGGGGAATATGAGGAACGGCCTCGGGAAGCTCTGCCTCCCGAGGCCGTTCGCACTTCCCCATTCCCTCATAATCCTCATTCCCTCATTACCAGCGTTTCAACACCTTCGCCAGCGCCTCCGCGATCGCTTTCGCGTCGGTCTCCGTCGGTGCGACGTCGACGTTGATCCGCTTGACCTCGGCGCCCGGCTGCTCCACCTCGATGCGCCAGCCCAGGGTCGGCCCGCCGCAGCGGGCGACGACGCCGGACTTGAGGTGCGCCGTCACCGTGCCGGGAAATCCGAACTCGACGATGCTGCCCTTCAGCTTTCGCTGAAGCGCGGACGCCACGGCGTGACCGCGCTCGTGCGTGATCGACGCCGCATCGCTGATCGCGTGCTCGAACGTCGAGCTCATCACGTCGGGCGGGAGCTCGAAGTCAGCCAGTGGATCGTCGTCGTCGAAGCGCATCGGGGGGTTGGCGGGGGGCATCAGTCCGGGTCGTGCTCGGTCACTCTGAATGAGAGTGCTCGAGGCGCCTCAGAGTTCCCTCATCCTCGCCTCTCAAAAAGATCATGGGAGCGGCACTCCGACCGAAGGTGCGAAGCGCCGGAGGGAGGAGATAAATTATGCGGCGGCCGGGCCCTCGGGACCAGACCGTCTGAGCGCCCCCACTCCAGGCTCCCCGCACGCCGACGGCTTCGCGCCGCCCCTCGCCGTTCCCACCGCTTCGACCGCGATCTGGAACACGAGCAACCACACGAGCGCCGCTCGTCCGGTCGCCCAGCGCGGCGCCCACTGCCGCCTGCGCATGAGCCACCAGCCGAGGAGAACCAGCGCGGCCTCCACGACGAAATCGCCGATCGGGTGGTCGTAGAGCCGCAGCCCCATCATCTCCGCCCCTGGCCAGAACAGCTTGCGCCCCGTGATGAAATCGAGGGGCAGATGTGTCAGCACGAGGAGCGCCGAGAGCAGCCCGGTCGCACGCCGGCCGGTGAAGTAGTACGCCACCGCGCCGAACACGACGGCGAGCAGCGCCGCCGCGGGCACCGTGTGTGAGTAGAGCCCGTGCGGATTGCACTGTCGCGCGACGACGAACAGCGCGTCGATGAAGTCCGGCGCCATCGCGGCGGCGAGGAGCCAGGGGAGCGAGCTGTCGCGCCGGCTCGCGTGCGCCGCGCCGGCAACGCCGAGGTGGCCCGTGATCACTGCGGAATGAAGCGGCGCACTTCCTCGAGCAGCCGGCGCGGCGAGACGGGCTTGCTCAGATACGCGTCACTCCCGGCCGCGAACGACGCGTCGCGGTCGCGGGTGCCGGAGAGCCCGGTGATCGTGATCACCGGGATGTCGCGCGTCTCGACCAGATCGCGCACGGCCCGTACGGCGTTCCACCCGCTCGTGCCCGGCATCGTGACGTCCATGAGGATGAGTGCCGGCAGCTCGTCGCGCGCCCGCTGGATGGCCTCCGCGCCGTCCTGAGCCTGGATGACGACGTAGCCGGCGTGGGTCAGAATGTCCACGTACAGGGCACGCTGGTCGGGATTGTCGTCCGCGACGAGGATCGTGCGACCGGAAGACGCTGCCATGCGACGAACTTAACCCGCACTCGCTCTACGGCGAGTCCTTCTCGAGTCCGTAGCCACGACCAGCGGCGTAGGTGCGAATCACTCGACTCGCTTACGCGCTCGGGATGACGGTGCGACACATGTCGTCGCGTGGGCGCATTTCATGCCTCCGTCCGCTTACATGCTGCTCTCACCTGCGCACCTGCCCCGCCTCGCCGCCATCGTCGGGCTCTTCACCCGCTACGGCCTCCGTGACGTGGCGAAGCAGCAAGGGTTGATCGCCCTGATCGGCGACGACGAGGCCGAGCTGCCGCCGGAGGAGCTCGCCGAGCGACACGAGCAGGCGGCGGGTTTTCGCAAACGGCTCGTCGAGCTGGGGCCGGCGTACGTGAAGCTCGGACAGGTCCTCTCCACGCGCCCGGACCTCCTTCCCGAGCCCTACATCCGCGAGCTGGAGCGGCTACAGGACGACGTCGGGCCGATCTCCCTCGAGGAGGTGGAGCAGACGATCCAGGAGGAGCTGGGCGGTCGCCTGAGCAAGCTGTTCGCCTCGTTCGACCCCGAGCCGCTCGCCACGGCGAGCCTGGGCCAGGTGCACGCCGCCACGCTGCGCGAGGGGCGCCAGGTGATCGTGAAGGTGCAGCGGCCCAACGTGCGCGCGTCGCTCGCCGACGATCTCGTGTTCTTCCACGAGCTCGCCGAGTTCATGGCGGCGCACACCAGCGTGGGCGCGCGCATCGACGTGATCGGGGTGGTGCAGCAGCTCGAGCGCGCGCTCGCCGATGAGCTGGACTATCGCATCGAGGCGCGGAACGCGGCGACCTTCCGGAAGATGCTCGCCGAATTCCCGCGGCTGCTCGTTCCCAAGGTGATCGAGGCCTACACGACCGAGCGCGTGCTGACGATGGAACGCGTGCACGGGCTCAAGGTCGACGCCGTCCCTCCCATCGCGCGGCTGGAGCACGATTTCACGCCGGTCGCCGACGAGCTCACGCGCGGGTACCTGAAGGGGATCACGATCGACGGATTCTTCCACGCCGATCCGCATCCGGGCAACGTGTTCGTCGTACTGCCCGGCGCGACGAACCCGCGCACGCCGGCGCAGGTGGCGCGCGACGATCGCCGCGAGGCGTCGCGCGACGGCGTGACGCCGATGGCTCGGCTCGAGGCCGACGCCGTCGCCGCGGCGCGGCCCGAGCCGAGCGACGTGGACGCACGCCTCGCGCTGGTGGACTTCGGGATGACGGCGCGACTGTCGACCGCGATGCGCGAGATGGTGACTCGTCTTCTCATGGCGCTCGGCGATCCGCGCGGCGACGACGTCGCCAGCACGCTCATCGAGATGGGCGAGCCCTCGCCCGACTTCGACCACGTCGGCTATACGCGCGAGACCGCGACGCTCGTCGCGCGCAACCTCGAGCTCACGGCCGCCGAGGTGAAGGCGGGTCGCATACTGTTCGACATCCTCGATGTCTCGTTCCGCAGCGGGCTGCGGCTTCCCGCCGAGCTCACGCTGCTCGCCAAGGCACTGTTCAATCTCGACGGCGTGACCCGCGCGCTCGCACCCAGCTACACGCCGTTCGAGACGATTCGCGAGTACGGCAACCAGATCGCCATGGCGCGGGCGCAGCGCGACATGTCGCCGCGCCGGATCTATCAGATCGCCATGGAGAGCAGCGACTTCCTCGCCGCGCTTCCGCATCGGCTCGACAAGATCACGCAGCGCCTCGCGAACAACGATCTCCAGACCAGGGTCGACGTCCCGCAGATCCCTTCGCTCATCGTGGCGCTGCAGAAAGTCGCCAACCGCATCTTCACCGGCCTCGTGCTGGCGGGACTGCTCGTGGCGAGTGCGATGCTGCTGCCGTACTGGCGCACGCTCGGCACGGCGGGATTCATCATCGCCGCCGTGCTCGCGCTGTACATCGTGTTCGCGATCATGGTGAGCGACCGCAAGCGCGACGCGAGCTGAAGCGCTGCCCCCTGTCGAGCCGGCATGGCCGCGCACCATTCAACCAACGACCCATCGGGCCGCGTATAACAGTTGCAAGGCTGCGCGGCATGGCTCACCCGTTCCGACACCCCATCGCACGCGGCGCGGTCGCATTCGTCGTCGGCATTGCCGGGGTCGCCATCGCGTGCGGCCGCGCTACGACCGAGCCCGGGGTTCAAACCGAGGAGTCCAAGGTGGCCGACGTCGCGGCGCAGGTGGCTCAGGTCGCCGCCGCGGTGACCGGCCAGAAATCACCGATGGCCGACGCGCAGACGGCGGGCAAGCATCTCGGGTTCGATACCCATACCTATCCGGGCGACAAGACGATGCAGGCGTGGAAGGCCGCGCCCGGTGCACCGTATCGCTGGGTCGGCTACTACCTCCCCAACGCGCCCTGTCACAAGGACGACTCCTGGAGCGGGAAGCGGCAGAAGCTCGTCGACATGGGGTGGGGACTCGCCGTCGTCTACGTCGGCCAGCAGACGTGGGGACGCACGCCGCGCCCGACGCCGAAGCGACTGGCGCAGCTGGCGAAGGCGGGAAAGAGCTGCGACGCCGATCTCATCTCGGCCGAGCGTGGCCGCACCGATGCCGATGACGCGATCGCGACGACGTTGAAGGAAGGGTTCCCCGAACGCTCGATCGTCTTCCTCGACATCGAGCGGATGGAAAACATGCCGCAGGCGATGCGCGACTACTATCGCGCCTGGGCCAAGCGACTGCTCGAGGACGGGCGTTTCCGCCCCGGCGTGTACGTGCACAAGTTCAACGCCGAGGCGGTGTACGCCGACCTGAAGGCGGAGTTCGCCGCCGCCGGGATCAACGAGGAGCCGCGGATCTGGGTCGCGAGCGGACGCGGCTTCGAGGAAGGAAAGGCTCCGCAGGACGTCGGCTTCGCCTTTGCCGGGGTGTGGCAAGGCATGATCGACGTTGCCCGCACGGTCGCCGACATCAAGCTGCCCCTCGACGTCAACGTCTCGACCTGGGAGTCGCCCTCCGACCCCGACCGCGTGGGAGAGTAGGCGCTACTTCCCCATCTGCTTCGCGACGCCGCCGTGTCCGGAGCACTGCCCCTGCTTGTTCTTCGCGTGCGAGTACGTGTTGTCCTTGCACAGCGCGGTCGCGCCCTTGGCGTCCTTCTCCTCGGCCTTGGTGTCGGCCTTCATGTCCTTCGCCGCCGTCTTCGTTTCCGCCTTTGCGTCCTTCGCCGCCATCTTGGCATCGGCCTTCGCCGTCTTCGCCTCGGCCTTCGCGTCCTTCGCCATGGCCCCGGCCTTGGACGCTTTCGCGTCGGCCATCGTCGCCTTCGCGTCTGCCTTGGCCGCGGTCGTCGCGGCCTTCGACTCCGACTTCACCGCCGACTTCGTCGCGATGCCGCCATGGCTCGAGCAGGCGCCCTGTCCACCCTTCGAGGGCGTGCCGTCCTTGCACGTCACCTTCATCTCCTGAGCAGCGAGGCTACCGGCCGAGAGGAGGAGGAGACCACCGACCGTGAACAGAATGCGTCGCATCGTCATGGGAGAAATCCTCGTGCTGCGATGTGGGCCGACGGCATGCGTGCCGCCGGTGAATGGCGATCAACCATGCAGGGCATCCCTTGTCCGCGATAGGGGGGCGCGCGGGCCACAAAGAATTCTTAGTGGCCTCGGCCGCACTCTCACACCGCTCGGCTCGCATCGTGCCGATGGCTCCGACGACGAGCAATCCGATCGACGGGGCGGGACGTATCATAGGTATCCGGCGGCGAGGCACTCCCGCCCCCCGTTCCGGGTATATCCGACGGTCGAGCGCCATCGCGCCACCATCAATATTTCGAGGAGCGCCCCATGACGTACCGCCCGGGCCGCGCATGCCGCGCCCTGATGCTCGCCCTGCTGGCAACCTTTGCTGCCGCTTGTGACTCGCGCGTCTCTGCGCAGGCACCGGCGCGCGGCGCGACCGGAGATCACAAGGTGACGACCCCCTTCCACAAGCCGAGCGATGCCGAGCTCCAGAAGGAGCTCACGCCGCTGCAGTATCGCGTGACGCAGCACGAAGGCACCGAGCCGGCGTTCCGCAACGAGTATTGGGACAACCACGAGGCCGGCATCTACGTCGACGTCGTCTCGGGCGAGCCGCTGTTCAGCTCACTCGACAAGTACGACTCGGGCACCGGCTGGCCGAGCTTCACCAGGCCGCTCGTGCCGGAGAACGTCAAGACGAAGACGGACAATTCGCTCTTCATGTCGCGCACGGAGGTCCGGTCGGCGCACGCCGACTCGCATCTCGGCCACCTGTTCGACGACGGTCCGAAGCCGACGGGCATGCGCTACTGCATGAACTCCGCGTCGATGCGGTTCATCCCCGTGAAGGAGCTCGCCGCGCAGGGCTACGGCGAGTACCTGAAGCTCTTCCAGAAGAGCGACGCGACGCCCAAGTAACTGGAGGACCACTCCCAGTACTGAGTACGAGAAGATTGGGGTCAGAGTAAACGGGGTCAGAGTCAAGCTACTCTGACCCCGTTTACTCTGACCCCGAGTGCCTTTCGCACCTCATTCCGGGAGGCAGTATGCCAGTCTCGGTACCTGGTACCGAGTACTCAGTACTGGGAGCGGCAGTTCAGCCCCGATAATCCCTTCCCCGTACCGCCACCAGCAGCGACGGCACCAGATACAGCGTGATCGGCGTAGAGAGCGCGAGTCCGCCGATTACGGCGATCGCGAGCGGCCGCTGCATCGCGCTGCCGCTGCCGATCAGCAACGCGAGCGGCAGGAGCCGAGCGCTTCGCCGGTGGTGGCCATCCGGTGATGCGTGAAGTCGAGCAGGATGATCCCGTTCTTCACGATCAGCCCGACGAGCAGGATCAGCCCCATGAACGACGACACGTTGAGCGGCGTGCCGGTGACGAGCAGCAGGAAGATCGCGCCGACGAACGAGATCGGGGCGGCGAGCAGCACGATGAGCGGCTCGACGAAGGAACGGAACTGCAGCACCATCACCGCGATCACGGCCGCACAGGCGAGTGCAAGGACGGCGAGCATGGACTTGAACGCGCTCTGCTGGCCGGCGTACTGCCCCCCGATCTCCAGGCGGATGCCGCGCGGCGGCGGATTCTGCGTCAGGATCGCTTTCACGTCCGTCATCACCGCGCCGAGCGATCGGCCGCTGACGTCGGACGTCATCGTGATCATCTGCTGCTGGTTCTCGCGCGTGTACGCCGCGCGCGCCTCGCTCGCCTCGAAGCTCGCCATGGCGGAGAGCGGCGCGGTCGTGCGGCTTGCCGGAATGACGACGGGTAGCGTGCCGAGTCGCAGCGCGTCGTTGCGCACGGCGTCGGGGGCGCGCACCCGCACGCCGATCGACCGGTCCTGCAACCGCACCTCGCCGGCGGGGACGCCGAGCAGCGCTCCACTCACCGCGCCCGAGACCTGCTCCGGCGTGAGACCGACGCGGTTCGCCTCGGCGCTGTTGATCGTCATGAGCAGCTGCGGCGACTTCTCGCTCACGCCATTGTAGAAGTCCTCCAGCCCGTCCACCTTCGCCAGCGCCGGATCGAGCCGCTTCGCATACGCCTCGAGCGCGTCGAGATCGGCGCCGAACAGCTTGATCTCCACCGGCCGTGCGGCGCCGGCGAGATCGTTGATGACGTCGCCCAGGATCTGCACGAACTCGATGCGCATCCGCGGCGCGGCGGACTCGATCTTCGTGCGCACGTCGTCGATCACTTCCTGGATCGAGCGGCTGCGCTGGTCCTGCGGCGTCAGCCGCGCCACGATGTCGCCGGTGTTCTGCTCGGTGGCGAACAGGCCCAGCTCCGCTCCGGTGCGCCGCGAGATGCCGGCGACCTCCGGCGTCGCCATGAGGATGCGCTCCGCGATGTGCACCTGCCGATCGGTCTCGACGAGCGCCGTGCCGCCCGGCGTGAAGTAGTCGAGCACGAATGCGCCCTCGTCCATCTCGGGGAGGAATCCCGTCGGCACGAATCGGTACACGATCACGCCGACGACGATGAGCGCGACGGCGGCCGCGATCATCAGCCGCGTGTGATGCAGCGCGCGATTGAGCGACCGGCTGTAGCGATCCGAGAGCGCGTCGACCGCCCGACCGACGGGCACGAGCATCTTCCGGAAGCGGGCACTCGCCAGCGCGCGCGCCGACGGTACCTCCGCGACAGGTCCCGCCGGCTCGTCCTCCTCCGCCGGCTCGGCGACGAGGAACGCCTCGGCCATCAGCGGGATGATCGTCACCGCGAGCACGAGCGAGACCAGTACGGCGATCGTCAGCGTGATGGACAGCGCGGCGAAGAACTGCCCGACGACGCCTTCCAGCAGACGGAGGGGAAGGAACACGACGACCGTCGTGATCGTCGACGTCGTCACCGGTACGATCAGCTCCTGCACCGCTTCCCGGATCGCGAGGTCGCGGTCCGCCGTGAAGCCGAGGTGGCGCACGATGTTCTCGGTGATGACGACCGCGTCGTCGATCACGAGCCCGATCGCGATCGCCATCGCGCCCAGCGTCATGAGGTTGAACGTCTGCCCCACGAGCCACATGACGAACACGGTGATCGCCAGCGTGAGCGGGATCGCCGTCGCACTGATCGCCGTGATGCGCATGCGCCGCAGGAAGACGAACAGGATGATCACGGCGAGCGCCGCCCCGATCGACATCGCGTCGCGCACCGAGCTGGTCGCCTCGCGCACGAGCGACGCCTGGTCGTAGACGAGCTTGAGGGTCACCCCCGGGGGGAGCGTCTTCCGGATCTCCTCGACGGCGCTCGCCACGCTGTCGGCGATCGCCACGGTGTTGCCGTTCACCTGCCGCGTGATGTTCAGCAGCGCGGCCGGGCGGCCGTCGCCCGCCACGATGCGCACGTGGTCCTCGGTGCCCACCTCTACCGACGCGACGTCGCGCACCCGCAGCCCGCGCCCCACCACGACGTTGGCGATGTCTTCCACCTTCGTCGCCTCCTGCGCCGTCACGACGAGATACTGCTTGTAGTCCTGGGCGACGCGTCCCACCGCGCTCACCGCCGTGGACGTGCGGATCGCGTTCGCGAGGTCGTCGTACGACAGCCCCTGCTCGGCGAGCCGCACCGGATCCGCCACGACCTCGATCTCGCGCACGTCGGACGCCTGCACGTCCACGCGGCCCACGCCCGGCACGCGCGCGAGCACGGGACGGATCTGGAAGCGCGCGATGTCGTACATCGTCGTGGGGTCGCCCCCCTCGAGGTTGTACGAGATGATCGGGAAGAGCGACGGCGACAGCCGCTCGACCTCGATGTCGAGACCGGCCGGCAGATCACCGCGCAGCTGGTTCACTCGCGCCTGCACCTGCTGCAGCGCGTAGGTCATGTCCGTGTTCGGCGCGAACGTGGCGGAGATCTCGCTCGCGCCGCGGATCGATTTCGACGTCACCCGGGTGACGCCGGGCACGACGGTGATCGCTTCCTCGATCGGCTGCGTGATGGAGAAGACGACCTGCCGCGCGCCGAGCGCCGAGCCCTGCGCCACGATCGTGATGCGCGGGAACTGGAGCTCGGGGCCACCGCGCCGGCGACCGACCACCTCACGGCTTTGCCGGCATGGGGGCCGTCACCTTCGCGCTGTCCTCCACGCCGAACGCGCCCTGCGTCACCACGGTCTCGCCGCCGCTCAGTCCTTCCGTGATCTCCACCTTCGTCGGCGTGCGACCACCGATCGACACCTCGTGCTCGTGCGCCGTCCCGGTCTTGTCGACGACGAACACCTTGTACCCGGTGCCCTCCGGCACGAGCGCCTCCACCGGGATCACCACCGCGGTTGCCTGCGTTTCCGCGGCGATCTCTCCGTAGACGCTCTCGCCGAGCCGCAGCGCCCGGCGCGGTGTCTTCACGGCGACGCGAATCGCCACGGAACGCGACGCGGTGTCCACTGCGGCGCCGATCGACGCAACCGTCCCGACACCGAGCGGCTCACCACCCACCTTCTCCCCCGCCGATATCGTGACCGGCGCACCGGGTCGTACCGCGCCGGCCTCCGTTGGCCCGAGCATGAGGACGACGTCGAACGCCGAGGGATCGGCCACCTCGACGAGCACCTGCCCCGCATCCACCGACGCACCGAGCACGGCCGACATGCGCGTGACGACGCCGCTCAGCGGCGAGCGCAATACGGAGAGCTGCTGCGCGCGCTGCGCCACGACGGCGGCGGCACGTGCCGCGCCAAGCTCCGCGGCGGCCTGCTCCACATCCTTGCGCGGCACGATCCCCTCGTCCGCCAGTCGCACGGCCCGCTCGTACCCCCGCTGCGCGGCCGTCAGCCTGGATTGCGCCCCACTCGCCTCGGCATTGAACGACGTTCGCTCGAACTCCACCAGCGGCGCACCCGCCGCCACGCGCTGGCCACCCGCGACATGCACCCGCGCGATGCGCGTCGGCGACGGCGCGCTCAACGCCGCGTAGCGACCAGGACGCGCAACGACCGACCCGATCGCCGAGATCGTGTGCGTGAACGGCTCGACACTCGCGACGGCCGTCTTCGCCGTCACGACGGCCTTCGCCTCTCCCTCACCTTCTGCCTCCCCTTTCTTCTTGCATCCCGTGAGCAGGAGAAGGACGGGACCCAGGACGAGCGCGGAGCGGTACGCGGTGCGTGACGGTCGGATCATGGCGCTGGCGATACGGTCTGGGTGAGCGCTCGCAGCTCCGTGTTCACGATGAGCAGCGCGGCTACGTCGTCGATGTACTGGCCGAGTACCTCGCGCGCCGTGCGCCGCGCCTCGAGCACGGCCGGCAGCGCGGACGCCCCCTCGCGGTACGCCGTGAGCGAGCGCGTCGCCACACGCTGCGCGCGCACGACGAGCTCGACGTCGCGCCGGATCTGCGCGCGCAGCGCCTCGCGTTCGCGAAGGCCTTCGGCCAGTCGCTGCTTCACTTCCAGACGGACGCCGGCGAGCTGCGCGCGCGCCCGCTCGCGCTCGGCCTCCGCTTCGGCGATCGGGCCCCGGTTCCGATTGAACAGCGGCAGCGGCAATGCGAGCCCGACGAGTGGAAGGAGTCCGTTCTCGGCGCCGGTCGGATCATGGAACTCGACGCCGAAGCTCAGCGCCGGCCACTGGAACACGTTGCGCCGCTCGCGCAGGAGAGAGAGCTCCGCGGCCTGCACGTTCGCCTCGGCGGCCGCGATGCTCGGCGTCGGGACCGTCATGGTCGCCGGGCCGGATGGCGCCGCGGACGCATTCATCGCGGCGGGGATCCCGAGCGCCAGGGGCGGCGTGTCGGCCGCGTCCCCTCCCGCGGGCAGCGTCGCGCTGGTATCGAGCGGAAGGAGCCGCAGCGAATCCGCGAGTACGATGATCACGCTGTCCGGCGACAGCCCCATCAGCGTCTGCACGGTGAGCACGGCACTCATGTACGTCAGCGAGTCGGTCGACGCCGTGTTCGACAGCTGGCCCGCCGTGATGGAGGCGAGATCCACATCGAGATCGCTCGCGTCCCCCGCGTTGCGCCGTGCGATCGTCAGGCGGTGCAGGCTGTCGGCCTCGATCGCCGTCACGCGCGACAGCCGGAAGCGCGCCAGGGTGGCGAGTGCCTGCGTGTACGTCGTGTCCACCTCCACGACCGCGGCGGCACGCTCGGAGAGGAACTGCAGCCGCGCCGCCCGGATCGATGCGCGCGCCGCGCCAATGCGCGCTCCACGTAGCCGCGGCGACTCGAGCGGAAGATCGAACACGACGTGCCCCTGCGGCGTGGACTTCGAGTAGCTCCCCGACACCGACGGGTTCGGGTAGGCCCGCGCGGTGAGTGCCCGTGCGCGCGCGGCCGCCGAGTCCGCGCGCGCGAGCGCGATGCGCGGACTGGCAGCGAGTGCGGTCTCGATGGCTTCACGACGCGTCACGAGGCGTTGCGCGGACAGCCGCGTCCCGCCAAGCAGCGTCAGGAGGAGGGGGAAAGCGATGCGTGGCGTCAAATCGATCGATCGTCAGGAGAACCGCGGCGACGTCGCGGCGAGCCCCGTCAACATGGGGCCGGTAATGTCGCGAGCGCTACCTGACGGTGCGATGACCGCGAGCGGTGGGGAAAAAGCTCCATAACAGGCGAGTCCGCCGGGAGGGGCTCCCCCGACGGACTCTGCGCCGATGACCGCGGTAGTGCGCGGGCGGTGGCGTGGTTTCCTGTTCCCGCAGGATGTGCGCCATACTTGTTCCATGCGAATCGACTTACCGCTCGCCATGGTCTTCCTGTTGGGTGCCTGCGCCCGCAGCGCCGTCACGGCCCCCACGCCCGTCGTCCCGAAGCCGCCGCTGCGTCTCGCCGCGGTCGACTCCCTCGTCGTCGCGTCGCCGCGTGCGGTGGGCTTCGATGCCGCACTTCCCGCTCGATTGGACAGCATCGTCCGGGTCGGGCTCGAGCAGGGCGCGGCGCCGGGCGCCGCGCTCGCCGTGGGACGTTACGGGCGTCTCGTCTATCTCAAGGGACTCGGCACCACCGACTTCGCCGAAGGGGCGCCACCCGTCGACGCGGCGACGATGTACGACCTCGCCTCGCTCACCAAGGTCGTGGCGACGACCACCGCGGCCATGATCCTCGAGGAAGAGGGAAAGCTCGACATCGCGCGCACGGTGCAGAGCTACCTCCCCGAGTTCAATGCGCCCGACAAGGCGACGATCACGGTGCGCATGCTGCTCACCCATCGCGGCGGGCTCGAGGCGTTCGCGCCGCTCTGGAAGGACACCCGTGGACGCGCGGACTACCTCGCGAAGATCAATGCGCGTCCGCTGGCGAACCCGCCGGGCACGAAGATGGTCTACAGCGACTGGGACTACGTCCTGATGCAGGACATCATCGAGCGCATCACCGGCACCACGCTCGACGCATTCGTCGGTGCGCGCGTCTTCGGTCCGCTCGGCATGACGTCCACGCGCTTCCTCCCCGACACCACCGACGCCGCGTTGATGCGGCGCATTCCGCCCACCGAGCGGGACTCGCTGCGCGGCCAGATCCACGGCACCGTGCACGACCCGAACGCCTGGGCGCTCGGCGGCGTCTCCGGCCACGCCGGACTCTTCTCCAGTGCGCGCGATCTCGCCGTCTTCGTGCAGATGCTGCAGAACGGCGGCAGCTACAAGGGCACGCACATCCTCACGGCGGCGACGATCACGCGGTGGACCGCGCCGCAGGATCCGCACTCGAGCCGCGCCCTCGGCTGGGACACGCCGTCCGACGTGTCGAGCGCCGGCCGCTACTTCTCGCCGCGCAGCTTCGGCCACACCGGCTTCACCGGCACCTCCATCTGGGTCGATCCGGAGCGCGGTGTGTTCGTGATCCTGCTCATGAATCGCGTGAATCCGCACGGGATCGCCACGCGGCACACGCAGCTTCGGCGCGACGTCGCCGACGCGGTGCAGAGCGCCATCGTCGACGCTCCGCTCATCGATTGGGAGGCGCGGCGCGCTACGACGCCGCCCTGATCAGTCGGCTGCCGGTGCGTTCTGGCGCGACGCCGGGTGCCGGTTCGCGAAGTCGCGCAGCGCGGTGAACCGCGCGGCGAGCGGCACGAACGACTCCACCGTCGAGTTGTCGGCGAAGCGCTCCACGATCCCCCAGATCGTCGGATCCTCCGTCGCCAGCTCGGCGCCGCAGTCGGCGAGCAGCCACGCCGCGCCGTAGACGTCGCTCGGCTCGAGCTTCTCGAGCGCGATGCAGAAGCGCGTGTGAGCGATCGTCTTCGCGCCGTCGAGCATCGCGAGGCGGATGACGAGCGCTTCCAGCCGCTCGCGCCCCTGGAACCACCAGTCGTCGCGCCCGGCGAGGATCCGCTGCGCCATCGCCAGCTCGGTGCGGGCGGCGGCGATGTCCTGCTGGCGGAGCGCCGTCAGCCCCGCGCCCGCGTGCGCACCGACCGCGAGCTCGTCGGCGCCCAGCTGCTCGGCCAGCGACGCCGTCTCGCGGTAGAGTGAGCCGGACGCCTCCAGGTCGCCGCGCTCGGCCGCCAGCATCGCCAGGTTGTACAGCGCGCTCACGCGGCTCGTGTTGTTCCGGAGCGTGGTGTGCAGGCGCAGCGCTTCGTGGAGCGCGCCGTGGGCCGAGTCGTAGTTGCCGCGACGCAGCTCGAGCACGCCGATGTTCATCGACGACGTCGCCGCGACATCGAGCGCCTGCGCGTCGAGGCCGACGCGCAGCGCGATGCGGAACGCCTCCACCGCGGCGAGATCGTCGCGCGTACGCGTGCGTGCTGCGCCCAGCCCGAGGAAGGCGCGCGCCTCCAGCACCGGATCCTTGCGGCGCCGCGCGAGCGCGACGAGTCGGAGCAGTAGCTCCACGGCATCCGCCGGCCGCGGCGCGATGAGGGTGAGCGACAGGCGATGCAGCGTCTCCCCGGTCAGTGCATCGTCGCCGTGCACTTCCGCCTGCCGCAGCGAGTCCTCGGCGATGCCGATCGCCTCGTCCACGCGCCCCATGCGCTGCAGCGTCTGGACGAGCAGCGAGCGGACGCGCACGACGTCCACCACACTGCCGAGCCGCTCGGCCACCGCCAGGAGCTCTCGGCACTCGTGCTCCATCTCGCGTACCCCGATCCCCTGCCGCAGCCGCGCCAGCAGGCGCCGCTGCTGCACGGGAAGCGCGCGCGCGGGAGCGTCGGCCGACGTCAGGATCGCCAGCATCACGTCGCAGGAGCGCTCGACCTCTGCCCAGCGCCCCGACAGCTCCGCGGCGCGCACCAGCTCCTCGTGCACGAGGAATCGCTCCTCGTCGCTCGACGCGTGCGTCAGCGCGAGCTGCAGGAACTCCGTCGCCACGTCGAGCGCGTGCAGCGAGAGTGCGCGGGACGCCGCACGCGCGCACCACACGTACGCCTTCGCCGCATTGCCGCTCCGCGCGTACTGTGACGCGATCCGATCGACCGCATCGGGCGTGCGCACGGCGAGCAGGTCGGCGGCGCGCTCGTGGATGAGCCGCCGCCGCGCCGGGCTCACCGTCCCGAGCACGCTGTCCACGAGCAGCGCGTGCGCGAACTGATACGTGTCGTCCTTCGCGTCGCGCATCGGTTCGAGCACCGACGCCGTCAGCGCGCTGTCGACCGCGTCGAGCACCGTGTCGACCGGAACGTTCGCCGCCTCCGCCAGCAGGTCGATCGTGAACTCGCGCCCGATCGCCGCCGCGGTGACGAGGATGCGCATCGCCTCGGGGGGCAGCCGATTGAGGCGCCGGCCGACGAGGTCCGACATTCCCGCCGGCAGCGTGAGCGATTCCGGCAGCGTCCACACCCATGTCGCGCCGTTGTAGCTGAACACCTTCTCCTCGGCGAGGGCGCGCATGAGCTGCGTGATGAGGAAGGGATTGCCCTCGGTGTGTCGCAGCACGAAGTCGAGCAGATCGTCGCCGAGCTCGGCGCGGTGCAGCGATCCCTTCAACCACTCGCGTACCTCGGCCGCCGTCAGCCGCTCGAGGCACCGCTCGCGCGTGCGCTCGTCGCGCGAGAGCTTCTGCCGCCGCTCGCGTACGGTGCCGAACGTCGAATCCTCGCTGCGCACGGTGAGCGCGATGAAGATCCGCTCGGTCGTGAGCTGGGCGAGCACGTGCTCCAGCACGTCCCAACTCGCCCCATCGGCCCAGTGCATGTCCTCCAGCACGAGGCCGACCGGGCGGACCTCGCTCGCCGCGCGCAGGAAGGCCACGATCTCCTGCGTGAGCTGATGGCCCTGCGTCGCATCCAATGGCGGGAGCGCGGTGGGCGCCGCGTCGGTTCGCAGCGCGGGCACCAGTCGCTCGAGCATCGGCCAGGGTCGCGCCGGCGCCATCCCCTGCTCGTGCAGCGCCAGCACCATTTCCGCCCAGGGGCCGTACGGGGCGCGGCTCTCCGTCTCGAGCGAGCGTCCGGTCACCATCACCGCGCCGCGCAGCCGTGCCTCGGGCAGGAGCTGGCGCAGCAGCGTCGACTTGCCCACGCCGGCTTCGCCGAGGACGATGTGCAGCTGCGGCTCGCCCCGCACGCTCTGGTCGAACGCGGTGACGAGCGAGCGCAGCTCCGCCGTGCGACCGACGAAGCGCGTGAAGCTGAGCTGCGGAGGACCCTCTGCCTGGGCGCCGGCCAGCGCCACCTTGTCGCGTCCCTCGCGCTTCGCGTCGAACAGCGCCCGGTCGGCGGCGGTGAAGAGCGCCTCGAACGACTCGCCGTGCTCCGGCGCCGTCGCGACGCCGATCGAGAGCGTGACGTGCATCGTCTGGCTCCCCGCCACCGGCTCGCGCAGCGGGATCTCCATCGCGCCCGTCGTGACGCGCACCTTCTCGGCAACCGCCCGCGCCGCTTCGGCATCCAGCCCGGGCAGCAGGGCGACGAACTCGTCGCCGGCGTAGCGGCCCGCGTACTGGCCCGGCCGCAGGTGCTCTCGCAGCACGCCCGCGACGGTGCGCAGCGCGTCGTCGCCGGTGAGGTGCCCGTACTTGTCGTTCACCGACTTGAACTGGTCCACGTCGATCACGAGGAGCGACACCGGCGCGCCGGTCCGGCGCCGCTCGGCGAGCACCGCCGTCGTCACGTTCGTGAACGCGCGCCGCACGAGCACGCCCGTGAGATCGTCTTCCTCCGACACCGTGACGACGTTCGTCTGCCCCGTGCGCCGCGCGGGACGCGCGCGCTCCGCCGCGGGCGACAGGTTGTGCGCGCCACGACGCACCAGCTCCTCGAACCTCGCGAACAGCTGCGGGTCGAACTGCCGCCCCGACTGGCGGCGCATGATCTCCATCGCCTCGAGGTGCGAGAACGGCCGCTTGTAGCTGCGCTGCGTCGTCAACGCATCGTAGACGTCGGCGATGCAGAGGATGCGCGCCGCAAGCGGGATCGCCTCGCCGGCCAGGCCGTCCGGATAGCCCTGGCCGTCCCAGCGCTCGTGATGGCTTCGCACCATCGGCGTGACGTCCCAGGGAAACTCCACCTCGGCGAGCAGCTCGACGCCGGCGGCCGGATGCTGCCGGATGATCGCCCACTCCTCGGGGGTGAGCTCGTCGGGCTTGTTCAGCACCTCGGCCGGTACGATCAGCTTCCCCACGTCGTGGAGCAGCGCGCCGACCCGGAACCAGAACAGCGACGATTCGTCGAAGCCCACCTTGGCCGCGAGCGCGCCGGCGAGATCGGCCACGCGCTCGCAGTGACCCTGCGTGTGCACGTCCTTCGACTCGATCGACTCGCTCCACTGCCGCACGACGTCGAGGAAATCACCCTCGAGCCGCGCCATGCGGCGGCCCACGTCGGCCAGCTCGTGCCGCGCGCGCAGCTGCGTGAAGCACGCGTGCGCCCGGTTCAGCGCCTGGAGCGTCTCGCGGCTGCGGCCCAGCCGCTCGAACAGCTCCGCCAGCTCGCGGTTGACGTCGCCCTCGAACTCCGGATCGTTCGCCGCGCGCGCCATCTCGCGTGCGCGCTGCAGGTGCGACTCGGCCGTGGTGAGATCGCCCGTCTCGCGAGCGATGACGCCGTACAGCTTCTCCGCCTCGGCGTTCGCGCGCGAGTCGCCCAGGTGCGACGCGAGCTGCATCGCGCGGTCGCAGCGCCGCTTCGCTTCGGCGTAGTCGGCCTTCTCGATCTGGAGCGCCGCGGAGTTGACCTCGATCTGGATGCGGAACGACAGCCCGCCCAGTGCGTTCGCGATCGTGAGCGCTTCCGCGAACGCCTCCTCGGCGGCGTCGATCCGGTGCAGCGCCATGTTGGCGATGCCGAGGTTGTTCAGCGTGCCGACGATGTTGTCGAGCAGCGAATGCAGGCGGCCGTGCGCCAGCGCTTCCTCGTAATACCGGAGCGCCTCCCGGAAGTCGCCACGGATCTTCGCCAGCGAGCCGAGGTTGGTCATCACGTCGACCTGCAGCCGCGGATCGGTCGTGCTCGTGCCGCGCTGGAGCGCTTCGTGAAAGAGCCGCTCCGCCTCGTCCAGGTCGCCCTGTCGCCAGCGCACCGCGGCGAAGACGTTCAGCGCGTGGCCCAGTGCGTTGCGGTCGCCCGCCTCCTCGGCCAGCGTGACGGCGCGCTCGGCGCACGATGCCGCCGCGGTGTAGTCGGCGTCGATCTCGTGCGTGCGCGCGATCCAGCGCAGCAGCATCGACGCGATGCTCGGCGCCGGCGGATCGAGCGCGTCGAGCGCCCGCTCGTACTTGTCGCGCGCCTCACGGCGGCGCCCGAGCTTGTCGAGCGCGCGCCCCTCATCGATCAGCGCACGCGCCGACGGATGATCCTCCGCCAGGTTGACCAGGCGGAGGTGGGCTGCCCGGGCGGCAGCGGCGCCGTCAGCGGACGTGGGCACGAGAGGGAGGGGGTGACGCCGGGAGGGAGGGAAAGCCGCTCTCGAAGTGCGGGTGGGACCGGAAGCACGAGAGCCGGTGGCGCTGCGTCAGAGACGCCTCACTACCGGCTCTCGTTACTCCATTGGAGACTCAGTCCGTCGTCAGGCGAGACAAACGTTACTCGGCGTTGATGTAGCCGCTGCCGTCGACCTGATAGCGGCTGAAGTGCTTCAGGCGGCGGAACAGGACGCTCGCGCGGTAGTCCACGTACGTGCGGAGGTCGGGATCGATCAGCGCCTCGTTCACGCACTGGCCGGACCAGCCGCTGGTCGAACCCGACCCGCTGCTGGAACCCGAGACGCTGGACGAGCCGGACCCGCCGTTCGCGCAGTACTCGATGATCCAGTTCCGCGCGTCCGTCTGGTTCACGTTGGGGACGTAGATGAAGAGCTGGACATTCGTCTGCGGGTTGAACCGCATCGCCGGGCTGAAGTCCACCGACGGGTGGTCGCTGGAGGCGTTCCGCACGGTGACGGTGAGCTGTACGGCGCCCGTTTCCGGCGAGCAGGGCGAATTCCAGAAGGCAGGGCCGTAGCTCGAGCTGCCGAGCTTGCACACTGCGTTGGCCGGGATCTCGAGGCGGTTCGGGCCGAGCGAGAAGACCTGGTTCTGCTGCGGATCGAACGTGACGCGATAGGTACCGTCCGTCACGCCGATGAGCGCCTTCTGCGCCGCCGTCGGCACGAAGGGCGAGGTGCGCACTGGCGTCGTGGCGTGCGAGGCGCTCGACGGTGCGGTCGACTTGTCGAGCGCGTCGACACCGCAGGCGCTCGAGGCGACCACGATACCGCCACCGAGCAGCAGAGCGAGAATGCGGAAGCGCTTGGAGGTTTTCATTGGACGTTTCCGATCGGGCATCGTTGCCCGGGGGGAGGGGCCTGATATGCCATCCCATGCCTCGCGATCATCGTCGATCGTCTGGCCGGGCGGCGGACGTCCCCTCCCAAAGCAACGCCGGGGCCAGATGGCTCAGTCGGCTTCCGTTCCGGTCACACTGCCCGGAGAATGCCGATCGGTCGGGGTGATTCGGCCGAAACGTCCGACCGATTCGGTCATCATGCGACGCCTACTTTTCGCCTCCAGTCGGGCAATCTGCGAGAGATCGTGCATTTTGCCGCTCGCCGATGCGCTCGCGTCCGCGCTGATCCGGTAGTTCTTACGCATGCGGAGTCATGCAGCGGCGCTCCCAGGGAGCGAGTGTCAACAACCTCGACACTCACTCGGAAGTCTGACTCGGAAGTCTGACTCGGAAGTCAGACTCGCCCGACGCGCATCGAGAGCGGCCACTCGATGCGTCTGGCGGCGGCGTCCGAGGCCCATCCCGCACGGAGCTCTTCGACGATGGCCGGGATGGGATCCGCGTCCTGTGCGCGCGCACGCTGTACCGCGGACCAGGTGGTGAGGTAGCCGACGAACTGGGCGAGGGTCCACTCCGTCGTCATCGCGAACGCGGGCGCACGCAGCTCGTCGAACGGGAACTCGACGCCCGCGAGTCCACTCACCACGAGCGCGCGCTCCGCCGGCCAGTACGGCCCCACGGTCTCGTCGTGGAAGCGGCGCATCGCCGCGTCGAGCGCGGGGTCGCCGAGGCTGCACGGGCCGTACGTCCACACGGCGATGATGCCGCGCGGCGCCAGCGCGCGGCGCGCTTCGGCGAAGAAGCGCGGCCGGTCGAACCAGTGGAGTGCCTGCGCAACGGTCACCAGCGCGACGGCGCCGGCCGCGATCGCGGGACGCTCCGCCGTCATCACGGCGTAGTCGATGCCACCGACCCGTTGCGCGCTCGCGATCTGCGCCGAGCTGGGATCCGTCGCGATGACATGCGCGAACTGGCGCGACAGTGCGACCGCTGCCTGCCCGTTCCCCGTCGCGCAGTCCCACACGCGCGCACGATCGGGCGCGATCGACGCCAGCCAGGCGAACAGCGCCTCCGGATAGTGCGGCCGATAGGTGGCGTAGCTCGCCGCGATCCGGGAGAAGTGGTCGGCGAACGGCTTCACGACACGCCCTCGCAGCGCATCGCTCGGATCAGACGAGGCGCGCCAGCAGCTCGCGCGCGTTCGTCGTGCCGTAGTTCCCGTAGCAGTTGTTCAGGAACACGGTCGTACGTCGCGCCTGCGCACTCGCCTCGTCGATGCGGGGGAGCCATGCGTCGAGTTCCCGTTGGGTGTAGAGATATCGGTAGCGCTCCACTGTCGGGACCTTCGCCGCCTCCCAGGTCGCCGCGCGGCGACCGTGCAGCCGGACCATCGCCAGCTGCGGCGAGGTGACCGCCACGATCGGCGGCACACTGCTCTCCAGTCCCTGCGGGCCATCCACCATGACGTAGGCGAGACCGAGGTCGCGCAGCATGTCGAGCGTCCACTGGGTCGCCTTCCCCGTGCCGTCAGCGCCGCCGTACCAGTAATGGTTCCGCAGCTCCACGGCGCCGGGCGTCCCCGCCAACCGCACCGCCGATTCGGCGAGGTGGTCCTTGTTCTCCGGCGTCGGCAGAAACCAGCGCGGATACTGCAGCAGCACGCCGCCGAGCTTCCCCGCTTCGCGCAGCGGCTCGAGCGCGTCGAGGAAGTGCGTCCATACGGCATCGTACAGCTCGAGCGGAAGATCCTTCGCATAGATCCTCGGCTTGTCCGCGAGGGCCGCCGGCAGCGCGTCGATGAGCGCCTCCGGAAGCCGCGCCACCTCGGTGGGCTGCCCCGTCATGAGCGCGTGCGCCTTCACGTGGAAGACGAAATCCGGTGGCGTGCGCGCCGCCCACAACGTCGCGATCGCACGCTCGGGGAGCGAGTAGTAGGTCGAGTCCACCTCGACGGTGGGAAACTGGCTCGCGTAGTAGCGCAGCCGATCCTCGCTCGACGTCACGCCGCGCGGATAGAAGACATTCCCTTTCGTGATCGTCGGATCGGTCCACGACGCCGTGCCGATGCGGATCTCGCGTCCCTCGTTCCCGACGGCGATTGGGTGTCCGAGCTGCTCGGGTGGGATGGCCTCGAGCGCGCGGGCGGCGCGCTCCGATGCGGCAGCGAACCCGGCGTCGTGCTCGGCGTCGAGATCGGGGGCGACCTGGTGCGGTTTCGCGGTGCGGGCCATGGGAGGACCGTCGTTCAGCGCATCATCCCGGCCAGGCGTCCGATCAGCGGACGCGGCTCCCCTCGCCGACCGGGACGGGCACCGCCTCGGCGGGCGCCGCACCGATCGCCGGCGCG
>JAEKKK010000113.1 GCA_019510405.1 Gemmatimonadota bacterium | reverse complement strand
GACCCGAAGAAGACTGGCTCCTCACCCGCGATCCGGCGGCGCTCGCGGCCGACGTGCTGAAGGTGGGGCATCACGGCAGCAACACCAGCACGACGGCGCCCTTTCTCGCCGCGGTGCATCCCAGGCTCGCGCTGGTGAGCGTCGGCGCGCACAATACGTATGGGCATCCGGACGCTGCCGTGATGCAGGCGCTGCACGCGTCCGGCGCCCAGGTGCTGCGCACGGACCGCGCGGGGACGATCGTCGTCCGCACCGACGGCCGACGAATCGAAGTGGAGGCACGCGACGAACGGTGGTCGATCCCGGAGCGCCCCGTCCCCTGAGCGCGCAGCGCGCGAGCGGCGTGATCGCGCGGCTGGTGCGGGCGGTGTTCGGCCCGATCGTGGGTCACCGGATGACCCTGCCGCCGACACTGCTCGCGCGCTATCCCGAGCTCGCCGACGCGCGCTGGCGACGCGGTGGGCTGCCGGTGCGCGTGGGCGGCTGGTGTCTCGGGCGTGCGACGGTGGCCGGCATCACGCTCGGCCGCACGATCTGGCTCGCGCCGAGGGCGCCACTCTCGCCGGAATTACTCTTGCACGAGCTCCGGCACGTCCACCAGTTTGCATCCGATCGGACCTTCCCGCTCCGGTACATCTGGTGGAGCCTGCGGCACGGCTACTCGCAGAATCCCTATGAGGCGGATGCACGCCAGTTCGCCGCGAGCCGAGTGACAGGCCTCCCTCCCACTGTGTAGAGGTCGCCCGTGGTCCAACACACCGCGACGTCCGTCGTCACGATCGAGCGGTTCATCATCGAGCAGGAGCGGCTGCACCCCGAAGCGACGGGGGAGCTGTCCGGCATCCTGTACGATCTCGCGCTCGCCGCGAAGCTGATCGCGAACAAGGTGCGCCGCGCCGGCCTCGTGGACATCCTCGGCGCGACGAGCGACGCGAACATTCAGGGGGAGATCCAGCAGAAGCTCGACGTCTTCGCCAACGAGACGATCATCAAGGCCGTGGACCACGGCGGCCGGCTGTGCGCCATGGCGTCCGAGGAAGTGGAGGGGATCATCCCGATCCCCGAGCACTTCAAGTGCGGCAAGTACTGCCTGCTGTTCGATCCACTCGACGGCTCGTCCAACATCGACGTGAACGTGCCCGTCGGCACGGTGTTCAGCATCGTGCAGAAGATCACGCGCGGGCGGCACGGCGAGATGGAGGACCTGCTGCAGCCGGGGCGCCGCCAGGTCGCGGCGGGCTACGTGATCTATGGATCGAGCACCATGCTCGTGTACACGACGGGGCAGGGCGCGCACGGCTTCACCCTCGATCCTTCGATCGGCGAGTTCCTCCTCTCGCATCCGAACATCCGCACGCCGGACGAGGGGCAATTCCTCTCGGTGAACGACTCGTACGAGCAGTACTGGGACGAACCCACCAAGCAGCTCATGCGCAAGTACCGCGGGCTCGAGGGCGACCGACGGCCACTCACGGTGCGCTACGTCGGCTCGCTCGTCGCCGACTTCCATCGCAACCTGCTCGGCGGCGGCGTGTTCTGCTATCCGCCGAGCAAGAAGAGTCCACAGGGGAAGCTGCGGCTCCTCTACGAGGCCAATCCACTGGCGTTCATCTGCGAGCAGGCCGGCGGCGCGGCGATCGACGGGAAGACGCGCGTGCTCGACATCCAGGCGACCGAGCTGCATCAGCGCGTCCCGTTGTTCATGGGGTCGAAGAACGACGTCGACCTGGCGCTGCGCACCTTCGCGCATCACTCCGAGCTCGTCGGCGCGTAGAGGCCAGCGCATCAGCGACGAGCGCACCACTCCGTCCGGGCTTCCCGTCGAGCCGGTCTACCGGCCTACCGACGCGCCCATCGAGTACGACCGCGATCTGGGCGATCCCGGATCGTATCCGTATACGCGCGGCGTGCAGCCGACGATGTACCGCGGCCGGCTGTGGACGATGCGCCAGTACGCCGGCTTCGGCACGGCGCGGCAGACGAACGAGCGCTTCCGCCTTCTGCTCGACCGCGGACAGACCGGTCTCTCCGTCGCATTCGATCTCCCGACGCAGATGGGGATCGACTCCGATGCGCCGCGCGCGCTCGGCGAGGTGGGTCGCGTCGGCGTGGCGATCGACACGGTGGAGGACATGCACGTCCTCCTCGAGAGCATCCCGCTCGACCGTGTCTCGACGTCGATGACGATCAACGCCACGGCGGCGACCCTGCTGGCGATGTACGTCGTGGTCGCGGAAGAGCGCGGCATCGCGCGGGCGAAGCTGTCGGGAACGATCCAGAACGACATCCTCAAGGAGTACGTCGCGCGCGGCACGTACATCTATCCACCGGGACCGTCGCTCGCCCTGATCACGGAGATCTTCCGCTTCTGCGCCGCGGAGGTGCCGAGCTGGAATCCGATCTCCATCTCCGGCTATCACATCCGCGAGGCGGGAGCGACGGCGGTGCAGGAGCTCGCGTTCACCTTCGCCAACGCGATGGAATACGTGGCGCGCGCGCGCGATGCGGGGCTGGCGATCGACGACTTCGCCCCGCGGTTGTCCTTCTTCTTCGCCGCGCACAACGATCTGTTCGAGGAGGTGGCGAAGTTCCGTGCGGCGCGGCGCATGTACGCGCGGCTGATGCGCGAGCGCTTCGGCGCGGGCGATGCGAGCTGTCGTCTGCGCTTTCACACGCAGACTGGCGGCGTGACGCTCCAGGCGCAACAGCCGCTCAACAACGTCGTGCGCGTCGCGGTGCAGGCGCTGGCGGCGGTGCTCGGCGGCACGCAGTCGCTGCACACCAACGGCTACGACGAGGCGCTGTCGCTGCCGACGGCGGAAGCGGCGACGCTCGCGCTGCGCACCCAGCAGATCATCGGGTTCGAGAGTGGCGCCGCGCTCACCGCCGATCCGCTCGCCGGGAGCTACTACGTCGAGCAGCTCACGACGTCACTCGAGTCGGCGGCGATGGCGCTGCTCGCGCAGGTGGACGAACGCGGCGGCGCCGCGAAGGCGATCGAGGCCGGCTTCCTCCAGGAGGAGATCGGCCGTTCGGCGTACGCGCATCAGCTGCGCGTCGAGCGCGGCGAGACGGTGATCGTCGGCGTGAACAAGTTCGCGGATGGCGCGAGCGAGACGGTCGTCGCCCCGCCCGACTACTCGGCGCTCGAGCGCGATCAGGCCGCGCGCCTGCGCGACGTGCGCGCGCGCCGCAACGACAGTGCAGTGCAGAACGCACTGACCGCGCTCGGCGAGGCAGCCGCGACCTATTCCGACACGAGC
Source organism: Gemmatimonadota bacterium (assembly GCA_019510405.1). Taxonomy (GTDB): domain Bacteria; phylum Gemmatimonadota; class Gemmatimonadetes; order Gemmatimonadales; family Gemmatimonadaceae; genus AG11. Next base: position 10,646 of record JAEKKK010000113.1, on the reverse strand, counting down.
ACCAATCCGCGCGCCGAGCTGATGCCGCGGATCATCGACGCCGTCCGCGCCCGCGCGAGCGTCGGCGAGATCAGCGACGTGCTGCGCGAGCGCTGGGGTGTGCATCGACCGATATGAGGGGATGCGGGGATGCGGGGATGCGGAGATGAGAAACGACCTCGGGAGGAGGAAGCTCCCGAGGTCGTGTGGTTTTCCGCATCCCCGCACCCCGCATCTCCTCGTCCCCGCCCTTGTAGCGCTCCCTGCGGGCGGCTAGTATTCGAAGCTCTCCCCGAAGCCGCCTAAGTCTCATATCGATGCCAACTTACGAGTTCCGCTGTCCCAACGGTCACACCTTCGAACGGTTCTATCGCTCGATCGGCACCTCCGAGGCCCAGACCGCTTGCCCCGAGTGCGGCCAGATGGCCGAACGCATCATGTCGGGCGGCGCTGGGCTGGTGTTCAAGGGTTCGGGGTTCTACCTGACGGACTACGGTAAGAACGCGCATCAGAAGAAGGCGCCCGAGTCGAAGTCCGATGGCGCCAAGGCGGAAGGCGGCAAGAGTGAAGGCGCATCGGGCACTTCGGGCGGCTCGTCGGAGTCGGGCGGGGCTTCGAAGTCGAGTGAGAGCAAGCCTGCCGAATCGAAGCCGGCTGCTCCCCCGAAGCCGAGCAGCGGCGAGTGAGCAGCGACGTCGAGATCCTGCGCGCCGAGCTCACGCGCGCGGCGAAGAGTCTCGGTGCGCAGGACGGCGTCGAGCCGGTGCTCGAGCGTCCGCGTGATCCGGCGTTCGGCGATTGGGCGACCAACCTGGCGATGGTGCTCGCCAAGCCGCTCGGACAGAAGCCGCGTGACCTCGCACAGAAGCTGATCGAAGTCCTCGACAAGGCAGCGGCGGGGATCTCGTCGGCGGAAGTGGCCGGACCGGGTTTCATCAACTTCCGCATGGACGCCGCGCGCGTCGCGCAGGGGATCGCCGCACTCGTGGCGGCCGATCGCGACTACGGCCGCAGTGAAGCGGGGAAGGGACTCCCCGTCGTCGTGGAGTTCGTGAGCGCGAATCCCACCGGGCCTCTGCACGTCGGTCACGGGCGTCAGGCCGCGCTCGGCGACGCCATCTCTTCGCTGCTCGAGTGGACGGGGTGGAAGGTCTCGCGCGAGTTCTACTACAACGACGCGGGCGTGCAGATCGAGAACCTGGCGAAAAGCACGCTCGCGCGCGTTCGCGAAACGGGGGGCCACGGGCTCGAGATTCCCGAGGGCGGGTATCACGGCGAGTACGTCCGGGACATCGCGAAGGTCTTTCTCGAGCGACACCCGGAGCTCGCGGCGACCGTGATCGCGGACCCGACGTTCGTCGTCGGCGACGTGTCTCACGTGTCCGGTGCCGGCGACGCCGCACGCAGGCTCGCGGTCGAGGAGCTGCGCAAGGAACAGGATCTCGATCTGCGTGCGTTCGGCGTCCGCTTCGACACCTACTACCTCGAGTCGTCGCTCTATGCCGACGGCCGCGTCGAGCGCACCGTGGAGCGGCTCGTCGCCAGCGGCAAGACGTACGAGAAGGACGGCGCGCTCTTCCTGCGCACCACGGACTACGGCGACGACCAGGATCGCGTGATGCGCAAGAGCGCGGAGCGCGGCGGCACCTACACGTACTTCGTGCCGGACGTCGCGTACCACGTGACGAAGTGGGAGCGCGGCTTCACGCGCGCCGTCAACGTGCAGGGCTCCGATCATCACAGCACGGTCACGCGCGTGCGGGCGGGACTCCAGGCGCTCGGCATGGGCATCCCGGAGGGATATCCGGAGTACGTGCTGCACCAGATGGTGACGGTGATGAAGAGCGGCGAGGAGGTGAAGATCTCCAAGCGCGCCGGCAGCTACGTCACCGTCCGCGATCTCATCGACGAGGTCGGGCGCGACGCGGTGCGGTACTTCTTCCTGATGCGGAAGGGGGACACGCAGCTCTCCTTCGACGTGGATCTCGCGCGCTCGCAGAGCGAGGAGAATCCCGTCTACTACATCCAGATGGCGCACGCGCGCCTGTCGGGGATCTTTCGCGTCGGAGAGATCGATCCGGCGTCGATCGATCCGTCGGCCACCGACCTCTCTCCGCTCGTGCTGGAGGAGGAGACGGAGCTCATGAAGGCCCTCCTCGATTTCCCAGCGCTCGTCGCCGGCGCGGCGGAGGCGCTCGAGCCGCAGCGCGTCGCGACCTATCTGCACGACACCGCGGGACGCATTCACCTCTGGTACCACAAGGCGCACGTGCTGAACGAGCCGGAGCCGATCATGCGCGCACGGCTGGTGCTGGCGCGCGCGGCGCAGATCGTGATCAGGAATGGGCTCACGATGCTCGGCATCACGGCACCGGAACGGATGTAGGAACTGCTCGTGATCGGTGATCAGTGAACGGTGAACGGTAACTGCGTCGGACATCACCGTTCACCGTTCACTGATCACAGACCACCATCCACCGTGTTACCCTCACTTCATCTCATCGCCCCATGACCGTGCTCGTCGTCGGTTCCGTCGCGCTCGACTCCGTGGAAACGCCGTTCGGCAAGGCGGACCTCGTGATCGGCGGCTCCGGAACATTCTTCTCGGCGTCGGCGAGTCATCTCTCGCCCGTGCAGCTCGTCGGCGTCGTCGGCGACGACTACCCGATGGAGCAGCTCGAGCCGCTGCGCGCCCGCGGCGTGGACATGGCCGGACTCGAGCAGATGTCGGGCAACTCGTTCCGCTGGCGCGGCCGCTATCGCCACGACCTGAACTCGGCCGAGACGCTCGAGACGCACCTCGGCGTCTTCTCGCACTTCAGCCCGAAGATCCCCGAGCAGTTCCGCCGCGCGCCCTTCGTCTTCCTCGCCAACATCGATCCGCGGCTCCAGCTCGACGTGCTGCGCCAGGTGGAGCGGCCGAAGCTCGTCGCATGCGACACGATGAACTTCTGGATCGAGAGCCGGCGGCCCGAGCTGCTCGCCCTGATCGAGCAGGTGGACCTGATCACCCTGAACGACGGCGAAGCGCGACAGCTGACGGACTGCTTCAACCTCGTGAAGGCGGCGCGCTGGATCATGGAGCGCGGGCCGTCGATGGTGATCATCAAGAAGGGGGAGCACGGCGCCTTCCTGTTCAAGGAGCGCTCGATCTTCTTCGCGCCGGCGTATCCCCTCGAGAACGTGTTCGACCCGACCGGCGCGGGCGACTCCTTCGCCGGCGGCTTCATGGGCTACCTCGCGCGCACGGGTGACCTGAGCGACGACAACCTGCGGCGCGCGGTGATCTACGGTTCGGCGATGGGCTCCTTCGCCGTGGAGAAGTTCTCCGTGCAGCGGCTGCTCGAGATCGACCGATCCAACATCGCTGCACGGGTCGCCGACTTCCGGCGGCTCGTCGCCTTCGAAGAGGAGGTGCTCGCGTGAGCGACCAGCGCCCGCTGGACTACGCGGCGTCCGGCGTCGACATCGACCGCTCGGACGACGTCAAGCATCGCATCCGCAGCGTCGTCGAGTCGACGTTCACCGCCGGCGCGCGCGGCGCGTTCGGTGGCTTCGGCGGGATGTTCCGCATCCCCGCCGACTTCCAGCGCCCGGTGCTCGTCTCGAGCGCGGATGGCGTCGGGACGAAGCTGCGCGTCGCGATCGAGGCGAACCGCCACGACACGGTGGGACACGATCTCGTCAACCACTGCGTCAACGACATCCTCGTGCAGGGCGCCGTGCCGCTCTTCTTCCTCGACTACTTCGCCGCGGGACGTCTCGTGCCGGAGGTGGTCGAAGCGGTGGTGCGAGGGGTCGCCGCGGGATGTCGCGAGAACGGCTGCTCCCTCGTCGGCGGCGAGACGGCGGAGATGCCCGGCATCTACACGCCGCCCGATTACGATCTCGCCGGCTTCATCGTCGGGGCCGTCGAAGAGGATTCCATCCTCGGCGCGGACCGCGTCGAAGAGGGTGACGTCATCGTCGGACTTGCCAGCAGCGGGCTGCACACCAACGGCTACTCCCTCGCGCGGAACATCGTCGCCGAGCGGATGCGCCTCGGGGCGAGCGACCCGTTCCCCGGTGAGGAGGCGACGGTGGGCGACGTGCTGCTCCGGATCCACCGCTCCTATCTGCCCATGCTCCGGCCGATACTCGGGAAGATCCATGGCATGGCGCACATCACGGGCGGCGGGCTGCCGGGCAATGTGAATCGGGTGCTGCCGGACACGCTCGACGCCAAGATCGACGGCTCGAGCTGGACGATTCCCAACCTCTTCCTTCAGCTGGAACGCGCAGGACAGGTCTCGCGGGCCGAGATGTATCGAACGTTCAACATGGGCGTCGGCATGGTGGTGATCACCGATGAGGCGGGAGCCGCTGCAGTCGAGGCGAGCGCCAAGTCGGCCAACGTCGATGCCTGGCGGCTCGGACGCACGGTGCGCGGGACCGGTCAGGTGCGAATTACCTGAGAGGAAGAATGAGAAAGTGGTCGTTGCTGGGAGCGGGGCTCGCGCTGGTGACCGCGGCAAATGCCGGTGCGCAAACGACGGCGAACAGCTGTGCGTCCGGGACATCCCAGGATGCCTGTCAGATGGCGGTGGATGTCTTTCAGCTGCTGTCGCCGCAGCTCGGGCTGGCGCTCGCCGGCGGCAACGCCGTACTGGGTAGCGGCAGCACGCTCGGTGGCCCGGGCCATTTCTCCATCGGCCTGCGCGGGAACATCTTCCAGGGCGATCTGCCCGACATCGGCTCGTTCCCCGTTCCCAGCACGAGCGGTCGCGTGCAGCGCACCGGCACGAGCGCACTGCCCAGCAGCACGCAGATCGTCGGCCTGCCGACGGCGGATGCCGCGATCGGCATCTTCGGCGGCGTGCCGCTCCCCCTGACGAACGTCGGCGGCATCGACCTCTTGCTCAGCGCCACGTACGTTCCCGCCATCGGCGACTCGACCTCGGATGTGCGGATCGATCCGGACCGCAGTCTCCAGCTGGGCTACGGCGTGCGCATCGGACTGCTCAAGGAGTCGATCGTCGTGCCGGGCGTGTCGTTCACCTATCTCAAGCGCGACCTGCCGACGACGACCATCACCGGCGCCTCGCCCGACCTCAGCGTCCTCGTCGAGGATGCCAAGGTGAAGACGTCGGCGTGGCGCGTCGTGGCGGGCAAGTCGCTGCTCACGTTCGGGATCGCCGCCGGGATCGGGCAGGACAAATACGACGACGAAGCGAAGGTGTCGGGCACCGTGAAGGGCGCCGTGGTCTCGGCGACTCAGCTCATCAACATGTCGCAGAGCCTCACGCGGACGAACTACTTCGTCGATCTCTCGCTGAACCTCCCCGTGTTCAAGCTCGTCGGCGAGGTGGGACAGGTCACGGGCGGCACGGTGGACACCTACAACGAGTTCGAGACGGGTCGCGCCGACAAGTCGCGCACCTACGGCTCGGCGGGTTTCCGTTTAGCCTTCTAGCATGGCGAGCGAGCGGCTGGCGGCGCCGGACGACGGCGCATTCATGCGCCGGGCGCTCGCACTCGCCGAACGTGGATGGGGACGCACGGCGCCGAACCCGATGGTCGGCGCCGTCGTCGTGCGGGATGGTGTCGTCGTCGGCGAAGGCTGGCACGCCGAGTACGGCGGGCCGCACGCCGAGGTCGAAGCACTGCGCGCCGCGGGCGAGCTCGCCCGCGGCGCGACGGTGTACGTCACCCTCGAGCCGTGCAATCACCACGGCAAGACGCCGCCATGCACGGAGGCGCTGCTCGCCGCGGGGGTGCGCCGCGTCGTGATCGCGTGCGAGGATCCGCATCCGATCGCGCGCGGAGGCGCCGAGCGCCTGCGAGACGCCGGCGTCGAGGTGACGGTGGGCGTGGAGGAAGCCGCGGCGCGTGAGCTCAATGCGCCGTTCTTCCACGCGCTGGCGAGCGACCGGCCGTTCGTGCGGCTCAAGCTCGCCCTCTCGCTCGACGGCGCGATTGCCGACCACACCCGGCGGCCCGGCTGGCTCACCGGCGAGGCGGCGCGCCACGAGGTGCACCGCCTGCGTGCCGACGCGGACGCCATCGCCGTCGGCATCGGCACCGCCCTCGCCGACGATCCCGCGCTCACGGTTCGGCATGGGACGCCGCCCCGGGTGGCCCCGCTGCGGGTCGTCTTCGACTCCTCGGCGCGGCTGCCGGTCGATTCGCGCCTCGGGCGCACGGCGCGCGAGGTCCCCGTCGCCGTCGTGTGCCGCAACCCCGACGCTGCCCGCGCGGCCGCGCTCGAGCGGCTCGGGGTCACGCTCATCCAGGCCGCCACGACGCGCGACGCGATGATCGCCCTCCGGGCGCGGGGCGTCCGCTCGCTCCTCGTCGAGGGTGGGGCGACCCTGGCCGGTTCGCTGGTCCGCGACGCACTGGTCGACCGGCTGGTTATCTTTCGGGCACCCCTCGTTCTCGGGGCTGGTTCGCTCAACGCCTTCGGCAGCGCCGAGCCGGTCCGGGCAGCCGATGCCCCGCGCTGGCGGCTCGTCGAGTCGCGGCGCTTCGAGGACGACGAGATGACGGTCTACGCCCCTCCACACTGAGAGGGGGGAGCTATTTGAATGTTCACCGGGCTGGTTGACGACGTCGGTGTCGTCGAGCGTGTGGAGCGGACGGAGGCGGGGCGCGAGCTCCGCATCGCGTCCGGCTACACGGGGCTGACGCCAGGCGAGAGCATCGCGGTGAACGGCGCGTGCCTCACGGTGCGCGAGCACGGCGCAGGCTGGTTCACCGTCGCCGCCATCGTCACGACGCTCGACCGCACGACCATCGGCTCGTGGGAGCCGGGCCGGCGCGTCAACCTCGAGCGGGCGCTCCGCCTCGGCGACCGTCTGGGCGGGCACATGGTACAGGGCCACGTCGACGGCGTGGGCACGGTGGAGCGCGTCCACCGGCGCGACGACGCACTCCTCGTCGACGTCCGCCTGCCGGACGACCTCGAGTCGCTGATGGTCCCGCACGGCTCCGTCGCGATCGACGGTGTCAGCCTCACCGTGAACGCGCTCCCCGCTCCAGGGATTCTTCAGCTATCGCTCATCGAGTACACGTGGACGCACACCACGCTCGGCGCGCTCCGTGCCGGCGACGTCGTCCACGTCGAGGCGGACATGATCGGCAAGTACGTCCGCCAGCTCGTCGCCCCGTACGCGGTCGCCAGGTGAGGGCTCACACCGCGTCACGTCCGAACAGCTTTCGTTGACTCTCATGCCATTCTCCACCGTTGAACAGGCGATCGCCGACTTCGCCGCGGGCAAGCTCGTCATCGTCGCCGACGACGAGGACCGCGAGAACGAGGGCGATCTCATCTGCGCCGCGTCGCTCGTCACCGCCGAGTCCATCACCTTCATGGTGAAGAAGGCGGGCGGGTTGATCTGCCTCGCGCTCACCGGCGAGCGCTGCGACCAGCTCGGGCTCGCGCCGATGGCCGAGAGCAACCCGGACGAGTATCGCACCGCGTACACCGTGAGCGTCGACGCGAGTCCGCGCTTCGGCGTCGGCACGGGTATCAGTGCGCAGGACCGCGCGACGACGATCCGCGTCTGTGTCGATCCGGCGACGGTCGAGGGCGACCTGCGGCACGGCGGTCACGTGTTTCCGCTGCGGGCGCGCGACGGCGGCGTGCTGCAGCGCGTCGGGCACACGGAGACGGCGGTCGATCTCGCGCGCCTCGCCGGCCTCTATCCGGCCGGCGTCGTGTGCGAGATCCTCAACGAGGACGGCACGACGGCGAAGCGCCCGCACCTCGAGGTGTTCGCGCGCGAGCACGGGCTCACCTTCATCACCGTCGCGCAGCTCGTCGCATACCGGCTCCGCAACGAGCGGCTCGTGCATCGCGTCGCCGAAGCGCGGCTGCCCACGCCGTACGGGACGTGGAAGGTGTTCGGCTACCGGAACGACGTCGACAGCCACGAGCACGTCGCCATCACCTACGGCGACGTGTCCGGCGGCGAGGGCGTGCTGGTGCGGATGCACTCCAAGTGTCTCACCGGCGACGTCTTCCACTCGATGCGCTGCGACTGCGGCTGGCAGCTCGAGACGGCGATGCAGATGATCCAGAAGGAAGGCCGCGGCGCGATCGTCTATCTGGACCAGGAAGGGCGGGGGATCGGCCTGCTCAACAAGCTCAAGGCGTACGAGCTCCAGGACGCCGGCGCCGACACGGTCGAGGCCAACGAGCGGCTCGGCTTCGCGCCGGACCTTCGCAACTACGGCATCGGTGCGCAGATCCTGCTCGACCTCGGCCTGCGCTCCATCCGCCCGATCACCAACAATCCGCGCAAGATGGTCGGCCTCGAGGGCTACGGTCTGCACGTGGACGAGCGCGTCCCGATCGTGCAGCCGGAGAACGTGGAGAACGCCGGCTACATGGGCACCAAGCGCGACAAGCTCGGGCACCTTCTCGCTTCCTGATCGACATGGCGGAGTTCAACGGCATCGTGACCGGGGAGGGGCGACGCTTCGTCGTGCTCGCGTCCCGGTTCAATCATCACATCACCGAGAAGCTCGCCGAGGGCGCGCTCGACGCGCTCGTGCGCCATGGTGCAGCGGCGGAAGACGTCGACGTCGTCTGGGTGCCCGGCGCGTGGGAGCTCCCGTACGCCGCGCGCCGGCTCGCCGCGACGGAGCGCTACAACGCGCTCGTCGTCGTCGGCGCCGTGGTGCGCGGCGACACACCGCACTTCGACTACGTGGCGGGCGAGGCGTCGCGCGGGCTGGCCGACGCGAGCACGGAGTACGAGATCCCGATCGGCTTCGGGCTGCTCACGACGGATACGATGGAGCAAGCCGAAGCACGAGCCGGCGGCGCGCACGGCAACAAGGGGTGGGATGCCGCCGTCGCCGCGATGGAGATGGCCGACCTGTTCGAACGGCTCGATGTCGCGGACGAGGGCAGGCGCTCTACGCGTGGGACATGCGCGGCGGCGTCGATCTCGAGCGGGTCGCCACGCAGGTGTGGGACGATCTCGCGATCACGCCGGACGAGCGGCGCGTCGCGGGGCCGATCGTGCGGCGCGTCGCGCAGAAGCAGCGCGAGCTCGACGCCGAGCTCGCGGAAGTCACGACGAACTGGCGGCTCGAGCGCATCGGCGCCGTGGAGCGCTGCGTGCTGCGCATGGCCGCCGCCGAGCTCTCCATCGGCGAGACGCCGCCGCGCGTCGTGATCCAGGAAGCGGTCACGCTCGCCGAGCGGTTCGGCAGCGCCGCGAGCGCGAAGTTCGTCAACGGCGTGCTCGATGCGCTCGCGCGCCGCATGGTGCGGATGTAGTGCGCCTTCTCGTCGTCAACTGGCAGGACCGCGAGAACCCGCTGGCGGGCGGCGCCGAGATCCACCTGCACGAGATCTTCGGCCGGCTGGCTGCCCAGGGCAATCAGGTCACGCTGCTGTGCGGCGGCTGGCCGGGGTGCCCGCCGCGCGTCACGCTCGACGGCATGGAGGTGCTGCGCGTCGGCACGCGCTACACCTTCCCCGTTCTCGCTCGGCGCTTCTTCGACACGCATCTGAAACGCGCCGGCTACGACCTGCTCGTGGAAGACGTGAACAAGGTGCCGCTCTACACGCCGCGTTGGGGCGGCCCGCCGGTGGTGGCGCTCGTCCCGCACCTCTTCGGCGCCACGGCGTTCCAGGAGCTCGCGGCGCCGCTCGCCGCCGCCGTGTGGCTCGCCGAGCGCCCGCTCGGCCGCGTCTACCGTGGGGTGCCCTTCGAGGCGATCAGCGCGAGCACGGCGAGCGATCTCGCCGAGCGCGGCATCCCGCGCGCCGCCGTCGAGGTGATCTATCCCGGCATCGATACCGTCGGGTACACGCCGTGCGCCCGCGAGCGCGCCGAGACGCCGGTGTTCGCCTACCTCGGGCGGCTCAAGCGATACAAAGGGGTGCAGCAGGTCATCACGGCGTTCGGCGCGATGGAGCATCCCACCGCGCGATTGGAGATCGCCGGCGCGGGCGACTACCGCCCCGCGCTCGAGCGGCTCGCCGCGTCGCTTGACCTCGGCGAGCGCGTGCGGTTTCTTGGGCGCATCAGCGAGGACGAGAAGCTGCGCCTGCTGCGGCGCGCGTGGGCGCTCGTCTTCGCCTCGCCGAAGGAGGGATGGGGCATCACGAATCTTGAGGCAGCCGCGTGCGGCACCCCCGTGGTCGCGTCGAACTCGCCGGGCATTCGCGAATCGGTGCGCCACGGTGAGACCGGCTATCTCGTCCCGCACGGCGACATTCCCGCGATGGCCGCTGCCATGACGCAGATCGCGAACGACCCCGCGCTCGTCACGCGCCTCGGCACGCAGGCGCGCGCCTTCGCCGAGAGCTTCACCTGGGAGCGCGCCGCCAACGAGACGGCCGCGCATCTCTTTCGCGTCCTCGCCAGCCGAGGGACCCCTCGATGAGTGCTGCATGCCTGAGATGAAGGTCGGTGCGATCTTTGAGCAGGTGCGCGACCTGCTCGAGCTCGAGCGCGTCCCCGGGACGAAGGGGCTCGATCGCGTCGTCGACGGCTCCGACATCTCGAGCCCGGGCCTCGCGCTCTCCGGCTACGTGAAGCGATTCGTCGCCCGGCGGCTGCAGGTGTTCGGCGAGACGGAAGTCACCTACCTCTTCTCGCTCGACGAAGAGACGCGGCGCAAGCACATCGCGCAGTTCTTCAGCTTCCCGGTGCCGTGCGTCTTCG
>JAEKKK010000112.1 GCA_019510405.1 Gemmatimonadota bacterium | reverse complement strand
CAGAGTCGGTTGACTCTGACCCCACCGAGTCTGACCCCACCGAGTCTGACCCCACCGAGTCTGACCCCACCGAGTCTGACCCCACCGAGTCTGACCCCACCGAGTCTGACCCCAACGGCTAGATCTCGCCCGGCATTCCGGGAGCCCGTATGCAGTCTCGGTACCAGGTACCTAGTACTCAGTACTGGGAGTGGCAGTTCAACTCAGAGCGTCCGCCTGAACAGCAACACGGACCCCGTGACCATCGCCGACGCGAACAGCCCCAGAAACACGAGGTCCGGCAGCAGCACGCTCACCGCCGCCCCCTTCAGCAGCAGCACGCGCAGCGCGTGCACCGCGTACGTGAACGGGTCCAGCCGAGCGATCGCCTTCAGCCACCCGGGCAGCCCCTGCACCGGGTACACCGCACCGCTCGGAAAGTAGAGCAGGGTGTTCAGCATCCCGAAGATGGCGCGCGGCAGGATCGGGTTGCTCATCCGGGCGACGATGCACGACGTCATCGCCATGAACGACACCGACGTCAGCACCACGAGCACGACGAGCGCCACGAGGCGTGCCGGCTCGAGGATCGCGGTCACCCCGGCCGAGAGCGCGCCGATCAACGCGAGCAGCACGCCGCCGACCGTCGCCTTGATCGTCCCCGACAGGATCTGCGCCACCACCAGCTCCGCCTTCGTGATCGGTGTGACCAGATACCCTTCATGGACGCCGCGCTGCTTGTCGTCGAGATAGAGAATCGCGCCCCCGATCATCGCCGACATGAACAGCCCGAGCGAGATGACGCCCGGCAGCATGTAGCGCATGTAGGGGACGTACGGATACAGCTCCACCGCGTCCACGGCGACGGCAGCGCTCATGCGCGGCGCCGGCCTCTCGCGCGCGGCCCGCTGCACCGCGCCCCCCATGAGCCCGCGCACCGTGGCACTCAGAATGTTGTCCGTGTTGTCGAGCAGCAGCCCGACGTGCGGCTGATCACCGGCATACACGCGCCGCGAGAACTGAGCGGGAATGACGAGTGCACCGGACACCTTCCCGTGTCGTACCGCTTCGGCGGCCTCGCCCTCGGTCTCGTACGACACCGGACGCAGCATGTCGCCATTCCCCTCGAGCGCATACAGCGCCTCACGCACTCGGCGCGACGCCGGCCCGCCGTCTTCATCGACGACGGCGACCTGAAGATGCGGCGTTCGTCCGCCGTACGCGTTGCCGAGCACGAACAGCTGCATCAGCGGCATGAGCAGCGTCATGAACAGGATCATCGGCGTGCGCACGAACTTGCGCAGCTCGCGCTCGACTATCGCGAAGACACGCTGGCGGTTCATCGGCCTCTCCCCGCGAGCGGATGAGAGGGAGCCGGCGCCGCGGCCGCACCCGCGCCCATCGAATGGCCCGCGTAGTGTGCGAACACGTCGTCCAGCGTCGTCGACGTCACCGACAGCGACTGCAGCGCGACGCCGCGCGTCTGCGCGTGCGTCACGAGCGCCGTCGCGGCGCGGCCCGCATCCACCGCGACGAGCCGCCAGGTGTCGCCGCCCAGCGCATGCGCCGACGTCACACCGTCGAGCCCGAGCAGCTCCGATTCCCATTCCGCCGGCGGCTGGTCGACGCGCGCCTCGATCGCCGTCGCCCCGGGTACGGCGTCCTTGAGCGCGCGCGGCGTGTCCAGCGCGACGAGCCGCCCCTTGTCCACGATGGCGATCCGGTCGCACAACCGGTCCGCCTCGTCCATGTAGTGCGTCGTGATCAGGACGGTGAGTCCGCGCACCTGTCGCAGCTTGGTGATCATCTCCCACACGTCGGCGCGCGACACGGGATCGAGACCGGTCGTCGGCTCGTCGAGAAAGAGGATCGCCGGATGATGAACGAGCCCGCGCGCCAGCTCGACGCGCCGCCGCATCCCGCCCGACAGCGTGCCGACGAGCGACTTCCGCCGATCAGACAGATGCACGAGCTCGAGCAGCTCGGCGATGGCTCGCTTGCGTTCGTCCTTCTGCACGCCGTAGAGCTTCGCGTAAATGTCGAGGTTCTCCTCCACCGAGAGATCGGTGTCGGTCGTCATCGCCTGCGGGATCACACCGATCGCCAGCCGCGCACGGTCGGGATCCTTCGACACGTCGTGCCCGCCGACGAGCACGCGCCCGCTCGTGATCGGCACGAGGGTCGTCATCATGCGAATCAGCGTGCTCTTCCCCGCACCGTTGGGGCCCAGCAGCCCGAGCGTCTCCCCCGCCGCCACGGTGAAGGAGACGTCGTTCACCGCGGTGATCTTGCCGTACTCCTTCACCGCGTGCTCCACCACAATCGCCGGGTCGGCGACGTCGCGCGTCATGGACGCACCGTCGGCAGCACCACCGACGCCGTGGTCCCCGGCACGATCGTGCGCTTGGGGTTCGGGATCGCGACGCGGAATGCCACGGCGCGGATGTCGCGCTTCGATGCGCTCACGTCGTGCTGCGTCGCGAACTCCCCTTCCGCGCTCTTGCTGATCACCTTCCCGCGCGTCTTCTCCCCCGACGGCAGGCGCACCTCGAGCGAGTCGCCCACGGCGACGGCGCCCGCGTCGCTCTCCGGTGCTGCGACGCGTACCCACAACTGATCGGGGACGACGATGACCGCCACCGGTGTGCCGGGACCTACCAGCTCGCCGCGCCGCGCCGCCAGCACCTGCACGATCCCCGACGCCGGCGCGCGCAGCTCGGTGTAGCCGAGCCGAGTGCTCGCCGCGACGGAATCGGCCCGCGCACCCTGCAGCCGCGCCTGCGATGCGGCGACGCTCCCGCGCGCCGCGCGCACGGCCAGCTCACCGGCCTCGGCGCGCTGCACGTCCGCTTCGGCGGCACGCAGCGACTCGTGCGCGGCGTTGACCACCTCCTCCTGTACGTGCAGCGCGGTGTTCGCCCGCTCCAGCTCCTGCGGCGAGAGCCCGCCGCTCGCCGCCAGCTTCGTCGCACGTCCCGCATCGGCTCGCTCGCTCGCCAGCTGAGCCTCCTGCCGCGCCGACTCGGCGCGCGCCACGGCCAGCCGCGCCTTCGCCGCGGAGACGCCGCTCGCGGCCTCGCCCGCCGTCTGCTGGGCGCTGAGCGACACCTGCGCGAGCTGGGCACGCAGGCTCGCGGCGGAGGCGCCCGCCGACTGCGCCTGCGCGGCGAGCTCGCCCCGATCGAGCGTCGCGATCGGCTGCCCCGCCTTCACTTCGGTCCCCTCCTCGACCCAGAGGGAGTCGAGCCGCGCCTGGACGGGCGGGGTGACGACGATTTCGTTCGCGTCCACCACGCCGATCAGCACGAGGTCGTGCGGCCGCGAGCGCACGAACGCGCCCACGCCGAGCGCGAGGACGAGGATTCCGCCGACGAGGATGAAGGTCCGTTTCCGCTTGGTCATTGTTCTACGAGACGTTGATTTTCTATTGAATGCTGACGCCGACCCTCAGCTGCATGCCGTCTGCGGGGAGGCATGGGCAGGTCACTCATCGATGTTCTCAGGTGCCTCGATGGCCGCCTTGAGGAAGGACAGATCGCGGCGCAGTGCACGGCGTTGCGTGAGCAGGAGTGGGACGATCAGAAGCGAGTAGCGCGGGCGGAGCGTGAAGGTCACGTCACAGCGGATACGCGTACCGGAGGGGACCCTCTGGTAGCTCGAGCACCAGAGCGCTGCCCGGAACATCGGAGAGCGCTCCAGCACGATCGAAGTCCGGTGCCCAGGTACGTGCTCGGTGATGCGGTAGGACATCCGCATCCCCGACGGCGCGATCGTATCGAAGGTGAAGCCGACCGCCGTAGCTCCTTCCGACGTCGGGATCACCCGCGCGACACTTCGATCCCACTTTGCCAGATTGCCGGGCTCAGCGAAGAACGCGTCCACCTGGCGCTGCGATCGCTCGACTACCACATCGGAGGTGAAGTGCATGGCGGTGCGTCTGGTTGCCGATCGGACGGTGCCGCCGCAGATTACCGGCGGGACTTTCACAGTGTTAAACTCGGCGGACAATGTTCTTTAACACCGTAAAATTGTCAAGCCGTTGAGCCGGCCAGCCCCGACCGAGAACCGGGAGCAGCGCCGCGCGGAGATCGTCCGCGCGGGGCTTCAGCTGCTCGAAGAGGGGGGGCTCGACGCCCTCAGCCTGCGCCGCGTGGCGCAGGCGCTCGGCATGCACGCGCCCGGGCTCTACTGGTACATCGAGGACAAGCAGGAGCTGATCGACCTCCTCGCCAAGGCGATCCTCGACGAGGCGCTCTCCGACGAGAAGGGCCCGGCCGAGGGGGAAGGCTGGGAGCCCTGGCTCACCGAGGTCGCCGTGCGCGTCCGCCGCGCCCTCCTCGCGCACCGCGACGGCGCACGGGTCGTGGCCGGCGCCTACCTCTTCCGCACCAACTCCATCACCGACCTCATGGAGATCGCGATCACGGCTCTGGAGCGCGACGGCTACAGCCGCGACATGGCGCTGCACTGCGCCATCACCGTCATGCGCTACACGACCGGCATCGCGCTCGACGACCAGGCGTCGCCGACCAAGCGCCGCGCCGAGATCATGCGCCGGCTGAAGGAGGGCGTTCCGATCGGCCCGCACATCGATCCGGAACGCTGGCCGCGGGTCGCCGAAGTGATGGGGCGGTGGGTGAGCAAGGTGTTCGTCGCCGGCGCGGATCCCGTCGCGCTCGGCGAGCTCCACTTCCGGCACGGGCTGTCACTCGTCATGGCCGGCATCCGGAGTGCGAAGACGCACTTCTCCCTGCAGGAACCAACGAGCTCGCCGGCGGGCGCATGACACTCCTTCTCTGGATCGCGATCGGTCTCGTCGTGCTGTGGCTGGTCGTCAAGTTCGTGTTCAAGGTGGTCGGATGCGCGATCCACCTCCTGCTGCTGGCCGCCCTCGTCGCGCTCGTGCTCCACTTCCTCCGCTGACGCCCCGTCATCGGCGTTGAAAAGCGGACGGCGTCAGAGGCGCGATCTTTGAGCTAACGCTCGGCCCATCACCAGCAGAGAGCCGAGATGAGCCGAGCCAAGCCGAAGGGCGATCCGCCGCGCAATGGCGCCGAGAGCAAGCGCAGCGCGTCCGCCGTTTCCGATGCGCCTCGCGCGCGCAGTCGCGCCAAGCGGAACGATCCGACCGAGCAATACCGCGGCATTCAGCGCGGCATCGACCGCGCGGACAAGCAGGAAGAGCAGAAGGAGAAGAAGCAGGGCAAGCAGGAGAAGGGCGCCGCGCAGGCCGGTGCACGGAAGGAGCCCGAGCCGCCCCTGCCCAAGCAGCATCTCGCCAAGCCGGGCCTCGAGGCCGACCTCGAGCTGCGCCCCAACTATCTCGCGCCGCAGTACAAGGGATCCGGGAAGCTCCAGGATATGGTCGCGCTGATCACCGGCGGCGACTCCGGTATCGGCCGCGCCGTCGCCGTGCTCTATGCACGCGAGGGCGCCGACGTCGCGATCGTGTATCTCGCGTCCGAGGAAGTGGACGCAAAGGAGACGCGTCAAGCAGTGGAGAACGAGGGGCGGCGCTGTCTCCTCATTCCGGGCGACGTCTCGGACTACGACTTCTGCGAGGAAGCGGTCGAGCGCACCGTCCGCGAGCTCGGCAAGCTCGACATCCTCGTCAACAACGCCGCCTTCCAGGAGCACGCGAAGAGCATCGACGATCTCTCGCTCGAGCACTTCGACCGCACGATCAAGACGAACCTGTACGGCTACTTCCACATGGCGAAGGCCGCCCTGCCGCACCTGAAGCAGGGGAGCGCGATCATCAACACCGGCTCGGTCACCGGCCTGCTCGGCAGCAAGGAGCTGCTCGACTACTCGATGACGAAGGGCGGGATCCACGCCTTCACGCGCTCGCTCTCGACGAACCTGATCGAGAAGGGAATCCGCGTGAACGCCGTCGCGCCGGGCCCGGTCTGGACGCCACTCAATCCCGCCGACAAGCCGGCCAAGAAGGTGGCCGAGTTCGGGAGCGACGTCCCGATGAAGCGTCCGGCGCAGCCCGAGGAGCTCTCCCCGCTCTACGTCTTCCTCGCCTCCCCCGTCTGCTCGAGCTACATCACGGGGGAGATCATGCCCGTCGTCGGAGGCTATTCAGGCGGATGACGTTGCGGGAATGCGGGCATGGGTAGGATCTGGGGCCAGACCCTGGGGTCAGATACCGAAGGTGTCTGACCCCTTGGTCATAGAAGCCTGCACGTAGTCATCCCGAGCGGCTCCAGCATCCGCTCGATCCGTCTCATCCGCTGAGTCCCTCCGTTCTTGACCTCTCCCGGCGACTCAGGACGCTCTTCCCGCGCGGTTTCAAGCGGAATCGCGACCAGCACCGTCCAGCCTGAGCTGTAACCCGACTGTCAGGTTCGCACGGTAGCTTGAGAATCCCCACCGCGACTCGCCATGCGACTCCTGCTCGCCGAAGACGACCACTATCTGGGCGCGATGCTCTCGAAGGGGTTGCGCGAGCATGCCTATGCGGTCGACGTCGTCCCTGACGGTGACGCGGCGATCGGCTTGTCGGCGATCACCGAGTACGACGTCATCATGCTCGACGTCATGATGCCGAAGCGCGACGGCTTCTCCGTCTGTCGCGAGCTCCGCCGTCGTGGTATCGCCGCGCCCGTGCTGATGCTCACCGCGCGCGACAGCGTTTCCGACAAGGTCGAAGGGCTCGACGCCGGTGCCGACGACTACCTCGCGAAGCCGTTCGAGTTCGCCGAGTTGCTGGCGCGGCTGCGCGCCCTGCTGCGCCGCGCGCGCGAGATCCGCGAGCCGGAGATCACCGTCGCCGACCTGGTCGTCGACACCCGCGGCCAGACGGCGCGCCGCGGCGGCACACTCCTCCCGCTCACCACGAAGGAGTACGCGCTGCTCGAGTACCTCGCGCGCAACGCGGGACGCGTCGTCGGACGCGCCGACATCAGCGCCCACGTCTGGGACGACAACCACGATCCCGGCTCGAATGCGATCGACGTCTGCGTGACGCGCCTCCGCCGCAAGGTGGACAGCGGGCGCGAGCCGCTCATCCATACGCGGCGCGGCGCCGGCTACGTCCTCGCGCAGCTCGACGAGGAGTGATGCGCTGAATGCTCGACAGCATCCGCGGCCGCCTCGCGCTCTTCCACACGGCGATCCTCGCCGTGATGCTCGCCGCCTTCGCCATGGCGACGGATCTCTGGCTCGAGCGCGCGGCGGGGCGTCGCGAGGACCGCTTCCTCGAGGAATCGACGCGCGCGTTCCGCGCCAACGTCATGGCCGAGCTGGCGGAGGTGCCGCTCGACACGGCGATCGAGCAGGCGCTCGCCGAGTTCCGGCTCGCCAACGTCACCTTCCTCGTCGTCGATTCGACCGGCCGCCGGTACGGCAGCCGTCCGCCGGCCACCCGGGTGCGGCAGCCGCTGAGTCCCGACGAGATCGCCGTGGAGCAGGCGACGCGCATGCGGCACCGCGGCTTCGTCACCATCGGGCGAGGCGAGGAGGAGCATCGGCTGTACGTCCTGCCGACGTCGCTCGGCCCGCATCGCGCCACGATCGTCGCCGCGGAATCGCTCGCCGATCTCCAGGAGCTGCTCGACGACACCCGCGACGGCTTTCTCGTCGCCATCCCGCTCGGCCTCATCCTCGCGTGGATCGGCGGGAACGCTCTCGCGCGCCGCAGCCTCGCGCCGGTGTCCGCGATGACGACGCGTGCCGCCGAGATCGGCGCGACGAGTCTCCACGAGCGGCTCCCCGTCGGCAATCCGCGCGACGAGCTCGGACGCCTCGCGACGGTGTTCAACGATCTGCTCGCGCGGCTCGACGCCGCCTTCGAGCAGCAGCGGCGCTTCATGGCCGACGCTTCGCACGAGCTGCGCACGCCCGTGTCGATCATGCGCGGCGAGGCGGACGTCGCGCTGTCGAAGGAGACGCGCTCGCTGGAGGACTACCGCGGCGCGCTCGAGGTCGTGCGCGCGGAGGGTCGCCGCCTGTCGCGCATCGTCGGCGACCTGTTCCTCCTCGCGCGCGCCGATGCCGGACAGCAGCCGCTCGTGCCGAGCGAGCTCTATCTCGACGAGCTCGTCTCCGACTGCGCGCGCGCCGTGCGCTCGCTCGCCGTGCGCCGCTCGGTGCGCGTGCACTGCACGATGGAACCACCTGCGCCCGCCGAGGTCGACCGCGTCGACGCGGGGCCGCCGCTCTATCACGCCTATCGCGGCGACGAGGAGCTGCTGCGCCGGCTGCTCGTCAACCTGCTCGACAACGCGATCAAGCACGCGCCGCCGGGCAGCACGGTGGACGTCGATCTCGCGAGCGACATGCTCGGCCATCGCGTGCGCGTCATCGACCATGGCCCGGGCATCGCGCCCGATGCGCGCGCCCACGTGTTCGAGCGCTTCTTCCGCGCCGACGCCTCCCACGCGCGCGACGCAGAATCCGAGACGGGCGGTGCCGGACTCGGCCTCGCCATCGCGCGCTGGGTGGCGGAGGCGCACGGCGGATCGCTCTCGCTCGTCACCTCGCGAGCGGGCGAGACCGTCTTCGAGGCGTGGCTGCCGAGGAAGACCGCGACGCGTGTGGAACAGCTCGTCGAAGCGTAATCCTCTCGACAGGTCGGACGAAATAGCGTGCACGCGGGAGCGAGGCATCCTCGCCCCGTGAACGCCCATCTGGAGGGATCCATGTACAAGACGAGGCATCTGCTCGTCGCCACTGTGGTCGCCGTCGGCTCGTTCGCCTTCGCGACGACGTCCGGCGCGCAGCAGACGAAGCACGTCACGCATGCCACGAAGACCACGACGACCGTCCACGTGAAGGGCGACGCCAAGCTCAAGGCCGAGGCGAAGGTCAGCGAGAGCGACGCGATCGCCACCGCGGAGAAGGAAGTGCCCGACGGCAAGATCCAGTCGGCTGAACTGGAGCGCGAAGGCGGGAAGCTGATCTACTCGTTCGACGTGAAGGCCCCGCACAAGAGCGGCGTCGAGGAGGTCAACGTCGACGCGACCACCGGCACCGTCGTGAAGAAGGAGCACGAGTCGGCGAAGCAGGAGAAAGCCGAGATGAAGCAGGAAGCAAAGGCGGCGAAGGCGGAAGCGAAGAAGGAAGCCAAGGAGATGAAGACCACGAAACCGTGATCATCTCGGAGCCGCGCTCCGGTCCGCGTGCATACGCGACCGGAGTGCACGATCCGTCGCCGACGCCACCGTCGTCGCGAGCAGAGCACTCGCGACGACGTCGCTCGTCCAGTGGGACGCGGTGTAGATCCGCTCCACGCCGACGAGCGAGGCAAGTCCGTACGCGGCATCAATAGCGAGGGGCGAGCCGCTCTCGGCGGCTACTCCCGTCGCGATCGAGACGTCGTGCACCGTGTGCGCCGAAGGGAACGAGTGCCAGTCGGCATCGTTCTGGAAGGCACGGAACCGCCACGGCCCCTTGCCGTCGCTCGGACGATGCCGGCCGACGACGGGCTTGAGCACACTCTCGATCGCGTCGGCGGCGGCGTAGCCGGCCGCGACGCGCAGCGCCGCGTCGGAGAGCGACCGATCGCCGGCGACGCGCGGCAGGATCACGGCGGCGGTGAGGGCCGGCACGAGCACGTTCGCCCGTCCGAGCGGCTCGAGCAGATTCGCGACGTGGTCGCCGCCGGCACTCTGATTTCTTGCCGCGACGTCGCGCACCCTGGCGTCCATCGCCACGGCGACGCCGAGCAGCGTGCCTCGCACGATCCATCGGCGCACGGATGCGGATTGTACGCGCGACTGCGCACCGGCGGCGATCGGCGATGGGACACTCGCCGCGAGCACGATCCACGGCAGGATGCGGAGGCGGACAGACTGCAGCACCTGTGACAGGTGCCGCAACGGGCGCGCCACGGCCCGCTGTCATCGTCCCGTAAGTTCGGTCGGCTAGCGTTCGCTGCTCATGAGCCCAACTTCGCCAGTGCACCGCCGGCGCAGGATCAGCGCCGTCGCCATGCTCTCGATCCTGGGCAGCGTACCGCTGCGGGCGCAGGCGCCAGTGGCGGCGGACTCCGCTCATCGTGAAGCCCCGCTGCCGCTGTTCACCTGGCGCGACGCCGCGTTGGCGGGCGGCTTCGGCGCGGTCACCGTGGCGATGTTCCCGATCGACCGGCGGGTCGCGCGGCACCTTCAGGACTCGAGCACGCAGGCCAATCGCTTCTTCCGGAACGGCTCGAAGAGTGTGCAGTACATCGCCGATCCCGGAGCCGTGATCATCGGTGTCTCGCTCTACGGCGTCGGACGCCTGGCGCACTGGCGCGAGGTGGCCGACCTCGGACTGCACGGCACGGAAGCCGTGGCGGTATCCGGCGCGGTCACCACCCTGCTCAAGGGCGTCGTGGGGCGTGCACGTCCGTACGTCTCCTCCGATACCACTCCCTCCGACTTCCATTTCGGGCGCGGCTTCCGCAACGGCGCGTATCAGTCGTTCCCATCCGGCCACACCACCGTCGCCTTCGCGGCGGCGGCGGTCGTGACGAGCGAGTCGGCCCACTGGGGGAAGCGCGCGGTCTGGCTCGTCGCACCGGCGATGTATGGTGGCGCGACGCTCGTCGGGCTCTCGCGGATGTACAACAACGCGCACTGGGCGAGCGACGTCGCGCTCGGTGCGGCGATCGGCACGTTCAGCGGCATCAAGGTGGTCCGCTTCAATCACACTCGCGCCCACGATCGGCTCGACCGCTGGCTGCTCGGCGCCGAGATCACGCCGGCGCCCGACGGCCGCGTCGCCGTGGGGTGGTCGGTCGAACCGTAAGACCCGATGTGAGGGCCGCTCTGGTCGAGCCCTCGAATGAACGACCGTGACTCGAAGGACCGACGAGACCAGAGTCGCTCGGTCGACAATTTTCTCGAGGGAGTTCCAATGCTTCGTCGAATTCTCGCAGTGCTCGCGGTAGCTCCGGTGTTCGCCGTGACTGCATCTGCCCAGACTGCCACGACGGTGTGCAAGGATGGCACGACCACGGCCACGACCGGTCGAGGCGCGTGCACGGGTCACGGCGGCGTCGACAAGAACGCCGCGAAGAAGGCCGCCGCTGCGGCGAAGGCCGAGCGGAAGGCCGAGCGGAAGGCCGAGCAGAAGGCCGCGAGCAAGGCGCCGGCGGCGCCCGCCGCCGCTCCGGTTGCCGTGGCGCCGAAGCCGGCCGCGGCGAGTGCGGTGGCGCGGACGCGTCCCACGCCCACGCCGGCGGCAGCACGTGCAGCGGCACCGGCCACGCGTCCGGCCGCTACGACGGCGACGACGACGCGCGCGTCCAACACCGATCCCACCGGTGCCACCGCGCAGTGCAAGGACGGCACGTACTCGCATGCCGCGAGTCATCGCGGCGCGTGCGCGCGGCATCAGGGCGTGGCGAAGTGGCTCTGATCTTCGCCTAGGGGAGGCGCGTCGGGTTCACGCGACAGGACTGGCGCAGCGCTCGCGTTCCGCGTCTATTCGCGCGAACGCCCGCTCCTGACGCCAGCAATGGACCTCTCGTGCGCCCGACACGCCTCGCTGTTCCCTTCATTCTGATCGTTGGCACGCTCGCGTGCGCGCGCGACACCGGCGCGCCTGCGCGTGACTCCGCCGCAGCGAATGCGAGCACGAGTACCGCGCCGGTCGTCGCCGGCACCGCGCTCGCCGCCCCGCACATCGGGCCTGCAGGCGAGTGGCAGATGCCGGCCGGCGACTACGCCGGCTCGCGCTACAGCGAGCTCGCGCAGATCACGCCGGCGAACGTGAAGAACCTCCACGCCGCGTGGACCTTCTCGACCGGGGTGCTGCGCGGGCACGAAGGGCAGCCGCTCGTCGTCGGGAACACGATGTACGTCGTCACGCCGTACCCGAACGTGGGCTACGCGCTCGATCTCGCGACCGAGGGGCAGCCGCTCAAGTGGAAGGTGCGTCCCGAGAACGCGCAGGCCGCCGTCGGCCTCGCGTGCTGCGACGTCGTCAACCGCGGCGCCGCCTATGCTGACGGCAAAATTTTCTACAACCTATTGGATGGGCACACCGTCGCCGTGGACGCCGCGTCGGGGAAGCTGCTCTGGCGGACGCAGATGGGACAGCTCGGCAAGGGCGAGACGATGACCATGGCGCCCATCGTCGTGAAGGGCAAAGTACGATGACCATGGCGCCCATCGTCGTGAAGGGCAAAGTCCTCGTCGGCTCGAGCGGCGGCGAGATGGGCGTGCGCGGCTGGATCGCGGCGATTGATGCGACCACCGGCAAGGAAGCCTGGCGCGCCTACAACATCGGCCCCGACGCCGACATCAAGGTCGGCAAACGCTTCAAGAACTTCTATTCGACCGACACGTCGCCCAACCAGGGTGCGACGAGCTGGCCGTCCACGACGTGGCAGCAGGGCGGCGCGACGGTGTGGGGATGGATCTCGTACGATCCGCAGCTCGACCTCATCTATCACGGTACGTCGAACCCGGGACCGTGGAACGGCGCGCAGCGGCCGGGCGACAACAAGTGGAGCGCGGCGATCGTCGCGCGCGACGTGAACACGGGCGAGATGGTGTGGGCGTTCCAGCCGACGCCGCACGACGTGTGGGACTACGATGCGGTGAACGAGAACATCCTCGTCG
>JAEKKK010000209.1 GCA_019510405.1 Gemmatimonadota bacterium | reverse complement strand
GCAGGGAACATCGCCCGATCGGGAATGCGCGCAAGACTGTCAGCTCCCGCTTCCGGTCGCGGATTTCGACCCGCCCAAACCATCTGCCCGGTCGGGCCGTCCAACTCTGGCCGAGCAGTCGGTCGAGCGAGCAGGGGCATTCGAGCTCGAGCGAGCAGGGGCATTCGAGATCGAACTTAGCCAGGAGACTCAATGAAGCGGCGCCACCTCTCGTCGCTTGGGCTGGTCCTCGCGCTCGTCGCGAGCCGGCCTGCGCGAGGGCAGGAAGTCCAGCGAGTCGACGTGCACGAACGCGGGCTCGTCGGGCGCTTCTACGCCGCCGCGGGCGCGTCCCACCGGACCGGCGTCATGCTGCTGACTGGCTCCGGCGGTGGAATTCCCGAGGACGTCCAGGCGCGCGACCTGGCCCGTGCCGGCTACGCGGTGTTGGCGATCGCCTACTTCCGCGATCGTGAAGGCAATCCCCCGGAGCTCGCGCAGAAAGAGCTGCGCAACGTGCCGCTCGAGTACCTCTTCCAGGCGCTCGACTGGATGAAAGCTCGGCCGGAAGTCCGCGCCGACCGCATCGCCCTCATGGGCGAATCGCGCGGGGCCGAGCTGGCGCTGCTGGTTGCTTCGTTGAGGCCCGACGTGGCGGGGGTGATCGCCTTCTCGCCCCAGGAGCTGCGCTGGGCCGCGGTGGGCGGCGGCGGCGCGGCCTGGACGTTGAACGGGGCGCCGCTGCCCTACGCCGAAGGCGTGTACAATCGCGACACGCCGATGAGCCAGTTCACGGACATTCTCGATGGGGCGGCCGACGTGCGAGGCGCGGCCGCCATCGAGGTCGAGCACATTCATGCGCCCGTGCTGCTCATCTCCTCACGCGCCGACGCCATGTCGCCGAGTGCACGCATGGCGAACGACATCGAAGCGCGGCTTCGCGCGCATGGATTCTCTTACCGCGTGGAGAATGTGCAGTACGAGAATGCGAGTCATCTCCTGATGGGGTTCGGCCCTGGGTTGACAGAGATTCGAGTCCGGAACGTTTTCACGATGCACTTCGGCGGCACCGCGGAGGGCACGGAAGCCGCTCGGAACGCCGGCTGGGCGCGGGCGAAGGAGTTCCTCGGCCGCCTGTAGAACATCCACTCGCGCCGCGATCACATCCATCGCCGGTGCCCTCGCGCCTCTCAGATCACCTGCATCGCTTCGCGCCCGCGTCCGTGCTGCAGCAGGTCGAGCAACGGCGTCGTGAGCGCGGTCGTCACGAGCGCCATCACGACCAGCATCGCGAACAGGGTCGGCGTCAGCACTCCGATGTCGAGCCCGACGTTGAGGATCACGAGCTCCATCAGGCCGCGCGTGTTCATCAGGGCGCCGAGCGACAGCGCGTCGCGCCAGTCCATCCCCGCCGCACGGGCCGCGACCGCCGACCCGCCCAGCTTCCCCGCGATCGCGACGAGCAGCACCACCCCGCACACCATCCACATCCATCCGCCCGAGATGAGCGACACCGTCGTGCGCAGTCCCGTGAACGCGAAGAAGAGCGGCAGGAGCAGCACGATCATCAGGTCGCGCAGCCGCGACGACAGCGACTCGGCCAACGTCCCCGACGGCGGCAGCAGCGCGCCGACGAGGAACGCGCCGAACAGGGCGTGGATCCCGAGCTTCTCCGTCACCCACGCCGACGACAGCACCAGCAGCATCACGATCGCGAGCTGGGCCTGCGCCGAGCTCCCCGGCCGGCTCCCTCGCTCGGCGACACGGACGAGCAGCGGGCGCACGACGATGAGCATGACGGCGAGATAGATCGCCGTCCCACCGAGCGTGTACGCGAGCGACGCGACACCGCTCGACCGTGCGATCACCACCACCGCCGCGAGGATACACCACGCGGTGACGTCGCCCACCGCGGCGCACACGATCGCCAGCGCGCCGAGCGGTGTCGCCGTCATTCCACGATCGGCGAGGATGCGCGCCAGCACGGGGAACGCCGTCACGCTCAGCGCCGCGCCGACGAACAGCGCGAACGGCGTGAACGCCACGCCGGCCGGCGCGAGCCGCGCGTACAGCCCGAGTGCGAGCGTCGTCCCGAGCAGGAATGGCGCAACGATGCTCGCGTGGCTCGTCAGCAGCGCCGCCTTCCCCTGGCGGCGCAGGTGCGCCGGGTCGAGCTCCAGCCCGACGAGGAACATGAACAGCAGCAGTCCCACCTGGGCCACCGCGTTGACGAAGCCGAGGCTCGGAGCAGGGAAGACCGCGGCCGAGAGCGACGCGTGAGCAGGCCCAGATCGAACGCCGGCGCACCGCTCGCGTAGCGCGGCGTGGCGACCGCCTCCACAACAGCGACACGCACCGCGGCGGGAAGCTGCTCCCCGATCCGCAGCAACACCGCGATGAGGACCACCGGCACGCCGACCAGGATGGCGTAGGCGACCGTCGTCGGCAGCAGGCGGCGCGGATGTCCGTCGATCGTGGAGGTGCTCGACATCGGATGAGAGGGTGGCACCCAAGGTAGCCCGCCCCGCTCTCACGGGTGAGACGCCCCGGACGTCGGTTTCCCGCATCCCCCCATCCCCGCATCTCCACAATATGTCTTGACAAGCATATAACCCACAACGTATATACAGGTCGTGAACACTTCCTTTGCCATCGTCGCCGAGCCCAATCGGCGGGCCATCCTCGGCCTGCTGCTCTCCTCGGAGCGCTCCGTGGGCGAGATCGAGCGCAAGCTCCGGCTCTCGCAGCCCTCCGTCTCCAAGCACCTCCGCGTGCTGCGCGAGGCCGGGTTCGTCGAATCACGAGTCGAGGCGCAGCAGCGCGTCTACCGACTCCGACCGGAGCCGCTCATGGAGCTCGACGAATGGCTCGAACCCTTCCGGCGCTTCTGGTCGAAGCACGTCGACGCTCTCGAGCGACACCTCGACACGATGGCCGAGCAGGAAAAGGCGCCCCCCGCCCAACCCACCAAACGGAGAAAGAAGAGATGAGCAGGCGTCAGCAGTACGTGCCCGGCCCCGCCGCCAACGCGACGATCGACAAGGACGGCGACAACTGGACGCTCGTGCTCGTGCGCGAGCTCAAGCACGCGCCGGAGAAAGTCTGGAGCGCGCTCACCGATCCCGCCCAGCTCCGCGAATGGGCGCCCTTCGAGTCCGACGCGAACCTCGGCACCTCCGGCACCGTCGCCAACCTGTCCACCGTCGGGTCGCCGAAGCCGCACGTCACCGAGACGAAGGTGATTCGCGCCGACGCGCCCACGCTTCTCGAGTTCACCTGGGCGGACCGCGACATTCGCTGGGAGCTGGAGCCAAAGAACGGCGGCACGCGACTCACCCTCTGGGCCAACATCGACCGGAACTGGATCGCGATGGGCGCGTCGGGGTGGCACGTCGCCCTCGATGTGCTGGATCGCATGCTCTCCGGCTGGCCCATCGGCCGCATCGCGGGCCCGGAGGCGATGCAGGTCAACGAGTGGAACCGCCTCATCGGCGAGTACGCGACGCTGCTCGGCGTCGAGCCGCCGCGCTGGGCCGCCAACGCGGGAGGCTGAGCATGCGCCAGCTCATCCGGCAGACCCACCGCTGGCTGTCGATCGTGTTCACGATGACGGTGGTCGCCAACTTCGCCGCCATGACACGCGGCACGCCACCGGCATGGATCACCTACTCGCCGCTCCCGCCGCTCTTCCTGCTCCTGTTCAGCGGGTTGTATCTGTTCGCCCTGCCGTATCTCGGCCGGTCACGGAGCGTAAAAGGCGTTCGGAGTCAGGGCTGACATCAAGAACGAAGGGTGCAAGCGGATGAGACGGATTGGAATCCGTCTCATCCGCTTAGTCCCTCCGTTCTTGATCTCAGAGCGGAGACTCCCAACGCCTCGCCCCAACGCTCTGCCCTAACGCCGTGTCCAGATCACCACCCCGCCGCATCCGCCGATGTGGTACTCCGGGGGCGCCTGGTCAGCCATGCTCGCCGGGTACGACTCGATCGCCGCGACGTCCATCGGGTGCACGTCGTTGACCGAGGGAGGAGTGTCGAGCACGCGCATCCCGTCGATGACGACGGTCGCTGTGCACCCGCCGTAGAAATTCCCCGGCCCCTGGCTGCTCACGACCAGCGCCTTGCCGCGGCTCTGCTCGACCCGGAAGCCGGGGATGCGCTCGAAGAAGTCGCTCGTTCGCGTGGCGCGCTGCTGCGCGAGCACCTCGGGGCCGTAAAAGCGTCCGAACCCCGCACCCTTGTGCGCGTAGAAGTCTGGATACTTCGGCCGCGTCGCCACGATGACCATGGAGTCGAGGTTCACGATGCGCCGGAGCACGACGTCGTGCGTCGTCGTCACGCCGGGGTGGAGCGAGACGGGGATCTCTGCCGCGGCGTAGCCGATGTGCCGCACCTCGAGCTGCAGCGTGCCGGCCGGAAGCCCCCGTAACGTGAACGCACCAGCCTCGTCGCTCCGTCCCTCGGCGCGCGTGCCGCGCACCCGCACCTCGGCCGATGACAACGGCGTCCCCGCGACGCCGCGAACGACCCCGGTCAGCGTGGCCGTACCGGACAGCAGCGTCGTGCCGCCCTCGGCGGTGGTGTCGCCTGACGTCGAGTACGAGAGATGCTGGACGGCGATGCCGAGGGTATCGTCCACCCGTGTGCGAACGACGCCGCTTTTTCGGTTCGCGTGGCGAACCTGCATCGACACCCAGGCGCCCGTCGCGACGCCGCACATGCGGTACCACCCGTCCTTGTCGGTGATGACGGAGTCCGACCGTTCGCTGGTCGTCACGCGTAGCCGCTTCGCGCGGTCCACGTTGATGTCGCGCCATACCATCGCGATCACGGCCCCAGCGACGGGACTTTCCGTTTCCGCGCTTACGACGTGCCCGATGATGACGCCGGTCTGCGGAGGAATCGGGGCGCCGAGGCAGACCGCCGATCGCAGCTTCGCGGCGGAGGGCAGCGCGAGATTCAGCGTCGCGCCCTGTCCCGAAGCGAGGTTCGCCTCGCGCGGTGAGAGGGTGACCTCGAGCGAATCGAGGAGCGGGCTCTCGAAGCCGACGACGTAGCGACCGAGTGGGAGCGAGTCGATCTGGTAGCGACCGGCCGAGTCGCTCGTCGCCTCCCGGTGCACCTCGGATTGCGCAGCGGTTCCGACGGCGACGACGCGCGCGCCGGCGAGCGGTCGCGCGTGGACGCTGTCGAACACGATTCCCTCGATCCGTCCACTGCTCTCGCTCTGTGCGTGTGCGGAACGAGTGACACACAACGCCAGGACTGCTACGGTGACTGTGCAGAGGCGGTAGCTCACAGATGTCGTCGGCATGAAAGTTCGGAGCGAGGAACAGCGGGCATGGGATCGCCGACGTCGGCCGACGCAACCGTACGGCTGCATCTCGAATCCCACGATGCTCGTTGGACAGCGTTGTGCTTCCGGGTCATGGGTTGTTGCAGTACGTCGTCGCCATCGAGCTCTCGGTGCGGATCTGTCGCCAGCCGGAGGGCGTTGGCGCGAGGATGTGTTCCCTGTACCACATGGGCCGCCGCCCGCCGTTCGGCCGATCCTTGCACGTCAGGAAGATCCGGTACTCGCTCATCTGCACGGTGTCGCCGAGGAAATAGAAGTTGAGTGAGATCTCGCTCGGGAACGCGGTGGACACATTCGGCGCGGGCCCGCGATTGACCTCCCTGTACCAGCGCGTCGAATCGGCCGTCCATCGCAGGGTGCGCCATGGCCAACTGCGCGCGCGTGCGATGCTCGCCGCTGCCCATTCGTGCTCCTCCGGCCACC
>JAEKKK010000111.1 GCA_019510405.1 Gemmatimonadota bacterium | reverse complement strand
GCTGCTTGTACTTCGCGCCGAGGGTGTTGAGCGTCTTGAACTTCTCGACCAGCGGCCGAACCTTGCCCGGCTTGCAGTTCATGATCTCGCGAACGACGAGCATGGCGATCTCCGATTGATGAGGATCGTCAATCTGTCTGCCCTGGCACCGCGGTCAAGGAAACATCAGAGCGGCGACCCAGCGCGCGGCAGCGCGATCTCTCGCGCGCGCCTCGTCGGCATCTGGAACCGGACGGCATCGGAGAGCGGTGTACGGTGTATACTACACTGGCACTCGCTCTCCGAGGCTGAGTCCGTCAGTCGTGGTTCTCCCCACGGTTCTCTTCGTGGTGTCCTCGCGCGTTGTCCCGCTTCCTGGGCGCATCCACGTGTTGCGCGTCAATCGGGCTTCGAGCCTGTCCTCGCCCTTCGCCTTTCGGGCGGCCCTGCGCTTCTCGTTGCGCCAGCTCGGCCGGCACCTCCGTGTCGCGTCCGGTGTCGCGCTTCTTGCCAATGTTTCTGCTCGCCATCGACTCCTCCTGTGATTTCATAGCGTGAGACACGCAATCACCGTTACGCAGTCCGCATTCCCGCACCCCCGCATCCCGGCATCCCCGCTATTTTTCGAGGCACCCTCAGCCGCATCGCATGTCCGCGACATCCGCTAGACCCTCCAGACCAACTGAGCTCACCGAGACCGGCCAGCACCGCGTCCAGCAGGCCGAAGCTTTCGTCCGCCGCTACCGCTGGTGGATCCTCGCCGGCCTCATCACTGCTGCGGTCATGGAGGTGCTCGACACCACCATCATCAACGTCGCCCTCCCGCAGATGGCCGGAAACCTCGGCGCCACGCAGGAGGAGATCGGCTGGGTCTCGACCGGCTACATCCTCTCGAACGTCATCTTCCTCCCGATGACCGCGTTCTTCGCGGCGCGCTTCGGGCGGCGCAACTATCTGAGCTTCTCCATCGTGCTCTTCGTCGTCTCGTCGTTCTTCTGCGGGACGTCGCACTCGCTCATCGAGCTCGTCATCTGGCGCATCCTCCAGGGCGCGGGAGGCGCAGCGCTCCTCTCCACCGCGCAGGCCACCCTGCGCCAGATCTTCCCGCGCGAAGAGCAGGGGATGGTGCAGGCGATCTTCATGCTCGGCATCATCGTCGCGCCGACCCTCGGTCCGACGCTCGGTGGCTGGATCACCGACAACTACACCTGGAACTGGTGCTTCTTCATCAACATCCCGGTCGGCGCCGCGGCGCTGTTCCTGGTCAGCAACTTCCTGCACGATCCGCCCAACGTGGCGCGCGCGCGGACGCCGGTCGACTGGCTGGGGATCATCCTCCTCACCGCGGGCGTCGGTAGCCTCCAGTACGTGCTCGAGGAAGGCAACTCCAAGGACTGGTTCCAGAGCATGCTGATCCTCCGGCTCGCCATCCTATCGGGGGCCTGCCTCGTCACGCTCGTCTGGTGGCAGCTCAGCAAGTGGAACGAGCATCCGGTGATCGACCTGCGCGTGCTGCACAACCGCACCCTCGCCGCGTCGATCTTCCTCTTCGTCGCCCTCGGCTTCGGACTTTACGGCGGCGTGATCCTGTTTCCCATGTTCGCGCAGGGTATCCTGCGCTTCACGCCGACGGAGACCGGCCTCGCCATGCTCCCGGGCGGCATCGCGACCGGTGCGAGCGCGCTGATCTGCGGACGACTGCTCAACGGGAAGAAGCCGCTCGTCGATCCGCGCCTGCTCATCGCCTTCGGCGTCTTCCTCTTCGTCGTCTCGATGTGGAAGATGGGGCATCTCACCACCGTCGCCGGCGAGATCGACGTCCGCAACGCGCTCCTCGTGCGCGGCTTCGGCCTCGGCATGCTCTTCACGCCGATCAACAACGTCGCCTACGCCAGTCTCGAGCCCCACGAAGCGCAGCAGGCCGCCGGCCTGATCAACCTGTCGCGTCAGCTCGGCGGCTCCTTCGGCATCGCGGTGCTCCTCAACTACGTGACGAAGCACATCGAGTATCACCGCGCCGACCTCGTGACCAACGTCCTCGCCGGCAACATCCTCACCGACCAGCGCGTGCAAGGCCTCACCCGCGCCTTCACCGCCAAGGGCATGTCGATGATGGAAGCCCAACGCGCCGCCCTGCAGGCGCTCGACGCCCAGGTGATGCAGCAGTCCTCGATGCTCAGCTTCAACGACTCCTGGCTCTTCATTCTCCTCGTCTTCACTCTCGTCTCCCCCGCCATCCTCCTGCTCGGCAAGCCGAGGAGCTCGGGCCCTGCGGCGGCCGTGGATGCGCATTAAAGCAGTGAGTTGGTGAGTTGGTGAGTCGGTCAGTCGGTGGAACGGCCCCGGGAGGCTGACGCGTCCCGGGGCCGTTCGCCGTTTTTCGCTGACGGCTGTTCGCTCGCCGCTGGGCTGGTTCGAGAGTTGAGCGGCTCACCGCTCTCGCTCTCACGTTAGGGGATTCCCGCACACCGCGTCCGTAATCCCCCACCACAAGTTCCACAGCAATCCCGACGGGCCAGACCCCCGAAAAATCCGATTCTCATACGCAGATGAGAAATGGCTTTTTCCCCGAGGTCGCCCATGCTGTCCACGACATCTGACTACGCGCTCCGTGCCATCCTCGTCCTCGCGCAGGCGACGGACGGGCGGCCCCTGCGCGCCGATCAGATCGCGCGGGCCACGGCGTCCCCGAGCAACTACCTCGGCAAGACGCTGAACGCGCTCGCCAAGGCGGGACTCGTCACCAGCACGCGCGGCCCCTTCGGCGGCTTCGCCCTGGCCGTACCTGCAGCCGAGCTCACACTCGCCCGCATCGTCGACTGCTTCGACGAACCCCGGCCGCAGACCCGCTGCCTCCTCGGCCGCGCGCCCTGCGATCTGCGTCACCCGTGCTCCGCGCACTATCGCTGGACCGGCATCAAGGCCGCGCGGCGTGCCGCGCTGGCCGACACCACTGTCGCTGATCTCCTCGTCACCGCTGTCCCCAACCAATAGGACGTGGACCATGTCGCTCCACCTGCATCGCACGCCGCGCCCCACCGCGCTGACCCAATACACGATCGCGCTCCTCCTCGCCCTCCTCGCACTCCTGCTCACCGTGGGCTGCAGAACGCCGAGCGCCGATGCCGCCGTCACCAGTAGCCGCGTCGTCGTCCCCGTGCGCGCGCCGAGTGAGGAGATCGTCGGCCAGGAAGTCGCCGTGCTCACCGAGGCGCCCAACGTGCCCGCGCCGATCACGCGCACCCACGCCACGAAGGTCATCGTCAACCTCGATGTCGTCGAGAAAACCATGCGCCTCGCCGACAGCGTGTCGTACAACATGTGGACCTTCGGTGGCTCGGTGCCGGGCCGCTTCATCCGCGTCCGCGAGGGCGATCTCGTCGAGCTGCACCTGAAGAACGACAAGACCAGCTCCATGCCGCACAACATCGACCTGCACGCGGTCACCGGTCCTGGCGGCGGCGCGAAGAGCTCCATGACGCTCCCCGGCGGCGAGTCTGTCTTCACGTTCTCGGCGCTCAACCCGGGACTCTACGTCTATCACTGCGCCACCGCGCCGATCCCCATGCACATGGCGAACGGCATGTACGGCATGATCCTCGTCGAGCCGAAGACCGGCCTGCCGAAGGTGGACAGGGAGTTCTACGTGATGCAGAGCGAGTTCTACACGCCGGGCAAGTACGGCGACAAGGGACTCCAGCCCTTCGACATGGACAAGGGGATCGACGAGCGTCCGACGTACGTCGTCCTCAATGGCTCCGTCGGCGCGATGACCGGCGAGCATGCGCTGCAGGCGAAGGTCGGTGAGCGGATCCGCCTCTTCGTCGGCGACGCCGGCCCGAACCTCACCAGCTCCTTCCACGTCATCGGCGAAGTGTTCGACAACGTCTATCAGGAAGGCGGTACGCTCGCCACGCAGCACAACGTGCAGACCACCCTCATTCCCGCCGGCGGTGCCACGATCGTGGAGTTCGGCGTCGAGAAGAAGGACGACCTGATCATGGTCGACCACTCCATCTTCCGCGCCATGAACAAGGGCGCCATGGGGATGATCCACGTCACGGGTGAGGACAACCCGAAGGTGTTCGCCGTGGTGAAGGGGCTGGTCGGCGGCGGCCACTAGCCGCCACCGCACCGCGACCTTCCTCCTCGAGGATCCTCCCATGCGCTCCACCTTCACTTTCGCCGCCGCTGTCCTGATGCTCCTGGGCAGCGGCGTGCCCCTCGCCGCTCAGAGCGACACCACACGCCCCGTGACCCAGCAGGGCGCTCAGGCGACCCCCGCGGCGAACCAGCCCGGCTCACCAACGCTCGCACTTCCCATCACCTTCACCGGTGAAGTGCGTTCCCGCACCGAATGGGACGCGCCAGGCGGAGCTGCCGCGGCTGATCTCTACTCCATGCTGCGCACGCGCTTCGCCGCGCGCGTCGACCCGACGGCGAACGTCTCCGTCGTCCTGCAGCTGCAGGACAGTCGCGTCCTCGGCACCGAGACGAACAGTCGCGTCGCGAGCACGGTCGATCAGTTCGATCTGCACCAGGGATATCTCCAGCTCGCCGGTTCCTGGCGCGCGAGCGACCTTGCGCTCCGCGCAGGCCGGCAGGAGATCGTGTTCGGCAACGAGCGGCTCGTCGGTGCCGCCAACTGGACGAACGCCGGCCGCACCTTCGACGGCATGCGCGCGCTCGCCACGGCGAAAGGCGCCGGCGGCGCCGATCGCTGGAGTGCGACGGCGTTCGCCGCGATCATGGAAGAGAATGGCCGCCGCTTCGGCGGCGCACCTTCCGCTGCACCTACGCTCCCCGACCATTTCGTCGCCGGCGCGCATCTCACCCGCGGCGCGCCACAGAAGCCCGGCGTCGACGTCACGCTCCTGTACGACGGCGGCGCGCAGTATCGCAGCTTCGCCGACGCGGACCGCGCCACCCTCGACGCACGGGTGCGCACCGCGATTCCCGCGGGTCTGCGACTCGAGCTGGAGGGCGCGGCGCAGAGCGGCACACAGTCGTTCGTCGCGGCGAGCGGCACGAAATCCGGACAACGTGTTCGTGCCTGGCTGCTCGGCGCACGTCTCGCCCGTACCGTGAGCCGCGCCGCACTCACCCTCGGCGTCGACGCACTCTCCGGTGACACCGCGCCGACCGACGGCCGGTACACGGCGTTCTCGACGATGTTCGCCACCAATCACCCGTTCTACGGATTGATGGACGTCATCGGTGATCCCGCCGCGACGACGAAGGAGCGCGGTCTGCACGACGCCTTCGGCACCGCCGCACTGAACGTCACTCCATCGTTCGCGCCGCGCGTCGAGCTGCACCGGTTCGCCCTCGCCACCGGCACCGACCGCGCGCTCGGCCTCGAATCCGATCTCGTCGCGCCGATCAAGCTTCCCGCCAACACCGTCCTCGACCTCGGCTTCAGTCTCTTCCGGAACGGCACCGCCGCTCGCGCACTCGGCCTCGGCGACCCCGGCACGATGAAGCGCTGGCTCTATGTCCAACTTCGCGCCGGCTTCTGATTCGGCCGACCCGCATCCCCGCATCCCCGCATGTCCCCGACCGTTCGCGCTTTCCTGAAGTCCAGTCTCGCCTGGCTCGCCATCGGCGTCACGCTCGGCGTTGCGATGGCGGCCCATCCCGTGTGGACCATTTACCGCCTCGCGCACGTGCACATGATGCTGCTCGGCTTCGTCGCGATGATGATCTTCGGCGTCGCCTATCATCTGGTCCCCGCCTTCTCCGGGTTCCCGCTGCATCGTCCCACCGCGGCCCGCGTGCACTGGTGGCTCGCCAATTTCGGGCTCGCCACGATGGCCTCCGGCTTCGTGCTCCGCGTGCACGCACCTGCTGCCGGCACGATCCTCCTCGCCGCCGGCGGCTCTCTCTCCGCCGCCGGCGCCTATCTTTTCGTCTACCTCATCTGGCGCACCATCGACGGACCCGCCCACCTCCGCGCCGGTGCCCACCGCGCTCGCACGGCTATGGACAATCGCAGGCCGGGACGCCAACCTCTCCCCCTCGCCACCTCGTCCCGCGGTACTCCCCCCGCCGCTTGACGCATCCGAGCGTCGCGAGGTGCAACGCAACGGGTCGGACGGAACCAACCGTCCGACCCGTTCGTCATGGGACCGGTGCTTGCACGAACGCTTGTCATCCCGAGCGAGCGAAGCGAGTCGAGGGATCTGCACTCCGCCGGCCACGCATTCACCCACTCACCCACGCACTCATTCCCCGCCAACCCGACCAACCGCTCCACGACTACCATCTCCGACTCGACGGACGTGCGTGGAGCATCCAGCATCGCGGCGCCATCCTCAGTGAGGCCGACGAGACTCATTACCTCGGCGAGCAGCAAGGCCGCATTCCGTACGGCGTCATGCTCTGGCCCTCGTCCATCGCGCTCGCTCACGAGCTCGTCGCCCGCGGCAAATCCCTCGCCGGCGTGCGCATCCTGGAACTGGGCGCCGGCACCGGCCTGCCCGGCATCGTCGCCGCCACCTTCGGCGCACGCGTGCTCCAGACCGATCGACTCGACGTCGCCCTCGACCTCTGTCGCCGAAACGCCGAACGGAATCACGTCGCCATCGAGCACCGTGTTGCCGACTGGACCGACTGGAGTCTCGACGAACGCTACGATCTCATCCTCGGCGCCGACGTGCTGTACGCCGAGCGGCTGCATTCCTTCCTGCGCCACATCTTCGAGACGAATCTCGAACCTGGCGGCCGCCTCCTGATGGCCGACCCCTTCCGCGCTCGCAGCCTCCCCCTCCTCGAGGCGCTCGAGGCCAACGGGTGGAAGATCTCCCTTTCGAAATGGACCGTCGGCGAATCGGGCAACGGTGTCCCGATCGGCGTCTACCAACTCACGGCCCCCTGAAGCCGATCACGCCACCGTTAAACCGATCACGCCACCATTCCGCATCCCCGCATCCCCTCTCGAAGATTTCGGTAAGTCACCGAGTACCTCAACGCGTCCACCGCCGGAATGCTGTGCTCCCACTCCGACCGCGACGCGCCACTCAGCAGATAGGCCGAGCGCGGCTCCGCGACGAGCGACACCCGCTCCCATCCCGATCCGACGGCGCGACGCAGCCGGAACGTGCACGCCGAGCGAAGCGAGATGCCGACGATCTCGCCGAACACCGACTTGTCCCGGTGCCACCCGATCGCCGCACCGGGCCCGTACTCCATCACGAGCACGTGCTGCAGCGCCGTCGGCGCCATGCCGGCAAAGCGCGCCGCCGATTCGCGCAGATCGCGCAGGAACTCGGGCATGTCGTCCGCGCGATGTAATCGTTGCGCATCGAAGTCGTACTGCCACCCGAACGAGATCACCCGCCGCTTCGCCGTGTAGCCCTGGAACTCGAATTCGCGAAAGGGCAGCGCCGCGATCTGCTCGAGCATCCGTGCCTCCGTCGCCGCGTCGATCAGCTCGGGCTGATAGCGGAATCCCTCCGGATACTGCGGTTGCGCCGCGAACAGGTCGATCTGATCTCGTGGCATGTCGTCCGGCCTCGCAGATTTCCTGCCGCGAAACCACTTTCAGTCGCCGTCCATCCAGAGGGATCCATGCCCCGTCTTGCTCTGCTCGCGGCTGTCACGACGCTCGCCTGCGCCCCGGCGGTGCGAACTGCGCCTTCGCCCGCCACGGGCACGCACACCCTCGTCGCCATCTTCGCGCATCCCGACGACGAGACCATCGTCTCGCCGGCGCTCGCGTACTATGCACGCAACGGCGCGCGCGTCTACGTCGTCGTCGCCACCGACGGACGGAAGGGCGTGTCCGCGCACGCGCACATACCCGCCGGTGACAGCCTCGCCAAGGTGCGCGCCGAGGAGGCGCGATGCTCCGCGCGGCAGCTCGGCGCGCAGCCGCCCGTCCTGCTCGGCTTCGAGGACGCCGGCCTCGCGGTGCTCAGCCCGTGGCCCGGCGAGCCGCTCGATCGCCTCGCCACCCGCATCACCGCGACGCTGAGCGAGCTTCACCCCGACGTCGTGCTCACCTGGGGTGCGGAAGGTGGCTACGGCCATCAGGATCACCGCCTCGTCGGCGACGTGGTGACGCAGATCTTTCAGTCCGGGGCCGCACCCGCCGGCGCCCGACTCTTCTACGTCGGCTTTCCCCCCGAGCGCACCGCGACCGCGCCGCGCTGGTACGGCATGAAGGTCTACCCGACGGCGAGCGCGTATCTCACCACGCACATCGCCTACGAGCAAACCGATCGCGACGCCGCACGCCGCGCCCTCGGCTGCCACCGCTCCCAGGCCACCGAAGCCGAGATGAACGAGAGCTTCAGTGCCCTCGAGCATCTCTGGGCCGGCGAAGTCCCCTTCCAGCAATGGCGCGGCGGACCCACCGCCTCGAAGTTCTTCTGATGCACATCACCCTCAATCCGAGCGAGCGCCTGGTCCGGGGTCAGACCCCGAGGGCGAAGCCCGAGGGCTCTGACCCCTTGGCGCGCATTTCCTCTTCGCTTTCGGGTGTCGTCCGCGCACTCCGCGTCAATCGGTTAGCGAGCATCGGTATTCTCGTTCCGACGCTGGCCGCCGCACAACAGCCGACGTTCACACCCGATCACGCCAACGGTATCTACGCCGCCGGTGAGAAGATCGGCTGGACCGCCACGCTCCCGAAGGGCGCCAGGGCTCCCGGACCGTACGCGTACACGATCCGACGATTCGGCGCCGAGTCGCTCTCCGCCGGCACGCTCGTGATGAAGAAAGGCCGCGGACGCATCGAGACTTCGGTCGCCGAGCCGGCCATGCTCGTCGTCGAGGTCACCCCGCCTGCCGGCGTCACGAACTTCGGCAACGCCAGCACCGGCGGCGCCGGCCGCGTCCGACTCGGCGCCGCTGTCGAGCCGACGAAGCTCCAGCCTTCCGAGCCCAAGCCGGCCGACTTCGACGCCTTCTGGGCCGAGAAGCTCCAGCTCCTCGACAAGGTGCCGATGTCGCCCGTCGTCACGCCGGGCGAGAGCGGCGTCCCTGGCGTCGAGTGGGCGACGGTGAAGTTGAACAACGTCAACGGCTCGCACGTCTACGGCCAGCTCGCCAGGCCGGCGCGCGAAGGGAAGTTCCCTGCGCTGCTCATGATGCAGTGGGCGAGCCCACCCTATCCGCTGCAGAAATCGTGGATCACGGGACTCGCGAAGGATGGCTTCCTCGTGCTCGACGTCGAGCCGCACGACGTCCCCGCCGACATGCCGCAGGCGTTCTACGACGCGCTCCCCGCGATCATCAAGCAGTACAACACCATCGGCCAGACGAGTCGCGACGACAGCTACTTCCTCCGCATGTACCTCGGCGACTATCGCGCCGTAGAGTACCTCGCCGGCCGCCCCGATTGGGATGGCCGCACCATGGTCGTGTTGGGAACGAGCATGGGCGGCCAGCAGAGCTTCGTCACCGCCGGCCTGAATCCGCGCGTCACGCATCTCGTCGTCAACGTGCCTTCGGGCGCCGACGTCACCGCGGCGCTGCACAAGCGCTGGCCGAGCTATCCCAACTGGGACGTCACGCGACCGGACGTCCTCACCACCGCGCGCTACTTCGACACGGCGAACTTCGCGTCGCGCATCACCGCGCAGTCCCTCGTCGCGATGGGCTTCATCGACGACGTCTCCGCGCCGGCGGGCATCTGGTCGGTGTTCAACCAGATCCGCGGACGCAAGGAAGCGGCGCCGATGCCCGACTCGCCGCACAACCACCTCGCCACCCCGGCCCAGCAGCATCCGTTCACCGCGCGTTCCGCCGAATGGCTCGACGCCATCGTCCACGGCCGCGATCCAATGGCCACGCCCTCGGCTCTGTCATCGGCGGTAAGTAGTGCGCCGAACGCCCCACCCCCAACTGACACCAAGCCCGTACCTGACACCGGACGCCTTGCTTTCTTCGACGATTTCACCGGTCCCACGCTCGACCGCTCCCACTGGTCCGTGCGCATCACCGGCCGCACCGTGAACGAGGAGCAGCAGGCCTACGTCGACGACACCGCGACCGTGCGCATCGTGACCGGTGCCGAAGCGCAGGGCGCGATCAACGGAGCGCTCCAGATCCGCGCGCGCTGGCGTCCGGGCTTCGTCACCCCCGAGGGCAATCACTTCGACATGATCTCGGGGCGGCTCGACACGCGCGACAAGGTGATGTTCACCTACGGCACTGTGTCGGCGCGCATGCGCCTCCCCGCCGGCGACGGACTCTGGCCAGCCTTCTGGATCCTCGGCGCGGGACCGTGGCCCGCCACCGGCGAGATCGACGTCATGGAGAACGTCGGTGATCCACGGTGGGTCAGCGCCGCGGTGCACGGACCCGGCTACTCGGGCAACACCCCGCTCGTTCGGCGCGACACGCTGCCCGCGGGCCAGGACATCACGGGCTGGCACGTCTACTCCGTCGACTGGCGTCCGGACGAGATGAGCTTCCGCGTCGACGACCGCGAGTTCTATCGCGTGACGAAGGCGATGGTCGCGCCGTACGGACGCTGGGCGTACGACAATCCGAAGTATCTCATCCTCAACCTCGCCCTCGGCGGCGGCTACCCGCGCGGCGTGAATGGAACGAAAGGCCCGCCCTACGTCGGCCTTCCCGACTCCACGGTGAAGAAGATCCGCGCCGACTCCGCAACGGTCCTGGTGGATTGGGTGCGCGTCACGCCGTGGTCGCGGTGATGATGGGGTCAGACCCCGAGGGCGAAGCCCGAGGGCTCTGACCCCTTGGCCGTAGAAGTATCCGGCCTATCATCCCGAGCGAGCGCAGCGAGTCGAGGGATCTGCACTCGTTGTTGCTAGGTGCGCAGCGGCAGGTCGAGGTCGTCCTGCTCCACGCGCCGCATCGTCAGCGTCGCCCGTGCACGCACGGGCGGCGCCTCGTGCCACCCCGCCAGCTCGAGGATCCGCGCCGTCCGGCGATCCACCTCGTCCGCCTCCTGCGGCCCGCCCGATGACGAGCAGGCCAGGTCGAGCCACGAGAGCGCTTCGTCGTACGCGCAGCGCCCACGCGCGCCCTCGCTCGCCAGCAGCGCATACCGATACGCCATCGGCCGCTCCCCCGCGTGATCCGCCTGACTCGCGATCTCCGCTGCCTGCGTGGCGTCCACGTTCTCGCCCGCGGGGAGCACCAGTTCGAGCGCCTGGGCCAGCGCCCGGTGCACCTCGCGCCGGCGCGACGTCGTGAGCCGAGCGCGCACCACTGCGGCGATTGTCGGATGCGCGCACCGGTACGTCCCGTCCTGCTCGGCCACGAGATGTCGCTCGACCAGCGCGTCGCCGGCCATCGCCGCACGCAGCCGCGAGATCCCGTGCACGTGCGACAGCACATCCGTGCGACAGCCGCGTCCCGAGGACGCGACGGTGATCAGCACCGCGTGCAGCTCGTCGGGCAGGCACTCGATTCGGTCCGCGATCGCGTCGTGCACCGTCGGTGAATACGCGGGCGTCGGCGTGCCGCCACCCGCCGCTGCCGCGCTCACGTTCCACGCGCGCGACGCCGGGTCCATCGTCAGCAGTTCCTGTGCGAACAGCGTCTTGAGCAGCTCGATGGCGTAGAACGGATTGCCTCCCGTTGCCTCGTGCAGTCTCGCGGCCAGCCGCCGTGCCCCATTCGGCGCATCCACTCGCCCGAGCTCGCGCACCATCTGCCAGAGATCTTCTTCCGTCAGTGGCGCGAGGGAGATGAACGCGGCGTCGCGCGTCGCCCGGAGCGCGCGGCTCAGTCTCGCGGCTGGCGCGTCGCGCTCCACCTCGCCGACGGTGTACGTCGCGCACCACAGCACCTTCGATTCGGCCAGCCGGCGCACGAGGAAGTGCAGCAGCGCGCAGCTGTCCGCGTCGCACCACTGGAGGTCGTCGATCACGATCGCGACCGGGCTCTCCTCGGCCAGCGCGAGCAGCACCTGCGCGACTCCTTCGAACAGCCGCCAGCCGTCCGCCGCGGTGGTCGCTGCCGCTACTTCGGAAAGCCGCGGAAAATGCCGCCGCAGCTCGGGGAGCACGCGCGCCACCTCGGCGAGCCATTCCGCATCCACGCCGGCCAGACCGGCGGCGTCGAGCGTGCCGCGCAGCGCCTCGATCATCGGACCGAACGGTGCACCGGCGCGCGCGTCGTAGCCGCGGCCGCGAAGCACCAGCCCGCCCTCCGACGTTACCCACCGCATGAAGTCGTCGGCCAGCCGGCTCTTCCCGACGCCGGGCTCTCCCTCGACCAGCACGGTCCGGCTGCTGCCCGCGAGGACGCCCTCCCAGGCGCGTCGCAGCGTGGCCCACTCCAGCTCACGGCCGACGAGGCTGGCGTCGAACGCGGGAGCGTGTTCGTACCAGCTCTCCGTCGCGCGCCGCGGGACTGACGTGGACGGCGCC
>JAEKKK010000110.1 GCA_019510405.1 Gemmatimonadota bacterium | reverse complement strand
GCGCCCGCCCCGGCGTTCCAGGTCGATCCCACGCCGATCAGCACCTGCGCCAATGGTCAGGGCACCAAGCCGATCGGTGACGTGAACCTGCTCGCCAAGGATCTCAAGTTCCCGCAGCCGTTCCGCGCGTCGCTCGCCTTCGACCGCCAGCTGCCGTGGAACCTCGTCGGCACCGTCGAGGGGCTGTACTCCCGCACGCTCAACCAGCTCTTCTTCGTCAACCTGAACGTCGGCCAGCCCACGGGCGTCAGCAGCACCGGCCGCGTCGTCTACGCCAACGTCGGCAATCCGGGCAATGGCCAGGTCACGCTCCTCCCGCCCCCGGGAGTCGTCGCGAACGGCGGCGCCGCGCGCTTCTCTACCGCGGTCGATCTCCAGAACCAGAGCAAGGACTACGCATACAACCTGACCTTCCAGCTCCGGAAGCAGTATGCCGACAACTGGGAGGCGCTGGTCGCCTACACGTACTCGCGCGCGCGTGACGTGCAGAGCTTCACCTCCAGCACCGCGCTCTCCAACGCGCAGTTCGGTCGGACGCTCGAGGGCCGCCAGGATCTGGCGAACACCGGCGTCAGCCTCTTTGATCAGCCGCACAAGCTCAATGCCACCCTCACCCGCACCTTCAACTGGTGGCAGAACCTCGGCACCGACGTCACGCTCGTCTACACGGGCGTCTCCGGCACGCCGCACGACTATGTGTACGGCTCGAGCGGCGGTTCGTCGAGCGACATGAACGGCGATGGCTACAACACGAACGACCTGTTCTACGTGCCGAAGAACGCGCTCGATCCGAGCGAGATCCAGTTCAAGCAGCTTGGCTCGCGTTCGCCGGCGACCCAGGCGCAGGACCTCGAGAACTTCATCAACGCCTCGCCCTGTCTCAAGTCGCAGCGCGGCCAGATCATGGATCGCAACTCGTGCCGCAATCCATTCACGCACCTCGTCGACTTCTCGCTCCGGCAGAAGCTGCCCTCGGTGCGCGCTGAGCGTATCGCGCTCCAGTTCGACATCTTCAACTTCGCAGAAGCTGCCCTCGGTGCGCGCTGAGCGTATCGCGCTCCAGTTCGACATCTTCAACTTCGGCAACCTGCTCAACAAGAACTGGGGCAAGCTGCCCTTCACCCCGTTCAGCTCCAACAGCAACGTGCCCCTCGTCACGCACGTCGGCTGGGCCGGCACCGGCTGCACGACGACGCCGGCCGCCTGCGACATCAAGACGGCCACCCCGATCGTCCAGTTCACGCCGCCTACCGGTGGTGAGTACGTGGTCTCCAGCACCTCGTCGTCGAACTTCTGGCGCTCGCAGATCGGTCTCCGCATCGACTTCTAGTCGACGCTCCGCCTGACGCCGAATGGGCCGCGATCACCTGGTGATCGCGGCCCATTCGGTTTTGTGGCCGGCTGTCGTTC
Source organism: Gemmatimonadota bacterium (assembly GCA_019510405.1). GTDB lineage: Bacteria > Gemmatimonadota > Gemmatimonadetes > Gemmatimonadales > Gemmatimonadaceae > AG11. Next base: position 11,949 of record JAEKKK010000110.1, on the reverse strand, counting down.
CGCATCCCCGCATCCCCGCATCCCCCCATCACCGCCCCATGCGTGCTCCGACGCTCGCCGTGATCACGCTCTTGATCCCGCCCCGGATGTTGAAGTCACCCACGACCTCCATCCAGGTCGGCTTCGTCGCCTCGGCAAGATCGTCCAGGATCCGATTCACCGCGCGCTCGTAGAAGATACCGTCGTTCCGAAAGCTCCAGAGATAGAGCTTGAGACTCTTCAGCTCGACGCAGACCTCGCCCGGCACGTACCGGATGTGCATCGTGGCGAAGTCGGGCGCGCCCCCCTCGAGCTGCCGCAGCTCCACCGCGTCCGTCTCGATGCCGCCGAGTGGACACAGTGAGGTGAACTCCGGGCACTCCATCGCGATCTCGTAGTTCCGCCCCGGATACGGGTTCGGAAAGGTCTCCAGCAGCTCTGGTCTTGGCATGCGTGAGTATCGCACACCTGACCTCGCGCGGGCAACGCGTGCGTCGATGTGACTCTAGCGCCGCACCGCCCGTCTTTCGTATGTTGAGAAAGTGCCGGTCCCCTCTGGGCCGGCCGCTGCCGCCGGGAGAACGGCCTGGCGGTACTGCCCCCCGGCAAGTCCGGGGGGCTCTTTCTTTTAGTGCCCCTCGCGCAGGCGCTTCGCCATCTCGTCGAGCACGGCACGCTCGGATGGCGTCAGGCTCTCGAGCCCTTCCACCGAGATCTTGTCCAGCACCCGATCGAGCTCGGTCACCTGCTCCTCCCGGGGACGCACCGTGGGAGTCGCGATCACGCGCGGGATCGGACGCGGCTGTTGCGCCGCCACGGCCTTGCTCTTCGCGACGATCTCGTCCACGTCGTCGCGCTGTGTCCCGCTCCGAGAGCGCGGCAGGGTGCGCGGGATGGCTCGCGGCGTCTCGTCCTGCGAGTAGTCCGGCGCCGGCGAGATGCGCTGGCGGAACCGCTCGATGCTCGCCGCCGGCGGCGTCCGCATGTAGAGCCACGCGAACGCGATCCCGCCCACGTGCGCGAGGTACGCGATCCGTACGCCACCCGCCACGTCGGCGCCCGCACTCATCGCGCCCGCGCCGAGGATCACGCTGCCCAGCAACACGAGTACGGTCCATGGACGCATCCGTACCACGCCAAGGAGCGAGATCTGCTCGTCCGGCCACTGGTGCCAGTACGCGAACAGGATCCCCAGCACACCCGCCGATGAGCCGACGAGCAATCCGTTGCGGATGAAGAGCATGTACGCCACGGCGCCGCCCAATCCGCACCACAGATAGAAGAGCGTGAACGCGCGCGTCCCCATCGCGGTCTCGAGCCGCGGGCCGAACGCGAGCAACACGTACATGTTCAGCGCCAGATGCCAGACGCCGTAGTGCACGAACATGTACGTCAGCGCGCTCCACAGCGTGCGCTGCAGGCTCCCCGCCTGGAATCCGAGCACGGCGAAGGCATCCGCATTGCTCACGAAGCACCACAGCAGGAAGTATGTCGCGAGGTTGATCGCGAGCAGCGCCTGCACCCCCCGCGTCAGCGGCGGCGGGTTCTGCGGTTCAGGAGGTGTGGAAGTCGCCATCACACGAAGCTGCTCGAGGTACCACGAGTCGGACGTTGCGCGTCACGCTGGCCACCATGCTATCAACGTACTAACCAGCGGGCACGTTGCGGGTTCCTGCACACTACGTCAGGGGTCAGCAGCGTGTTCCCGTCGGCTCCGGCAGCAGCGGCAGCAGTCGCACGTCGCCATGCACCACCGACGCGCGCTCCAGCCACAGAAGCCAGCGTCGGTCCTCGCTCAGACTCTCGGCCGCCGGGTGTACCACGACCGCCGTCTCCGCGCTCGCGCCTTTCGCTTGCTCGACGATCCTCAGAAGTCGCCCGTCACTCGGGTCCGCTTTCGGCATCAGGACGAGCGCATGCGCCACATGTTTGTCCGCCGACTGGCGTATCGTCGCCATCGCGCGGGACAACGCCTCCTCGGTCTCCTCGCCCGTCAGCGTGACCTGCACGAGTGCGAGCGACTTGAGCAGACGATCCAGTGACTCCGGCCGTTGTCCGTCGTGATCGAGCATCACGGACAGTGGAGCACCACCATCCAGCGCGGCGGCGAGAAAGTCTGCCTCGCCGAGCGGATCGCCTCCGCAGATGGCGATCGAATGATAGGCCGATCGCTGCGCCAGCCGCACCAGCTCGTTGCGCAACGCATCGGCGGTGAACATCGTGGCCGTCTCGGCCACGCGCGCGAACCGCACGAAGAGTTGCCGGCGCCCCGCCCAGGGCCCCGTCGAGCGCACGCCGGAGGGGATGCCGGCCAGTGCGGCCCCGAGTGGGACGGGCGTCTCGCGCGGTGTCATCGATCCGCGTCCGCCGGTGCCGACGTTTCCGTCGCGAGCAGCGCGATGCGCTCGCACAGCTCCGGAAACTGGATCCCCGCCGCGGCCGCCGCCTGCGGGATCAGGCTGGTCGCCGTCATCCCGGGCAGCGTGTTCGCCTCGAGGCAGTAGAACTCACCCGCTGGCGACATGCGGAAGTCGATCCGTGCGCAGCCACCAAGTTTGAGTGCGGCGAACGCCTGCCTCGCCTGCGCCTGGACGGCGAGGGTCTGCTCCTTCGTCAGCGGCGCGGGGAAGATCTCCTCCGCCATCCCCGCCGTGTACTTGCACTCGTAGTCGTAGATCTCGTGCTTCGGGATGATCTCCCCCACCGGGAGTGCCTCGCCGCCAAGGATGCCGACGGTCAGCTCGCGACCGGCGATGAACTGCTCGATCATCACCTCGTCGTCGTGCTGGAATGCTTCGGCAATCGCCGGCGCCAACTCGGCTTCCGCTTTCACGATCGACAGGCCGACTGTCGAGCCCTGCTTCGATGGCTTGACGATCACCGGCCATCCCAGCGCGCGCTTCACCTCGGCCGCACTCGGAGGCGACGTGCGATCCGTCGCCATCAGCCAGTTCGCCGTCCCCACGCCGTGTGCCTGGAAGAGATGCTTCGACAGATCCTTGTCCATCGCCAGCGCGCTCGGCAGGTGACCGCTGCCGGTATACGGCACGCCGGCGAGATCGAGCAGCGCCTGGATCGTGCCGTCCTCCCCGCGGCCACCGTGCAGCGCGAGGAACGCCACATCGCACTCGCCGCGCTTCGGCAGGCGCGCCGCCGTGTCGGCGACCGATTCGGCGTTCATGCGCGCCAGCTCGCTCGGCGTGGGCGGCTGCTGCTTCACCACCCCTGCCGCCAGCATGCGGCCTTCGTCCCCTTCGGTGAGCGGCCCCCGCGCCGTGTCGATCACTCGGACGCTGTGCCCGCGCGTCCGTAGCGCTTCGGCGATGCGGAGCCCGGACGCCAGCGACACGTCGCGCTCCGAGGAAGTGCCGCCCATCAAGACCGTGATTCGCAATCGTCAGCGTGTTGGAATGTTGGCACCACGACCGGAGCGTGGCGCGTCGCTCATCTCGACATCAGATACGCGAGCATGTCGCTCCGCGTCACGATTCCCTCGATCGCGCCGCTTCGGCGAACCAGCACCGCCGGCGTCGCCTTGGAGAGCAGCTTCTGGACCGACTCGACATGCTGTCCCGCGTCGACGACCGGGAACGCCTCGTCCATTACTTCCCCCACGACGGCATCCAGAAAGCGTGAGCTCTCGAGCCCGCGCTGCGTGAGCGCATACTCGGTCACACTCCCGATGCATTCGCCGTTCTCCAGCACGGGAAGCTGCGACACGTCGTGCAGGCGCATCAGCCCGAGCGCCTGACGAACGAGCTGACCGGGCGCCGCGCTCACCAGTGTCGCGGGAGCGCCGTCGCCCTTGTGATCGAGCAGATCGCCGAGTGTCACGCGATCCGGCTCCAGCAGCTGGTTCTCGCGCATCCATTCGTCGTTGAAGACCTTCGAGAGGTATCGCTCCCCCGTGTCGCATAGGAAGGTCACGACGAGCGCATCGGGGTCGTCCACCTCGCGCGCCACCTGCAGCGCGACGTGCGTGATCAGCCCCGCCGAGCCGCCGACGAACAATCCCTCCTCGCGCGTGAGTCGCCGCGCCATCCCGAAGGCGTCGCGATCGCTCACCGTTCGGTAGTCGTCGATCACCGAGAGGTCGAGCGTGCCGGGCAGCTTGTCCTGGCCGATGCCCTCCACCTTGTACGGAGCGCCCTCGGGCTTGTGTGCCCCCTTGCTCCGCCACAGCTCGGCGAGGATCGAGCCCTGCGGATCGCCCGCAATGATCTTGATCTTCGGGTTGCGCTCTTTGAGGTAACGCCCGACACCGGTGATCGTCCCGCCCGTTCCCGCGGCAGCGACGAAGTGCGTGATGCGCCCCTCGGTCTGCTCCCACAGCTCGGGGCCGGTCGTCGCGTAGTGCGCCTCGGGGTTCGTCTGGTTGTAGAACTGATTCGCCAGGATCGCGTTCGGCGTCTCTTCCGCGATCCGCTTCGCCATCATCACGTAGTTGTCCGGATGGTCCGCCGCCACCGCGGTCGGTGTGATGATCACCTCCGCCCCGAACGCCTTCAGCAGCCGGACCTTCTCCTGCGACATCTTGTCGGGCATCGTGAACACGCACCGATAGCCCTTGAGTGCAGCGGCGATCGCGAGTCCCACCCCCGTGTTGCCGCTCGTGCCTTCCACGATCGTCCCGCCTGGCTTCAGCCGCCCCTCACGCTCGGCCTGCTCGATGATCGGCAAGCCGATGCGATCCTTCACCGATCCGCCCGGGTTGAAGAAGTCCGCCTTGCCATAGATGGGCGTACGGATGCCGCGGGTGACGCGGGTGAGGTGGATCAGCGGCGTCCAGCCGATCGTCTCGAGCACACTCTCGTAGGGCTTCGCGTTGCGTGCGACAGGCGACACGCCCGTCGACGTCGCCGACGTGAAGGATGGACTCATCGTTCTGCCGGGGCTGGTGAGTGCAGCTTGTTCAGGATGGTGTCGCCGGGCAACGCGTGCGCTTCGGGATGACGGAAATAGACGGGAAACAGGATCGACACCCCGATGGCCTCACCCCGCAGCTTCGCCGGCACGAAGTGCAGCTCCTGCGACCCCTTCACGGCCGCCGAGTCCAGCGCGGCGTAGCCGCTCGACTCCTCGATGCGTGTCGAGTCCGGAATCGACTGGCCATTACGGTCGACGAAGAGATACAGCGTCACGTTCCCCTGCACCTTTCGCGCGTACAGCGCGGGCGGATAGTGAAAGGGAAGCTCTCCGTTCAACATCCGCGGCGGCTCGTCGGGTTTCGGCGCGCCATTCTGGAACGCCTGTGCCACCTTCTGGGACGTGTCCCGATCACATCCGCCCATCGCGAGTATCGCGACGAACGGAAGCATTGCGCGCTGACGAATGAGCGTCGTCATGCTGCCAATCTAGCGATCCGCGCATGCGCTCTCTCGAGCTCGCCCCGCATGCTGGTCAGGCTCGCGCGCGGTCGGCGAGCTCGGCCAGCAGCTGCAATGCCGCCATCGGGGTCATGGTGTTCACGTCGGTCGCGCGGAGTCGCTCCACCACCGGATGGGGCGTGACGGCGAACAGCCCGAGCTGATCGACCGGCGGTACGGTCCGGCGCTTGTCACGGCCGGCATTCGCGCCGCTGCGCGCGAGCGTCGGCACCAGCCGCTCGGCCTCTCCCTCCAGCAGGCGCAGCACCTCGCGCGCACGGCTGATCACCGGGTCCGGCAGTCCCGCCAGCTTGCCGACTTCGATGCCATACGAGCGATCGGCCCCGCCCGGCTGCAGGCGGTGCAGGAACAGCACCTGATCGCCCACCTCGCGCACGCCGACGTTGAAGTTCCGCACCGCGGCCAGCTCGTCCGCCAACTGGACGAGCTCGTGGTAGTGCGTCGCGAAGATCGTCTTGCAGCCGACGCTGTTGTGCAGGTGCTCGCTCACCGCCCACGCGATCGACACGCCGTCGTAGGTACTCGTCCCTCGACCGATCTCGTCGAGCAGCACGAGGCTCCGGCGCGTTGCGAGGTGCAGGATGGCGCTCGTCTCCGCCATCTCCACCATGAACGTGGACTGCCCGCGCACGAGGTTGTCGCTCGCGCCAACGCGCGTGAACACCCGGTCGCACACCCCGATCGTCGCCGCGGACGCCGGCACGAAGCTCCCCGCCTGCGCGAGGACGACGATCAATCCCACCTGGCGGAGCAGCGTGCTCTTTCCCGCCATGTTCGGTCCGGTCAGGATCACGAGCCGCGCATCTTCGGGGAGCTGCACGTCGTTCGGGATGAACTTGTCGCGTGGCATCATCCGCTCGACCACCGGATGGCGCCCCGCCACGATCGTCAGCTGAAAATCATCCGTGAGCGTGGGACGCGCGTAGCCTTCGCGCGCGGCGACATCCGCGAGCGCGGCCAGCGCATCGAGCTCCGCGACGATCCGTGCCGCGCACTGGATGCGCGCAATCTCCCCACCGACCGCCGCGCGAAGGGTTTCGAAGAGCTCCCGCTCCCGCGTCTCGATCCGCTCCGCCGCCGTGAGGATGCGCTCCTCGTACTCCTTGAGGGCGGGCGTCACGTACCGCTCGCCACCGGTCAGCGTCTGCCGGCGCTGGTAGTCGTCGGGAACGAGATGCCGGTTCGCGTTGCTGATCTCGATGAAGTAGCCGAACACCTTGTTGTAGCCGACCTTGAGCGACGCGATGCCGGTGCGCGCCCGCTCCTCCGCCTGGATGCGCGCCACCGCATCCTTTCCGCCGTCGCGCAACCCGCGGAGCTGGTCCAGTTCCGCATCCACTCCGGGTGCGATCGTCGCTTCTTCCCCGAGTTGCAGCGGTGGCCGCTCGACGAGCGTGTCGAGCACGCGCGTCGCCATCTCGGCACAGCTGTCCCAACGCGCCATGAGCGTGCCGATCACCCCCGCGCCCTCGAGGGGAAGCACTGCACGATGCACGTCGGGAAGCCGCGCCAGCGATGCACCCAGTGCCGCAACCTCGCGCGGCGTCGCGCGGCCGGCCGCGGCCTTCCCGCCCAGCCGCTCGGCGTCGCGCACGCCGTCGAGCGCCGTGCGGAGCGCGTCACGCGCGCTCGCATCGCGCACCAGCGCCTCGACGGCATCGAGACGCGCGTCGATCGCCTTCCGGTCCACGAGCGGCGCGAGCAGCCACTGTCGCAGCAGCCGCGCGCCCATCGGCGTCTGCGTGCGGTCCAGCACCGAGAGCAGCGTGCCCTCCGTGCTTCCCCCGCGTAGCGACTCCACCAGCTCGAGGTTGCGGCGCGTCATCTCGTCCAGGGGCATCGCCCCGCCGGCGCGCTCCACCTGCGGACGGGCGAGATGCGGCACGCCACCCGGCTGCAGCTCCTTCAGGTATCGGAGCAGTGCGCCCGCCGCGCCCACCGCGGGATCGTCCTGCGCCTCCAGCCCGAGCCCATCGAGCCCCTGCACGCCGAACTGGCGCGCGAGATCCTCGCGGCCGAGGGGCTCGTCGAACTCCCAGCGTTCCCGTTCCGTGACGAGCGCCCCGTCGAGCGAGGGAGTGCGCGGCAGCGAGACATCGCCGCGCGGCACGAGCACTTCGCGCGGCGCCAACCGCGCGAGCATCGCTTCCAGCTCTTCGAGCGGTACCACCGCGAGACGCAGCTCCCCGGTGGAGATGTCCGCCGCCGCGATCCCGATCGTCGCTCGCCCTGTCGCCTCCGCATGGCGAGAGATCGCGGCGATGAAGTTGTTCCGCGCGCTGTCGAGCAGCTCGTCCGCGAACGCGACGCCAGGTGACACTGTCTCCACGACTTCGCGCCGCACGATCCCCTTCGCGACCCGCGGATCCTCCACCTGCTCGCAGATCGCGACGCGATAGCCGTGCTGCACGAGGCGGCGCAGATACTCCTGCCCTGCCCGCACCGGCACACCCGCGAGCGGGACTTCCGCTGCACCGCCGTTGTTGCGTGACGTGAGTGTCAGCCCGAGAACGCGGGCCGCCGTCTCGGCGTCGTCATAGAACATCTCGTAGAAATCGCCCATCCGGAAGAACAGGATCGCGCTCTGATGCCGCGCCTTGATCTCCCGGTACTGCTGCATCAGCGGCGTCGCGACGGCGCCACTCACGGATGCTTCGCTCCCGTCGCTCGAGGCTCGTCCGTCACGAAGCCGATGATGCCGCGCTGCTTGAGCGCCGCGACCTCCGCCGCGGCGGCCTGCCGCGTCGGGTAGTAGTCGAGGCGAACGCGAAATGGCTTCGTGTCGCCACTGATGCGCGCCTTCACGTCGCGAGCCGCCAGCTTCTTCACCAGTCGCTCCGCATCGGCTCTGGTGTTGTAGGCCGCGAGCTGGATGGTCCAGATCCCGCGCGGCGCACTCTTCGCCGGCGCATTCGCGCTCTCCGCGGGCCGCCCGCGTTCCGCCGGCTCTGCCACGGGCTTGGCCGACTCCTTTCGGGGGGTCGACGCGGCAGATTCCTTCCGCGATGTCGACACGGCGGACAGCGGCTCTTCGACGGTCGCGGCCGGCGTCGGCGCGCTCGATGCCTTGGTCGTCCCGGGAGCGCTCGACCCCTTCGTCGTTCCCGCCGAAGCGCTTCCCGCCGCTCGCGGCGCCGGGGCCGCGCTCGCCGGTTGCGGTACTCCGCGCGACGCGCCGGCGGGCGTGACGTTCGTCGTCGATGAGGAGGGTGCTGCGGGCGATGTGCTCGCCGTCGCAGTCGAGCAGTGCGAGCCGTAGTACTCGATCTGGTTGCGCAGCTCCACGTCGCTCGTGCCCACCGACGTGCGCGCGTCCTGGATCATCGCGCATCCATGGCTGTTGTCGTGCTGCTCGAACGCGAGCCGCGCCGCCGCGAGTCCCGCGCGAGCCCGCGCGGGACTCGCCGGATGCTCACGCACGAATCGCTGAAGATGCTGATACGCGGCGGCGCGATCGCCGCGCGCCTGCTCCAGCTCCGCGAGCGAGAGGAGTGCGTCGTCGGCATATGGCGAGAGCGGATACTCGACGATCACGCGGCGATAGTCTCGCTCGGCGTCCGCCGCGGCCTCCGCCAACGCGCCGCGCCAGAAGAGGGCGTCGCCGTATGCTGGTGTTCCCTCCGGTGCCGCCCGCAGCAGCGAGTCTACGAGGGCACGACCGCTCGGCCCGTCCCCCTCGCTCACGAGCCGGCGTGCGCGCCGGAAGATCGAGTCGGTGGCGGGAAGCGGCGGTGCAGACGTGCCGGCACTCCCCTGCGCGTTGGATGGGTGGGCGAACGCGCACAGAGCCACGACTGTGGGAAGGATGATTCTGGGAAAGCGATGCATCGTCGGGGAGGGTGACCGCTGTGCTCAGGCCGCGCGACGGACCGCGCGCCCGCACAGGGCCAGCACGAGGGAAGTGAGCAGTTGCTCGTCGGAGGAGAGTTTCGTTTCCTTGAGTGCGGCATCGGCCGCGAGCAGGGCGGAGAGCGCAGCGTCGATGTCCGCTGCGCTCCATCGCGGGGCGTGCTTCGTCCAGGCGGTGACCGCTTCGCCCCACGGTCGATTGATGAAGGCGCCCGTATCCTTGAGGAGCGCCATCAGCTCGCCGAACAGCGCGCGCTGCGAGCCGCCCGACGCGAGCGCGGCCTCTGCATAGCCCAACGCCAGGGTCTGCGATGTGAGCAGCATCACGATTGAAACGGCGCTCGTCTTCGGCAGTTGGAGCACGATCGGGATCAGCTCCAGCGCGGCACTCGCATCCTTCGCCGCCACGGCATCGAGCAGGTCGCCCACCGATTCGCCGCGCCGAACGCCGACGATTTCCGCGACCGCTCGTTCGTCGATCGTCTCGCTCGCGTAGCTTGCCAGCTTTTCGAGCTCCACGGCCAATTGCGCCAGGTCGCTTCCCACCGCTTCGATGAGCAGTGTCACCGCTTCCGGCGTGATGCCGCGTTTGAGCACCGTCTCTGAATGGTGCGCGACCCATCGCGGCAGCCGGTCGCCGGTGAGCGGTGAGAATTCTACCGCCGTCGCGTGCGTGCTCAGGCCTTTGTCCGGCTTTGTCCCGCTTGGCACGATGAGGATCAGCACCGTGTCGGGCGCTGGGCGCGTGAGATAGCGGTCCAGGACGGCCCGCGCGCCCTTCTTCAGCTTGTCCACGTCGCGCAGCACGACGACTCGGCGCTCGGCGAGCATCGGGGGCGTGCCGAGGAGCGCATCCAATCCTTCGGGATCGAGCTCGCTCGCGCGGCGTACTTCGAGATTGAAGTCGCGCGTCGAGGGATCGACGGCCGCGTTGATCAGGTCTCGGCTGCGACCATCCTTCAGGAAGTCGTCTTCGCCGAACAGGTAGTAGACCGGATCGAAGACGCGATTCTTGACGGCTGCGTGAAGCGCCTTCTCCCCAGCGGATGCCATGGGGGGAATATAGGACAGATCGCGCGAGCCGCGAACGCATCGCCGCCGTGGGCGGCGCTCAGGTCGTCAGCGGCCGGCTACGTCGCTCGCCAGGCGTAGCGGTGCACGCTGCGCCACGAAGACCGCGGGCCAGATCGGCATGCCGGCCGGCATCGAGGCCACCATCGCGGGGGTCGCGATCGGCGACGGCTCCGGCTCCGGCAGGGTCGCTACGACCGGCGCCAGTCGGATCACACGATCGTCGTCTCCCGTCAGCACCACACTCATCGAGATGCCGGCGGCAACGGCAATTCCTGTGGCAAGCGCCACAAAGGTGCCCGTCGTGAGGGGACCGCGGTGGCGCTTCGCCATCATGCCGAGCATTGCGTCGGTATCACGCTCCCGAGTGGCCATGAAGGCCCGCTCCTGCGCGAGACGCATCTGCAATCGTTCGCTGAATGCGGCCGACGGTTGGATCGTCGGCAGGTTTCGCGCGACGAGCAACGAGCGGCGGATCCGCGTGTCGAGTGCTGCACACTGCTGGCAGAGCCGGAGATGCCGGTTCATCCCTTCGATGTCCACGCCACTCAACGTGTCATCGATATACGCGTCGTGCTTGCGTCGAAACTCCCGACAATTCATGCGGCGCGAGGAACGGGGTGAGATGCCATGGAGAATGCGCCCTCGATACCCGCGGGACCAGGGGCTGTTCCAGAGAATCGTCCTTCCACGATATGAGAAAGGGGCTCCCCCACCGGAAGCCCCTTCCTCACCCCTTTCTCCTCACCACCTATCTCCTGGCCACCTCTCTCCTTACCCCACTCCGTTCTGCGTTCGCGTTCAGTCCACCCATGGTTCGATGATCTCCGCGAAGGCATTGCGCGCCCGGTTGAGTCGCGACTTCACCGTGCCGAGGTTGCAGTCCGTGATCTCGGCGATCTCTTCGTACGACTTTCCCTCGAGCTCGCGAAGGACGAATACCTCTCGGTGATGCGCCGGCAGCTTCGCCACCGTTTCGGCGACCAGCTCGCGCAGGTGGCGCTTCCGGTAGAGGTCGTCCGGCCGTGCGGTCGTGTCCTCGAACTGCAGAGGACGATCCTCGTCCTCCCAGTTGCCCTTCATCGTCTGGAACAGCACGAGCGGGTTTCTCGACCGGTTGCGTAGCTCGTTCTTGGCCAGGTTCGACGCAATGGTGTACGCCCAGGTCGAGAACTTCTTCGACCGGTCGAACCGATGCAGATGCCGATAGACTCGGATGAACACTTCCTGCACGAGATCTTCGGCCTTCTCGCGGTCCCCGATCGTGCGATAGATGAAGTTGAGCAGCCGCGTCTGGTAGCGCTCGACCAGCTCCTGGAACGCACGCTCCTCTCCCTCGAGAAACGCGGTGACGACTTCGGCGTCGCCCATCCCCTTGAGCTGTTCGCGGATCGATGGTCCTCGTTGCGCGACCCGCTTCATTGCGACGTCAGCCATTTTTCTATCCCCCAAGCGCTGCGAAAGGGTTGCGCTCTAAGAACCAAGTAATGCGATCTGCTTCGTTCCGCTGTGCGCCCTTAGTAAGGCAGAGGCCATGCCCATTTCGGCTTCGCGCTTGCCGTCTTGTAAGTCGTTGTGACAACTGTATTTATAGCGGACTAGCCCCGTGCCGGCAGCGTGTTGTGCGCCCTCGTTCGTCCTCTTTTCGGTACACTACGTGGGA
>JAEKKK010000109.1 GCA_019510405.1 Gemmatimonadota bacterium | reverse complement strand
CTCTTCACGATCGAGGAGCGGGTCTCGCTCATTCGCGCCGCGATCGAGGCAGAGCCGCGCATCGAGGTCCGCTCCTTCGGCGGCCTGCTCGTGGACTTCGCTCGCGAAGTCGGCGCCAGCCTGCTGATTCGCGGTCTCCGTGCCGTCAGCGACTTCGAGTACGAGTACCAGATGGCACTGATGAACCGCCACCTCTCGCCGCGCCTCGAGACCGTGTTCATGGTCCCGTCGCTCGACACGACCTACATCAGCGCGAGTCTCGTCCGCGAGGTGGCGCGCTACGGCGGCGAGGTCGGTGATCTCGTGCATCCGCGCGTCGCCGAAGCGCTCCGTGCAAAGGTGCCCGCGGCGCGGTGACCTTTCTCGATTCGGTACGGGCGCGGGCCAGCGCGCACCGTCGGCGTATCGTCCTGCCCGAAGTCGGCGACCCGCGTACCATCGAGGCGGCGCGCGCGCTCGCTGAGGCGAAGGTGGTCGAGCCGGTCCTCGTCGGCCGAGTGACCGGCTCCGCCCCGTGCGAGGTGATCGACCCGTCGGTCGGCGGCCTCACCGACCGAGTTGCCCACCTGTTACTCGAGCTCCGCCGGTCCAAGGGGATGACGGAGACCGAGGCGGCGACGCTCGCGCGCTCTCCACTCATCGTCGCCGACGCCCTGGTGCGCTGGGGGCTCGCCGACGGGTGCGTCGCCGGCGCGATGCACACGACCGCGGACGTCCTGCGCGCCGCGATCTGGCTCGTTGGTCCCGCGGCCGGAGTGCGCACGATCTCGAGCGCCTTCTACATGGACCTCCCGCCCTTTCGCTCCGACGCCCCCGAGGTGCTCACCTTCGCCGACTGCGCCGTGGTGCGTTATCCCACTGCCGAGCAGCTGGCGGACATCACCCTCGCCGCGGCGCGCGACAGACGTCGCATCGTCGGCGACGAGCCGCGCGTCGCGTTACTTTCGTTCAGCACTCGGGGGAGCGGGGCAGGGCCGAGTGTCGATCTCGTCCGCAACGCGCTCGCGATGATCCGGGAAAGATCACCCGAGCTCGCCGTGGACGGAGAATTGCAAGGGGACGCTGCGCTCGTGGCGGAGGTGTCGGCCCGAAAGGCCCCCGACAGCACCGTCGGCGGGAGGGCGAACGTGCTGGTCTTCCCTTCGCTCGATGCAGGCAACATCGCGTACAAGCTGGTCCAGCGGTTGGCGTTCGCTCGAGCGGTCGGGCCGATCCTCCAGGGAATGGGGCGGCCGTGCAACGATCTCTCGCGTGGAGCTTCCGCTGACGACATCTTCAATGTGGCCGCCATCACCGCACTGCAGGCGGGCGACGCGGGCGCCACGGCACTGACCGAGATCCGCCAGGAGACAGGCACATGAGCTTCACGATCAAGAAAGAAGGGGAGATTGTCGTGGTGGACGTTGAAGGCCAGCTCATCGTCGGGAACCGACAGGAGCTCAAGCAGAAGGTCCTGGACGAGCTCGAGCGGGGTGAGAAGAAGTTCCTCATCGACTTCGCACAGACGGGCTACATCGACAGCTCCGGGCTGGGCGTGCTCGTCTCGCTCTCCAAGAAGATCCGTGAGCAGGGCGGCGAGCTCCGACTCGCCAACCTGAACGACGACCTCAAGACGCTGTTCGAGCTCACGAAGCTCGACACGCTCTTTCAGATTTCCGACACGCGCGATCGCGCGCTCGCGAGCTTCTGATCATCTCGGCGCGGCCCGCCGAATGGCGGGCCGCGCACCGTCGCCCCTGGCGCGACGCCTCCCACCCGCGCCGCCCTCGCCCTCTCCATGGCTGCGTTAATTCCACCCGACGCCGGCCTGCGCGTGTCGCTCGAAGTCGTCATTCCGAGCGACGTCGCGTACATCGAGCGTGTCGTCGACCTCGTGCGCCATCCGTGCGCCGAGCTGGCGTACAACGCCCATCAACTCGCGCTCAACGTCCCCGTCGCGTTGAGCGAGGCGATCTCCAACGCCATCCTGCGCGCCAACAACGAGGATCCGATAAAACGGGTCCTCGTTCGCGCCGAGATCGACACTCGCCAGCTGGTCGTCGACGTGCAGGACGAAGGGGAGCCCTTCGACCTGGACGGCAACATCCGCGACGCGACCGACCCCGAGAACCTCGAGCGGGAGGACGGCCGTGGTCTCTTCCTCATGCGGGCACTGATGGATCGCGTCGAGCGCTTCGACGCCAACGGCGCCGCTCCCGGTGGCAACGTCGTTCGACTGACGCTGGCTCGCGCATGAGTGAGCTCGGCGAGGTCCTCGCCGCCTTTCACGACGCGACGGGATGCGATGCATCCGTGTGGCGTCGCGACGGCGGCATCAAGGGCCCGCTGCGCTTCATCGCCGGTACTCGCCGCGCCGACCCGCCCCCGCCCGAGCTTCTCCCGCCGCTCGGCGTTGTCCGCGACGAAGCCACCGAGCGCGGACGACTCGTCGTCGTTCCCATCGCCGGACCGCGCCCCGCGTGGCTCGTCCTCGGCCCGTGCCCCATCGAGCGGCGCGAGATCGATAGCTACCTCAAGTTCCTGCGGCCTGTCGTGGCGCAGTATCTCCAGAACACCCTCGAGGTGGAGCACGCGGCCAACGAGCTCGCGGAGCGATACGAGGAGATCAACCTCCTCTACTCCATCAGCGAGATCCTCGGTCGCACCGTGTCGCTCGACGAAGGGGCCGCCACCATCCTGCGCGAGGTGAGCGAGACGGTCGGCGCCCGGCGCGCCTCCATCCTCGTGCACGACCCGGAGGCGCACACGCTCGACGTGATCGCGCGCATCGGTGGCGAGGGGGTGCCGACGGCGCCCATCGCGCTCGACGACGAGTGCAGCGTCAGCGCGCACGTCTTCCGCACCCTGCATTCGATCATCGCCGAAGAAGGGCAGATGCCCTGCAAGGCCGAAGAGGGATTCAGGAAAGGCGCCATGCTCACGGTGCCGATCCTCTGGACGACGCAGGACGGCAGCGAGCCGCTCGGCGTCGTCAACCTCTCTGATCGGCGTTCGGGGCAGGAGTTCAGTGCCGGCGACCAGAAGCTCGTCACGGCCATCGCGTCGCAGATCGGGGCGGCGATCCAGAACGCCCGCCTCGTGCGTCAGTCGATCGAGCAGCAGCGCCTCCAGCAGGAGATGCAGCTCGCGCACGACCTGCAGATGAAGCTTCTCCCCGACGCCGAGCACGTCGCACCGGAAGCGCGGGTCTCGGCACGCGTCATTCCCGCCGAGGACGTCGGTGGAGACTTCTACAACCTGTACCGCCTCTCCGGCGGCCGCATCGGCGTCATGATCGGCGACGTGTCCGGGCACGGCTATCAGGCCGCGCTGATCATGGCGCTGACGATGAGCGCGTCGGCGATCCACGCGCAGGGGACCGACGATCCCGCGCAGATGCTCCGCCGCCTCTATCAATCGGTGAAGGAAGAGCTGAACACGACGGAGATGTTCGTGTCGGCGCTCTACGCCGTCGTCGATCGGGATCAGGGCATCCTGCGCTACGGGAACATGGGCCACCCGCATGCGTTCGTCGTCACGCGCGCCGGCGATGTCGAGCGTCTCACGGCGGGCGGACCGCCCCTCGGCATGTCCGACGAGGCGCCACGCTCCGAGATCCGGCAGTGGGACGTCGGTGGCGATCTCCTCGTGCTCTTCACCGATGGCATCACCGACGCGCGCAACCGCGAAGGGGTCCGGCTCGGGGAAGAGCCGGTGCTGGATTGCGTGATGCTCCATCGCGACGAGGAACCTGCGCAGATCGCGTCGCGCGTCTTCGCCCTGCTCGACCACTACACCGCCGACACGCCGACGCGCGACGACCTCACGCTCGTCATCCTGAAGAGCTGAGCCGATGGCGTCCGACGAGGGCGCGAAGTCACGTCGCGCCGGCTTTCCTCCCACGCGCAAGAGTCTCGGCCAGCACTTCCTGACCGACCGGCGCATCCTCGGCCGCATCGCCGACGCACTCCACCTGAAGGGCGATGAGACCGTCCTCGAGATCGGTCCCGGACGCGGCGCGCTCACCGATCTTCTCGCCGAGCGCGCGGGTCGTCTGATCGCGATCGAGTACGACCGCGCCCTCGCCGCCATGCTCCGGGAGCGCTACGCTCGCCGCTCCAACGTGCTCGTCGCCGAAGCGGACGTCCTCGAGGTCTCGCTCGGAGAGCTTGCCGCGGGTCCGTATGTCCTCGTCGGCAACGTGCCGTACTACATCACGACGCCGATCCTCTTTCACGCCCTCGTTCCGCCGCGCGCCGATCGCGCCGTGTATCTCGTGCAGCGCGAAGTCGCGCAGCGGCTCGTCGCGAGCCCGGGCGGCAAGGAGTACGGCGCGCTCACGGTGAACGTGGGCGCCGTGGCGCGCGCCGAAACGCTGTTCGGCGTCCCCTCCGGCGCCTTCTCACCGCCACCCAAGGTGGAAAGTGCGGTCGTGCGTATCACGCCACTGGCCCAGCCGCTCATCTCTCAGGAGGAAGAACGGCCCTTCCGCACACTGGTGCAGGGCGCGTTCGGCATGCGTCGCAAGCAGATGCGGCGCGTCGTCCGAAGCCTCTATGCGTTGGACGCCGCGCAGGCCGACGCTCTGCTCGCCGCGGCCGGCATCGAGCCCGCCGACCGGCCGGAGGTGCTCAGTGTCGGGCAGTTCGTCGCGCTGCTGCGTGGGGCAGGGAAGCGCTGAGCCGACCTAGTCCCGGTTGCTGAGGGCGAACGACAGCCCTTCGAGCTCCATCGCCATGTTCACCGCCTTCACGGTGACGTCGGCGGGGGCGTGCAGCTGGACCGGGGCGAAGTTGAGCACCGCCTTGATCCCCGTGCGCACGATTCGATCGAGCACTTCCTGCGCGCCTTCGCCCGGAATCGCGATCACGGCGATCTCCGGACGCTCACGCTCCACGTCGCTCTCGAATCGGCTCATGTCGCGTATCTCGATCCCCTCGAGAGTGCGGCCCACCTTCTCGGGATTCGAGTCGTACACGGCGAGGATGTTGAAGCCGCGCTGCCGGAAGCCGCGATACTGGGCGAGGGCCGCACCGATCTTACCAGCGCCGATGATCACCACGCGCCACTCGCGTCCCAGCCCGAGGATCTCCCGGAGCGCCGTGGACAGCTCCGGCACGGAATAGCCGAGCCCTCGCTTCCCGAACGACCCGAAGAAGGAGAGGTCTTTCCGCACCTGGGCGGACGTCGTCCCCCCACGCCGCGCCAACTCCTCGCTGGAGACGGTGGTGGACCCCCGGACCTCGAATTCCTCGAGGAATCTGAGGTAGATGGAGAGCCGGCGAACGGTTGATTCTGCGATGCGCTTCACGATAGCGTCGAGCCTTGTGAATTCGTTCACAAACTAGCGGCCTCCTCAAACCCGCACCAGACGCCGCGCCACGCGTGCGAATCCGTACCCCGGATCGTGCGGCGGGAGCGGGAGGAACGGGTTATCTTCGGGTCCTATGAGCGTGAACGTCACCTCCGAGATCGGCCGGCTTCGCTCGGTCGTGGTCCACACGCCGGGTAGCGAGCTGCTCGGCGTGACCCCGACGACCCGCGAAGACTATCTCTACGACGACCTCCCCGACGCGGAGCTGGCCCGACGGGAGCATCGCCGGTTCACGGCCGTGCTGGAGCGCTTCTGCCAGGTCTACGAGGTCCGGGACCTCCTCGCTCAGGTGCTCGAGAATCGCGAGGTGCGGGATCTCCTGGTCCGGGAGACGATGCACATCGTCCCGCGCGAGCCGCTCGCGCGCGAGATCGAAGCACTGCCCCCCGCCGAGCTCGTGACCATGCTGATCGAGGGCCGCGTGGAGACCCCGGGGCCCCTCGCGAGCACCCTTCACGAGTTCGGGTACGAGCTCCCGCCGCTTCCCAACCTGTTCTTCACGCGGGACTCGGCGATGAACGTCGGCCGCCACGCCCTCATCGGCTCGATGCGCTACGGCATTCGGTGGCCGGAAGAGCTGATCATGAAGTCGCTCTTCATGTACCACCCGCTCGTGCGGAACGAGGGGATCCTCTACGACGGATCGATCGAGCGTCGCCTCAACTACACCCTCGAGGGCGGCGACGTCCACACCCTTCGCGAGGACCTCGTCCTCATCGGCTTCAGCGAGCGGTCGAGTCCCGGCGCGATCGATCACCTCGCCGAGCTGCTCTTCGCGCAGACGAAGGTCACGGACATCATCGTCGTCGTGATGCCGAAGGAGAACACGGCGATCCACCTCGACATGATCTTCACGCAGGTCGACCGCGAGCTCTGCGTCTGCTTCCCCCCCCATTTCATCGGCCCCGAGCGTCTCAGCGTGCTGCATTGGCACAAGGGCGAGACGACGTTGCGTGAGAAGCCCGACATCTTCGCCGCGCTCGCCGACTGCGGCCTGCCGATGACGCCGATCTTCTGCGGCGGCGAGCGGCGGGTGGTCCAGGAACGCGAACAGTGGGCGTCGGGGTGCAACTTCGTCGCGATGCGTCCCGGGCTCGTGCTCTCGTACGCGCGCAACGTCGGCACGCTCGGCCAGATGGAACGCGCGGGGTTTCGCGTCGTACCGGGGGTGAACTTTCTCACCGGCGACGTACGCATCGCGGACGACGAGCGTGCGGTGATCACGTTCGAAGGGTCCGAGCTGGTCCGCGGCGGCGGCGGACCGCGCTGCATGACCTGTCCCGTGCAGCGCGACGATGCATAACTGCCGAACTCCGACCGGAGGCGCGGAGCGCCGCAGGGAGGAGCGATCAACGGGTGCACGGAACGAGACCACCCATACCGAGCGCCGAAGGGACGAGCGACCCCGTTTGCAGGAGATGGAGTGAGTCAGGTGGATCCCATGAGCGGCACGCGACTCGCGCCGTTCACGCCGGCGGGCGTGTCCACGCATCCCGAACGCACGCTGCTCGCCGATCGTGCGGCGGATTATCTGCGCGGTGGGCCGGCATCGTCACGATCGCTCATCGCCAGCGTCTGTCAGCTCTCCGCGCTCCCCGACGCGGTCGCGGAGCACATGGCCGCCTCGCTCCTCGGCGGGCATCCGCGCTTCGCACGCACCGTGGACGGCAGTTGGCGGCTCTCCGAGCCCGCCGCGCCCGCATGGCGCGCGCAGGTGGCCGACCGGGAACCGCTTCTCTCCTCGCTCAGCTTCGCCGTGGTGGACGTCGAGACCACGGGGACGCGGGCCGACGGAGGCGACCGCATCACGGAGATCGCCGTCGTCACGGTGCGCGATGGCGCGATCGCGGATGTCTATGAGACGCTCGTGAATCCGGAGCGATCGATCCCGCCGTTCATCACTCGGCTCACCAACATCTCCTGGGAGATGGTGCGCGACAAATCGCCGTTCCGGGACGTGTGCGACGAGGTGCTCCGTGTGCTGGACGGCCACGTGTTCGTCGCGCACAACGCCGCCTTCGATTGGCGGTTCGTGAGCGCCGAGGTGGCGCGGGCGCGCGGGCGCGAGCTCACCGGACGTCGGTTGTGCACCGTGCGGCTTGCTCGCCGTCTGCTCCCGCAGCTTCGCAGGCGCTCGCTCGACTGGGTCGCGCGCCATTACGGCGTCGAGATCGAACCGGGCAAGCGACATCGCGCCGCCGGCGATGCGCTTGCGACGGCCCACTGCCTCGTGCGCCTGCTCGATGATGCGCGCGACCGTGGTTGCGAGCGATGGTCGGAGCTCGAGCGGTTCCTGGCTCAGACGCAGGTGCGGAAGCGGCGTGGTCGGCGTGCGCCGGCGTTGCCGCGTCCCGTGGATCGGGACACGACGGCGTGACCGCAATCGGCTAGACTCAGAGGCATGCCCCTCCTCCCTCTCGTGCAGTCGCGCACCGTCGGCTCGCTGCGCGTACATGCGTTGCAGGCCGGCCTGCAGCACCTCGACGGCGGCGCGATGTTCGGCGTCGTCCCCAAGACGCTCTGGGAGCGGAAGATCCCCGCCGACGAGAAGAACCGCATTCCACTCGGCATGCGCTGCCTGCTCGTCGAGCACCCGGATGCGCTCGTGCTCATCGACACCGGTGTCGGCGACAAGGAGACCGAGAAGTTCCACGGTATCTACGGCATCGAGAACGCGCCGCTCGGCGACGCAGGCCCGACGCAGCTCGAGAGCGCGCTGCATGAAGCCGGTTTCTCCGCCGCCGACGTCGGTCTCGTGATCAACTCGCACCTGCACTTCGATCACGCCGGCGGAAACACCCGCCGCGGCGAGGACGGCGCCCCGACGCTGTCCTTCCCCAACGCGCGCTACGTCGTGCGCCGCGGCGAGTGGGAGTGGGCGCACCGCGCGAACGAGCGGACCTCCGCGAGCTACTTCGCGCACAACTTCGATCCCGTCCAGGCCGCGGGCCGCCTCGAGCTGGTGGATCAGGACATCGAGCTCCTCTCCGGGATCTCACTCCGCCTGACACCCGGCCACACGCCGCATCATCAGGGCATTCTCGTCGAGTCGGGCAACGAGCGCCTGTTCTATCTGGCCGACGTCGCGCCGACATCCGCGCACGTCCCGCTTCCATGGATCATGGGCTACGACGTCGAGCCGCTCGTGACGCTCGAAAGCAAACGCAGGCTCTGGACCGAAGCGATCGCCGAGCAGTGGCGGGTGATGTTCGAGCACGACGCGGCGCATGCCTTCGGCCGCATCGTCCAGGACGGGAAGGGTTACGCCTGCGACGTCTCCTCCGTCTGACGCGCAGTTCCCACAATCCCCACGCCATGAAGACGATCGCGGTCGCCGTGCTCTCGCTCGTCCTGTCGTCCATTTCCGCGGCGCAGGACGCATCGTCGTCGCTCCCCATCGTGCCGACGCCGGTGTCGGTGCGGCTCGGCGCCGGACACTTCACGCTCGCGCCGGGTGTGACGGTGCGCGCCTCGTCCGCCGACGCTGCCACCGCCGAGTTCCTACGAGCGCATCTGCGCGAGACGTGGCGGCAGGGCGCGTCCCCTCACGCGGCGGCCTCCGGCACCATCACGCTCACGTCGGCCGGGAGTGAAGCGCTTCCCCCTGAGGGCTACCGGCTCGCGATCTCGCCCACGAGCGTGACCATCGTTGGTCGCGGAGCAGGGCTCTTCTACGGCGTCCAGTCGCTGCTCCAGCTCATCCCCGCCAATCCGCACACGACCGTCGAGCTTCCCGCCGCGGTGGTCGAGGATCATCCGCGCTTCGCGTATCGCGGCATGCACCTCGACGTCTCGCGCCACTTTTTCTCCGTCGACGAGGTCAAGCGCTACATCGACGTGATGGCGGCCTACAAGCTCAACAACTTTCACTGGCATCTCACCGACGACAACGGCTGGCGCGTCGAGATCAGGAAGTATCCGCGCCTGACCCAGGTCGGGGGCTTCCGCGCGCAGACGACGATCGGCCACTACTTCGATCGCAACCCGCAGTGGTACGACGCCACGCGCCACGGCGGCTTCTACACGCAGGACGAGATTCGCGACGTCGTCCGCTACGCCGCGGCGCGCCACGTCAACATCGTCCCCGAGATCGAGATGCCTGGCCATGCGACGGCAGCGATCGCCGCTTATCCCGAGCTCGGATGCGAGCCGGACAAGCCATTGCGCGTCGCCGAGACGTTCGGTGTCTGGACCTCTGTCTTCTGCCCGACCGAGACGACTTTCACTTTCCTGCAGAACGTGCTGTCCGAAGTCGTCGAGCTCTTTCCGAGCACGTATATCCACGTCGGCGGCGACGAGACGCCAAAGGATGCCTGGAAGCGGTCCGCCTTCGCGCAGCAGTTGATCCGTGACAAGCAGTTGAAGGACGAGCACGGCCTTCAGAGCTACTTCGTGCAGCGGATCGAGTCGTTCCTGAGCTCGAAGGGACGCCGCATCATCGGGTGGGACGAGATCCTCGAGGGCGGCCTCGCCCCGAACGCGACGGTGATGAGTTGGCGTGGCGAGGAGGGCGGGATCGCCGCCGCGCGCGAGAAGCACGACGTGATCATGGCGTCGTCGCGGAACCATCTCTACTTCAACGACCGGCCGACCTCCCGCTCCGATGTCGAGGCCCTTAGCGCCGCCGAGACGCTGCGGGATCTCTACGTCTACGATCCCGTGCCATCGGTTCTGACCGCCGACGAGGCGGCGCACGTGAAGGGCGTCACGGGCGCGATCTGGACCGAGTACGTACGCACCCCCGCGCGTCTCGAGTATACGCTGCTGCCGCGCATGCTGGCCCTCTCGGAGATCGCGTGGACCCCGCTCGCGCGGAAGGACTACGCGCGATTCACCGAGCGTCAGCTTCCGCGGCAGCTCGCGCGGCTGGACGCCGCGGGCTATGAGTATCGCGTCCCCGTCGCGATCGGTCCCGTCGACACGCTGATGCAGGGCAACCGGTTCACCGTGAACCTCCGGTCGCCGGTCGAAGGGGCGCGCATCTACTGGACGATCGATGGCTATCCCGCCAGCGAGACCGACGAGCTCTACACGGCGCCCTTCACCTTCGACATCCCGGAAGGCCAGCAGCGCGAGTTGCAGACCGTCGTCGTGACGCCGACGAACCGGAAGAGCAGGGTGACCCGAACGGTGATGTACAATCGGCCGCAGCCGGAGAACAACCCGTTCGGCGTCGTGCACGCGCTGGAGTATCACGTGTTCAAGGGACCCATCACCGATCTGGCCACGATGGACCGGTCGACGTGGGTGGGGAGAGACACCGCATCCACCTTCGACCTGAGCCGGATGCGCGCGAAGAGCCAGTCGTTCGGCGTCCTCTACTTCGGCCAGGTCGCTCTCGATCTCGACGGAACCTACACCTTCGACCTGGCGTCCACCGGCCGCGCGCGGCTGTACATCGACGATAAGCTCATCGTGGACGACCCTGGCGGTGCGACCGAAACGGTGCGCTCGGGCCAGTTCACGGGGCTGCGCGGCCTCCGTCGCATCCGCGTGCTGTACGCCGAGGATCGCCCCGGCACGCTCTCGGTGTCGGTCACCGCGCCGGGCCGTCCGAAGATTCCGGTCCAGGGCGACATGCTCCGGGGCTCGGTCTTCGGGCGCGGCCAGTCGGGCATCGACGCCCAGTGAGCGCCGATGCGGGGCGCGTACATTGGACCAAGGGCCCAAGCCGGGCTTGCCTTGACATCGACCTCGGACCGCCTAACTTCAGTTCTGACAACTAGCTAAGTGGTCGTTCCGACGGCCCACCCTCTGGCCCTCGCAAAGACGCGAGGTGTGCTACAGGAGTTCTCGTTCAGCGTCTCGCGCCGGCCATTCGTGGTTGGAGCGAGCGGCGTGCGGATCTTCTGTCCCCAGAAGGTCCGCTTTTTTGTTCTCTCTCTCTGAGGCTACGAGTATTCAGGACACTACCAAGCGCGTGCGGGTCAATCGCATGATCCGTATCAGCCCGGTCCGCGTGATCGGGGCCGACGGTTCGCAACTCGGCATTCTCGAGGTGGACCAAGCGCTCCGGATGGCGGAAGAAGCCGGGTTGGACCTCGTCGAAGTCGCTGCCACGGCTCGGCCCCCGGTGGTCCGCATCATGGACTACGGGAAGTACAAGTTCGAGATGGCCAAGCAGGCCCGTCTCGCCAAGAAGAAGCAGCACGTGATCGAGCTCAAGGAGGTCAAGTACCGCCCGGGCATCGACGATCACGATTTCGACACGAAGACCCGGCATGCGCGCCGGTTCCTCGAAGAGAAGAACAAGGTGAAGGTGACCATGATGTTCCGTGGTCGGCAGGTCGCTCACCCCGAGCTGGGCCAGGCCGTGCTGGATCGGGTGAGCAGTGAACTGGCGGACATCGCGAAGATCGAGAGCGCGGGCCGTCTGGAAGGCAAGTCCATGACGATGATTCTCACGCCCAAATAAGAGAGCGTGCAATGCCGAAGATGAAGACGCACAAGGGCGCGACGAAGCGCTTCAAGACGACCGGCTCTGGAAAGGTGAAGCGGTTCAAGGCGTTCAAGAGCCACATCCTCACCAAGAAGACGTCCAAGCGGAAGCGGAACCTGCGCCGCGCCGGGCTCATCGCCACCAACGGCGAGCAGAAGCGAATCAAGCGCCTCATTCAGGCCGCGTAACAGGAGCCGATCATGCCACGCGCCGTATCGAACGTCCCGCGCCTCAAGCGCAAGAAGCAGATCCTCAAGCACGCCAAGGGCGCCTTCGGCGCTCGCTCCAAGCTGTGGAAGGCAGCGAAGGAGAACGTCGAGCGTGGATGGAAGTACGCTTATCGCGACCGCAAGAATAAGAAGCGCGACTTTCGCCGCCTCTGGATCGTGCGCATCAACGCCGCCGCGCGTCAGCACGACATGAGCTACAACGTCTTCATCAATGGTCTCGGCAAGGCTGGCATCGAGATCGACCGGAAGATCCTCGCCGACATCGCCGTGCGCGATCCGGAAGCGTTTGGCGCGATCGCCGACAAGGTGCGCGCCGCCCTGAACGCTGCGTAATTAGATTCACCGCAGGCACCTCGGCGGCGGCG
>JAEKKK010000108.1 GCA_019510405.1 Gemmatimonadota bacterium | reverse complement strand
GCGGCCGCGGCGTGGCGGGTACGTGCGTCGGGCGCTGGATCCCGCGTCGTCGTCACATCACTCCTGGACTGCCGAAACTGCTCCGGCTGATCGGCGAGCCGACCGCGCAATCGGCGTACCGCGTGCTGCCGGCGTCAGAGGGCCGCCGCCCCTTGGCGCCGCACACGGCCGAACGACTAAGGCTGGTTGTGCGGCACGATCCGCTCGATCGTGAACTTGCTGAAGTAGCTGATGCCGTGGGCCCCGTGTCGCTGCAGAGCCTCGACGACTTGCGACTTCTGCTCGTCCGTCGGCGCCGACACACGCAGGACGTACCCGCCTGCGCGCATCGCCTCTTCGTAGCGCGCCTTGGCTTCCATCTCCGTGTTCTTGATGCCGAGCTGGTCGGCGATACGGATCGCGAGGTTCGCCAACCCGCTTCGTCCGGTGCTCGCGCGCAACGCGTCGGCTCGCTCCGTCCCACATGCCACGTCCAGGTCGGAGTCCGGCACGCCGACGCGGGTCAGCTCCTCGATCGCGGCCGCGAGCGCTTCTTCGTCGTCGAAGACGGCGAGCACCTGCTGTTCCGGATACGTAACCGGCTCTTCCGGGCTCGTGCGGTACTTCGCGGCATCATGATTCTGCGGGACGCTGGACATGCGACTTTCCTCGGCAGGAGTCTGGGACGGCGGCGGCCAGGCCAGTGCGCCCCGCCAATTCCGTGCCCTATGCCGTGGACCGACCACACCATGTGGCGTGGCCGGCGCGGAGCGCGATCCTTCGCGAGATTCCGGCGCCGCCGGCATTACGCCAAGGCGAGCGAGGTGCTACAGATCAGGTTCGAGGCGGCAGAACATTTTCGCGCCAAGCCGAGACGCGGCCGTTCGGAATGCATCGGCCGCAGTTGCACCGTTCTCGCGTCAACGTCCGCCATAAGCCCGATCACCCGGAGGCCGATTCCCGCATGCCGAAAAAGCCGAACTACAATTTCGAGAAGCGCCAGAAGGAGCTCGTGCGCAAGCAGAAGCAGGAAGACAAACGCGCCCGCAAGCGTCAGGAGGAGCAGCGTCCCGATGCGACACCGGAGTCGGCGCCCGAAGCACCTCCGCCGGCGCCGGAATAGCGCCGCCGCCAGGCGGTGCGTGCGCTAGATTGCCTGGTGCTGGCGGGCGTCGGTCTCGGCGCCCCCTTTGGCGCCCTGCCGCAGCCTCGCGCAGCGCCCCCGAGCCGTCCACGGCCAGCGTGCTCCGTATTTCAGGAGGCACCATGGACCGGCTCCCGCCCAACCGCGCGGCCACGCGCACCCTCGCCCAGCATCGCGAAGCCCGCGACCTGCGGACCGTCGTCGTCGACGCGCTCGCCGCCGCGCCCAGCGACGAGCAATCGCTGCGCGCCGGCGTGTGGACCTACGTGCGCGGCGAGCGCGAGGTCGGCGTGGCGCCCGGCGTCGTGATCCTGGCTCTCACCGACATGGTGGACCGCGCGAAGATCGTCCCGGACACCGCCCGGATCGCTCGGACGCGCGATGTGATCCTCTGGTGCGTGGAGGCGTACTTCGGCCAGCTCGGTGGCGAGGCGTTTGGGAGCGAGCGTGGCGTGGCGGGCCCCGAATCTGCCGATGAGCCGGCGGAGGACACGGCCGGCACGAGCCGATGACCGTCCCGCGAGCCGATCCCCGCACGGCGGGGCCCGAGTATCAGGCGCCCCTGCGACTCGCGCGCTTCATTCGCGACAACGTGGAACCGATCCTGGCCGAGTGGGAAACGTTCGCCCGGACTCTCCCGGGCGGCGGCGCCATGGATGTCAGGGCGCTGCGGGACCACGCGAAGGAGATGCTCCTCGTCATTGCCGCGGACCTCGAGCGTCCACAATCCGATCGCGCACAGGACGAGAAGGCGCGCGGTGAGCGCGATGCGGCCGAGGCCAGGGACCAGACGGCGGCGCAGCAGCACGGCACCGGCCGCGCGGGCAGCGGATTCACGGTGAGCCAGATGGTTGCCGAGTTTCGCGCACTGCGCGCGAGCGTCACTCGGTTGTGGCTCGCCGAGCACGCGGATGCGGCCCACACTGACCTCACGGACCTCATTCGATTCAACGAGGCCATCGACCAGGCCATCGCCGAATCGGTGTCGCGCTTCAGTCGGGTGATCGCGGCAACGCAGGAACGGTTTCTCGCCATCCTCAGTCACGACCTGCGCACGCCGCTTGGCGCCATCATCACCTCCACCCGATTCATGCTCGACGCGGGGGGACTCGAGGAGCCCAATCGCACGCTCGTGGCGCGCGCCTCGAGCAGTGCGCGGCGCATGAACCAGATGGTGCTGGATCTGGTCGAGTTCACCCGCACGCGCCTCGACGACGACGTCCCCGTCGTGCGCGCCGAGGTGGACGCACGGCGGCTCGTGCATGATGTCCTCATGGAGATCGCGGCCTCGTATCCCGAGAGCGTCGTGCAGGTGGAGACGGCCGGCGATCTGTCCGGGCAATGGGACGCGGACCGGCTGGCGCAGGCGTTGACGAACCTCGTCGGAAACGCGGTGCAGCACGGCGCGGCGGGACGTCCCATTCGGGTGTCTGCACGCGGCGTGGGCGACGAGGTGACGCTCGCGGTGCACAACGAGGGCCCGCCCATCCCGTCCGAGCTGCAGGCCGTGATCTTCCAGGAAGGGACGCGCGTCGCAGGTCCGGCCGCCGCCGCCGACCGGCGGCATCAGGGACTCGGGCTCTACATCGTCGAGCGCATCGTCGCCGCCCACGGCGGCACGGTATCGGTGCACTCGTCGGCCGCCGAGGGCACCACGTTCACCATACGCCTGCCGCGCCGACCGTGAGAGAGGCGCCCACGTCGGACCCAAAAAGCGAGGCGCATCACTCCGCGGCGCTGTTGCGCGCCGGCGCACTCCAGGCTGCGATCTTCAACAGCGCCCACTTCTCGAGCATCGCCACCGACGCCGCGGGAGTGATCCAGATCTTCAATGTCGGCGCCGAGCGAATGCTGGGATATGCCGCGGCGGATCTCGTCAATCAGAACACGCCCGCCGACATCTCGGACCCGAGGGAGATCATCGCGCGCGCAACCGCGCTGAGCCTCGAGTTCGCCACACCCATCGCGCCCGGCTTCGAGGCGCTCGTCTTCAAGGCGTCGCGGACGATCGAGGACATCTACGAGCTGACGTACATCCGGAAGGACGGCAGCCGGCTGCCCGCCGTCGTCTCGGTGACTGCGCTGCGCGACGAGATGGAGGGCATTATCGGCTACCTGCTCATCGGTACCGACAACACGGCCCGCAAGCACGCCGAGGAGGAGCTTCTGAAGGCGGGTGCGCTCCAGAACGCGATCTTCAACAGCGCCAACTTCTCGAGCATCGCGACGGATGCCGCAGGGGTGATCCAGATCTTCAACGTCGGCGCCGAGCGGATGCTCGGCTATGCGGCCGCCGACGTGGTGAACAAGGTCACCCCCGCGTCGATCTCCGATTCGCAGGAGATCGTGACGCGCGCGAAGGCGCTGAGTGTCGAGCTGGGCACGCCGATCACCCCGGGCTTCGAGGCGCTGGTGTTCAAGGCGTCGCGCGGGATCGAGGACATCTACGAGCTGACCTACATCCGGAAGGACGGCAGCCGGGTCCCGGCCGTTGTGTCAGTCACGGCGTTGCGCGACGCCCAGGGTGCCATCATCGGCTACCTCCTCATCGGGACGGACAACACGGCGCGCAAGCAGGTCGAGGACGAGCGCATGCGGCTCGACCAGCGGCTGCGCGATCAGCACTTCTACACCCGCTCGCTCATCGAGTCGAACATCGACGCGCTGATGACGACCGATCCGCGCGGCATCATCACCGATGTCAACACCCAGACGGAAGCGCTGACCGGCTGCACGCGCGACGAGCTGATCGGCGCGCCCTTCCGCAACTACTTCACGGATGCGGACCGCGCCGAGGCGGGGATCAACCGCGTGCTCGCCGAAGGGAAGGTGACGAACTACGAGCTCACGGCACGTGCGAGAGACGGAAAGCTGACGGTCGTCTCGTACAACGCCACGACGTTCCACGATCGCGACCGCCGGCTGCAGGGCGTGTTCGCCGCCGCGCGCGACGTGACGGAGCTCAAGCGGTTCGAACGGGCGTTGCAGCAGAAGAACGCCGAGCTGGAAGACGCGAGCCGGATGAAGTCGGAGTTCCTCGCCAACATGTCGCACGAGCTGCGCACGCCGCTCAACGCGATCATCGGCTTCTCCGAGGTGCTGCGCGACGGTCTGGTCGGCGCGATGAGCGACAAGCAGCGCAGCTTCACCGGCGACATCCTCCGCAGCGGCCAGCATCTCCTCTCGCTGATCAACGACATCCTCGACCTGTCGAAGGTCGAGGCGGGGAAGATGCTGCTCGACCTGGATCCGGTGGAGGTCTCGTCACTGTTCGTCAACAGCCTCACCATCGTGCGGGAGAAGGCGGCGGCACGACACCTCCGATTGACCCTGGAAGCGGAGGACGGGCTGGGGTCGATCATGGTGGATGCGCGCAAGGTCAAGCAGATCGTCTACAACCTCCTGTCCAACGCCGTGAAGTTCACCGCGGACGGCGGAGCAGTGACGCTGCGCGCCGCGAGGGTGCCGCGGTCGCACGTCGGCGCACTCGGCGACCGGCCGGGTCGCGCGTTCATGCCGAGCGAGAACACCTTCGAGGAGTTCCTCGAGATCAGCGTCACCGACAGCGGGATCGGGATCGCGGCGGACGATCTCGAGCATCTCTTCAAGCCCTTCAGCCAGATCGACAGCGGCCTGGCGCGGAAGTTCGAAGGGACGGGGTTGGGACTCGCGATGGTGAAGCTGCTGGCCGACCTGCACGGCGGGTCGGTGGCCGTGGAGAGCAGCGTGGGAGCGGGGTCGCAGTTCACGGTCTGGCTTCCGCTTCGGCGACTCGAGCGACACACACCGGTGGGATCGCGCGCGCCAGCCACGGTGCAGCCGGCATCGGACGCGCGCACCGCCCTCGTCGTGGACGACGATCTCAAGTCGGCTGGCCTCATCCGGATCCAGCTCGAGGCCGAAGGGTTCACCGTGCTGACCGCGACGTCCGCCGAAGAGGGTTTGCTCCTCGCGGCCAAGCAGCCGCTGTCGCTGATCACGCTCGACATCGCGCTGCCCAGGATGGACGGCTGGGACTTTCTCGTGCGGATCAAGAAGGTACCGACTCTGCGGCACGTTCCAGTGGTCATCATCTCGATCGTGGCGGACTTCACCAAGGGGTTCGCGCTGGGTGCCGCCGCCGTGATGCAGAAACCCGTCACGCGCAAGGAGCTCTACGGCTCGCTGGCTCAGCTCGGACTGTTCGCACCTGCCGAAGGGCAGACGCTGACGGTACTGGTCGTGGACGACGATCCCAAAGCGGTGGAGCTCGTCGCCGTCCGGCTCGCCGCGATCGGGGCCTCGGTGCTCCGCGCGCACGGTGGCCAGGACGCGATCGACCTTGCACGTGCGCAGCTGCCCGGGCTCATCGTGCTCGACCTGATGATGCCGTCGGTGAACGGCTTCGACGTCGTGGAGGCGCTCAGGGAGCGCCCCGAGACGGCGCGGATCCCGATCATCGTGATGACGGCGAAGCGCATCAATGCGGAGGACCATCGCCGGCTCGATGGAGCCGTCACGACGATCATGGAGAAGGGCCAGTTCGATCGTGCGCGCTTCACCTCCGAGGTCCGGCGGGCGATGGCGGGCCGCCAACCGGTGCAGTGAGATGGCGACGATCCTGATCGTAGAGGACAATCCCACGAACATGACGCTCGCCGTCTACGTGCTCGAATCGGCGGGGCACGTCGTGCTCACGGCGACCGATGCCGAGGCTGGGCTGGCCCTCGCGCGCTCGGCGCTTCCCAGCCTCATTCTGATGGACATCCAGCTGCCCGGGATGGACGGGCTCGAGGCAACGGCGCACCTCAAGGAGGATCCCACGACGAGGACGATCCCGGTGATCGCGCTGACGGCATTGGCGATGAAAGGCGACGAGGAGCGCATCCGCGCCGCAGGATGCGACGGATACATCGCCAAGCCGATGAACTACAAGGATTTTCTGGCGACCGTCGCCCTGCAGCTCGACGGCTGACCCGCGCCGGCGCGTCGGATCACACGCCGGCGGTGCGCCAGCGGAACGCGACGTCGGGCACGTCACCGGGCGCGCTCTCGGGCTTGCGTTTGGACGCGTGCGGGGTCGGCGAGCAATGCCACGGGTGCATGGCCTCGTGTACTCGCGCCTGAACGGCCTCTGAGAGAAACAGGTCCGCGAGCTCGGGATCGAACTGTCGGCCGCGCTCGCCCTTGATGACCTCGACGGCGTCGGGCGCACTTCGCGCCGCGTCGTAGCGACGCTGGCACGTGATGGCGTCGAAGGTATCGGCGAGCGCGACGATGCGAGCGGTCAACGGAATCTCCAGTCCGCGCAGGCCCCGTGGGTACCCGGTGCCGTCCCAGCGCTCGTGATGGGCGAGGACACCCGCTCCGAGATCGGGATAGAACAGCGACAGCGGCGCGACCACGTCGGCGCCCCGCTGCGGATGGGTCGCCACCTGCGCGCGCTCCTCCGACGAGAGAAGATGATGATCGTGCGTGATGTCGAACAGCGCCTCGTGGATCTTGCCGACGTCGTGAAACAGCGCGACCCGCTCGACGCTCGACCGATCGCGGTCGTCGAGACCGTGCGCGTCGGCCAGGATCAGCGAGACGGCAGCGACGCGCCGCGCGTGCTCGCCGGTGGTTTGATCGTTCGCGTCGATGGCGTTGAGCAGCGACTCGAGGGCCGCGGCGGCGAGCCGTTCGACGCGGCCGCGCTCGCGGCGGGCCTTGAGGTAGTAGACCGCAGCGCCGGCGGCGAGCAGCGTGGTGCGCAAACGAGACGGCATGGTTGACCTGGGAGTGGGTACGGCGCGCGGCGGCATCATCGCCGCGCCCGGATTCGCGGCCGGCGCGATGCGCGGTCGGTCGTGCCGTTCTTCGCCGACGCGTCGCCACTGAGGGCGCGAAGCCTGGTGCGCAGCATGCCCAGCCCGACGATCGGTGTCGCACCGGTCTCCGCGAGCGCCGCGCGCTGCACGTCGGCAGTCGTCGCGACGACGAGGAGCTCGATCCGCGCCGGGAGCAGCGCGCGAAGGCGACGCAGCTCGCGCGGGATGACGCGATCGCCGGATGACGCGGCCTGGCTCAGGACGAGCACGCGGGCGCCGAGAAGTTGCACCATCTCCGCGACATCCTCCGCCGGCACGCCTGCGCCCACGTACGTGACCCGCCAGCCGTCAGCCGCCGCGGCGGCGGCGACGATGAGCGCATCGAGCTCGTGAGCGTGTGCTCCGAGCGGGGCAACGACCAGATCGCGCGAGTGCAGGGGAGCGGTCGCGGTGGCGACGACGTCATCCAGCACGCGGCGCAACACGGCATGTGCAAGATGCCCATGCGGTCGGCGCAGCGATCCATCCAGCACCCGTATGCGGAGATGGTCGACCAGCGGCACCACGACGGCATCGAGGAAATCATCGGCCGACAGGGCCACGATGGCGCGGCGAAGCTGGAGGTCGAGGGCGAGTGCGTCGAAGTCGCCGATCGCCTCGAGGCACCCCTCGACCACATCATCGGCGGTGGGCGACGCTACGAGCGGAATGTCGGCCTGCCTGCGATGTCGGGGAGGACGCGGAGTCGGCGCTTCCTCCTCGAGGAGCGTCAGGATCGCCGGGGTGGGCAACGTGGCGACCTGCCCGATGGGCCGGCCGGTGCGCGTGGCCTGCACCAGGAGACGCAGGCGCTCGATGTCGGCGTCGGAGTAGAGGCGGCGTCCGCTCGGGGAGCGCACGGGGGTGACGACGGCGTACCGCTTCTCCCAGACCCGCAGCACGTCCGCGCTGACCCCCGTCCGACGCGTGACGATCTGGATCGGGTGCAGAATGGCGGGGGGCGCCGGCGCGCGCTTGAGCATGAGTGAAGAGTAAGCACGGTTCGATCGCTTGTCCAGCATTTGTTTTAGACAAAAGATTGACAAGGTGCAGGGCGCGCGCTACCTTGGATCATCTGGACGGCGTCGGACCCGTTGTTCAGCGCAGTCATCCGGTCCACGCTGGAGATCACATGATTCGATCGCCCATCAACCCCCTCGTCGTCGCCGGCACGCTCGCGCTCGGGGCATGCAATCCGTTCCGCAGCCCGATGAAGCAGGACCCGGTGGTGCGCGTCACCACCACCGACGCGAACGTCAATTCGCGGTGGCACGGCACGCTGACGTCGCCGTCGAACCTGGCCGGCGCGGTGCAGATGACCGGGCAGATCTCGATGTCACCCGGGAGCAACGCCGGCAACACGAGCGTCGCCCTCCTCCTGGCCAACGCCTCGCCCGGTGGCCTCCACCCGTGGCAGCTCCACCGCGGCCAGTGTGGCACGGACGAAGGCGTGTTCGGCTCGGCGGACGCCTACAAGACGCTCAAGGTCGACGAGTACGGCCGTTCAGCCAGCACGGCTACCGTACCCCTCGTCATGCCGAACGACGGCCGCTACTTCGTGAGCGTCGGCGCCTCTGTGGCGAATGCGGAGACGATCGTCGCCTGTGGCAACCTCGCGGCGCCGACGCAGTGATCGCCCGATGCCGGCGCCCCTGAGTCGCACCGGATCCATGCACCTGATGCCCGCTCGCGTGACGCCGCTCGAGCGGGCATCGTGCGCAACCCACCTGCGTGAGACACATGCCGCGGCATGAGCTCGGCGCGGCGGAGCGCCGCGCGCGGATGGTCGGCTGGCGCAGCGGCGATGTGCTGCGCGCCACCGCGCTCGTGACGAGCTACCTGCTCGCGCTGGCGCTGGCATGGGTCGCACGCGACATCGTCTTCACCGCGTTCCTCGGCGTACTCTTCGGCCTCGCCGTGGGGGCGGGCGCCGATCGCCTCACCCGACTGCGCATCCCGCGCGGCATCGGCGCGCCACTCGTCGTGATCGCGTTCCTCGGCACCTTGTACGGCGTCGGTGCGGCGATCGCTCCCACCGTGCACACGCAGGTCGTCGAGCTCCGCACTCGCGTGCCGGAGGCAGTCGATCGGATTGAAGCGTGGGTGAATGCGCGGCCCGGTGTCGCCGGATTGTTCCTCGGCGGCCATGAAGTGGCGCCGGCGCCGGCCACCGCGCCCGCGCCCGTCGCGCAGGGGCGTACCAGAACGAGCACCGTGCCTGCTCCCATCGCACGCGGCCCCACGCTGCGCGAACGGATCACCGAACAGTTGAGCGGCACGGCGCGGTACCTCTTCCCGTTTCTGTCGTCGACTCTCACCGTCGCGGCGGGACTGTTCCTCATCATCGTGCTCGCCATCTACGTCGGCGCGGATCCGGGGATGTACCACCAGGGGCTGATGCGCCTGTTCCCGCGCGGCGCGCGCGATCAGGCCGGCGTCGTGCTGACGCGGATCGCCACGGTCCTGCGCCGATGGCTGGTGACGCAGCTCGTCGCGATGGTGGTGATGGGCGTCGTGAGCACTGTCACGCTGCTCCTCCTCGGCGTGAAGGCGGCAGTCGCACTCGGCGTGATCGCGGGATTGCTGGAGTTCGTGCCGACGGTGGGCCCGATCCTCGCCGCGGTGCCGGCGATCGCGATGGGCTTCCTCGACTCTCCGGAGAAGGCGCTCACCGTCGGCCTGGCGTATCTGGTGATCCAGCAGCTCGAGGGGCACGTGCTCATCCCGATCCTGATGAAGGAAGGAATGGACCTGCCGCCCGCGCTGACGATCGTGACGCAGGCGGTGATGGCCCTGCTGTTCGGCTTCATCGGACTGATGGTCGCCGTTCCACTGCTCGCGGTGGTCATCGTACCCGTGAAGTTGCTCTACATGGAGGGCGTAGTCGGGGACGCCGAGACGGACGATGACGTGCCCGGCATCAGCGGGATGGCCGTGCTGCCACCCGTACCCGCCACGACAACGCCGGACGGCCGCTGAGCCACCGCGGCGAACACCGCCATCGCATTCGAGTCCTCGGGCATTGTGAATGCAGTGCTTCACGCCTCGTGCGGTGCTGTCAAGTAGATCGGCGTACCAGCGCAAGCTTTACTCCGACTCACGACTGCGAGCGCCCAAGTCACCCCTGACGGAAGACTGGGCACCTCACGGGGAGGAGCGAGTCATGAGACCAGCCGACGACGAACTTCGGATCGAACCCCGCGTGGGCGGAAGCGCGCCGGAGCACGCCCAACGTACGGTCGCGCCGGGCGCGCGCAATCCGCGTGTGCGCACAAGCCCCAACGCGTTGCGCTTTAGGCCGCGCAGTTTCGCGCGCTTCATGGGCGAGCCTTTAACGCAACGGAGAACTCCTCCGGAGTCATCTGCTCTGGGCGAACACGAGGCGCTGAGATCCCCTCAGCTCAGCCCCAGCCCCTCCTGCAGGAACACGTAGCTCATCGCGATCGTGAGCGCCTGATCCGTCAGCGCCGCCGCGCCGGCGTCGCTGCGCGATACGCCATCGAGCGCCGAGATGACCTTCGCCTGGTCGAGGAAGGGAACGTTCCGCGCGGCGGCGCTTCGAAGGGTGTCCTGCATCAACACGTAGAGCGGCTCGTCCGGATGGTGCGTCGCCGGCGGGCTCAGGAAGGGATGCTTCTGCCGGTTGTACACGGTGGGCGTGATGACGTCCTTCACCGCCTCGCGCAGGATGTACTTCTCCGTCATCCCGCGGATCTTCATCGACACCGGCACCTGGTGCAGGTACTCCGCGACGGTGTGGTCCATGAAGGGCACCCGGCCTTCCACCGAATGACCCATCTCCATTCGGTCGCCCATGTTCGAGAGGATGTAGTGGGGCAGCGCCGTTTTGGCCCACAGGTAGAGCGCAGCGTGCACGGCGTTCCGTCCTGCGAGTCGGCGCTGCACGTCGATCGACGCGAGGAACGACGCGACGATGTCGGTGCCCGCCTGGGCGCCGAGGAAATCGTCGCGCATCAGATCGTGCACGCGTCCGACGAGCCCGAACTGCGCGTCGAGCCACGACGGGACGAAGCCGAGCACCGTGTGCGCGAGCGGTCCGACCTTCGAGTCACCTTCGGGCATGAGGATGCCGCGCGACACCTGATTGCTCGCGACGAGCTGCGCCAACAGACGTTCGACTTCGTCCGGCTCCTGGCCCGCGGTGTGGTGGAGGAGCATGTCCCGACGGAAGTGCGGATAGCCCGCGAGGATCTCGTCGGATCCCTCGCCCGTGAGCACGACCTTGCGACCATCCGCTCGTACCGCGCGGCTCAGCATGTACTTCGCCACCGTGTGCGCGTTGAGGCACGGCAGCTCGGACTGGATCACCGAGGCGCGGAAGTTGTCGGCCAGCTCCTTCTGATGCGCCTGTACGGGGCGGAACTCGGCGCCGGCGCGCACCGCCATCTCTTCGGCGATGGCGCTCTCGTCGTACGCGCCGCTCTCGAAGGTGAGGGTGTACGCGCGCACCGGGCCGTCGTGATGGAGCGACGCGAGGCCGAGCACCGCACAGGAGTCGATGCCGCCGCTCAGATAGCAGCCGACCGGCACGTCCGCGCGAAGGCGCGTCTTCACGGAGTCCTCGAGCACCGCGCGGAAGCCGGCGATGTACTCCGCGTCCGAGCGTGGAGCGGGGGCCAGCTCGTCGCGCGGATAGTCCACGTCCCAGTACTGATGGACGCGAAAGCTCTCCGTCGTGGCGCGCATGAAGTGTCCGGGCGGGACGCAGTGCACGCCCCGGAACAACGTGCGCTCTCCCGGCACGATCAATCCGCCGGCATACGCGCTCTCGGCACTCCACTCGGCGCGTACCCCCATCGCGAACAGCGCCTTCGCCTCTGATGCGAGATAGAGCGCGTCGTCCTGATGCGCGTAGAACAGCGGCTTGACGCCGAAGCGGTCGCGCGCGGCGAAGAGCCGCCGGTTGCGTGAGTCCCAGATGACGAACGCGAACTCGCCGCGAAGCTGGTGGAGGCACTCGGGCCCGAGGTCCTCGTAGAGGTGCAGCGCGATCTCGCTGTCGGACTTCGTGCGAAATCGATGACCCTTTCGCTCGAGCTCCGCGCGGATCCGCTCGAAGTCGTAGAACTCGCCGTTGTGCACGATCGTGAGCGAGCCGTCCTCGTTGGAGATCGGCTGATCGCCCGTGGAGAGGTCGATGATCGAGAGGCGGGTGTGGCCGAGTGCCACTCGGCGGTCGGACGCGACCCAGTGCCGGCATCCATCGGGCCCGCGGTGGTGAAGGGCAGCGGTGCCGGCCGTTAGCGTAGCGTCGCTGACCGGTGAATGGCGCGAGAGGACCGCGGTGATTCCGCACATGGCGGCGCTTGGAGAGGGGGGCTCGCAGCGTCGCGAGCGTCGGTGGGAGACGGGAGATTAGCACTCATGGGGCCGGTTGCGCCAACGGTCGCCGCGAGCCGTGGGTCGAGCCCACGTTCGTCGTCGTAGCGCAAGCGCCCCTGAGCCTAGCGCCTGGACGGGGACGTCGACCGGAACGCG
>JAEKKK010000107.1 GCA_019510405.1 Gemmatimonadota bacterium | reverse complement strand
AGAGTCGCGTGCGCATCTCCCACCGCACCACGTTCGCCCACTGGTTCACCAGGATCGGGAGGTCACGATAGCTCTGCACCCACTTCGCGAACATCGAGTAGATGATCGTCTCCGACGTGGGCCGAACGACGAGCGGTTCCTCGAGCAGCTTCCCGCCCCCATGCGTGACGACGGCGGCTTCCGGCGCGAATCCCTCGACGTGCTCCGCTTCCTTGTGCAGGAACGACTCCGGGATGAACAGCGGGAAGTACGCGTTCTGGTGGCCGGTCGCCTTGAACATGTTGTCCAACTGCCGCTGCATCCGCTCCCAGATGCCGTAGCCGTTGGGCCGGATGACCATGCACCCGCGGACCGGCGAGTAGTCGGCGAGCTCGCTGCGCAGCACGACCTCGTTGTACCAGGCGCTGAAGTCCGCCGCCCGGGTCGTGAGCTTCTTGTCGTCAGCCATTCGTGCCGTCGTTCGTGAGAGTGACGAAGGTCTTCGCGCCGCTCGCCTGCGCGGCCTTCTTCTGCTTGCTGAGCGACTGCGCCCGCAGCGCGTACTCCACCGACTGTCCTTCCGCGCGCAGCCGCGCGGCCTCGCGCATGATCGTGTCCAGCGGTACGTCGTCAGCGGCGGAGATCCAGTAGTCCGCGCGCGTGTCCGCCGGTCGCATCAACCCTTTGGCGCGCAGCAACTCGCCGAGCACGACGTCGCCCATGCCGAAGCCGAGTGCCGGCAGCTCGCTGCCGCCGAGCGACTGCAGCAGGGTGTCGTAGCGCCCGCCGCCGCAGATCGCCCGGAACTCCCCCGACCGGTCGAACAGCTCGAAGACGATGCCCGTGTAGTACGCCAATCCGCGCACGATGGACAGATCGAGACGCAGCCAGCTTTCGTCGCCACCCAGCAGCGCTGGAACGAAGCGCAGGAAGTCGGCGAACTCCTGCACCACTGGCGCGGCGGATGTCGTCGCGAGTCGGGACGAGAGCTCGTCGAATGCGACGTCGGCGATCGTCACGATACGGTCGATCGCGTCCGCGGGCACGCCCAGCGCCACCAGCTTCTCGGCCGACACCGCGGCCGGCTGCCGCTCCAGCTTGTCGATCACTCCGTAGACACCGTGTACCGCCTCGGCCGGCACACCGAGCGACTCCAGGTAGGCCTGGAGGATCCGGCGATCGGAGACGCGTACGACGACGTCCTGCGAGCCGAGGCCGAAGGCCCGCATGATGTCGACGGCGCACGCCACGAGCTCCGCGTCGGCGGCGACGTCGGCTGCGCCGAAGATGTCCACGTTCAGCTGGAAGTGCTCACGCAGCCTGCCCTTCTGCTGGCGCTCGTAGCGGAAGAGCTGCGGCATCGAGAACCAGCGGACCGGCTTGCGGAGGGCGTTCGCCCGTGCGGCGACCATCCGCGCGACGGTAGGCGTCATTTCGGGACGCATCGCGACGTCCCTCCCGCCCTTGTCGACGAAGTTGTAGAGCTGCCCGACGATCTCGTCGCCGCTCTTCCGGGTGTACAGCTCGAGGGGCTCCAGCGGCGGTCCGTCGTACTCCACGAAGGCGTATCGCCGGGCGACCTCTCGCCAGGTCGCCATGATGAAGGCGCGCTCGGAGAGCTCCTGGGGATAGAAGTCGCGAAAACCGGGGAGGGCGCCCTTGAACATTCAACTAAGCTACCCGGTGAGCGGAGACACCTGCAAGCGCGCCATCGCGTCGCCGACGGTGTGAAAGGAGCCTGTCACCAGCGTCGTCCCAGCGAACGATTTCGCGCGCGCCAGTGCGGCGTCGAAGTCGGGCTCCACGACATGCTCGACGCCGAGCGATGCGGCAAACGTCACCACCTCGCTCAGCGCCCATCGGCGGCTCGCTGGTGCCGTGGGCGAGTCGGTGAGGATGAATCGTGCGGCGATCGGCGCGAGCGCCGCCATCATCTCGCGCCAGTCCTTGTCCGCCAGCACGCAGAGCAGCACCGTGACCTCGTCGTCGTGCGGGAGGGTGGCGAGCGTCCCCGCCAGCGTCCGTGCTCCGTCCGCATTGTGCGCCACGTCGAAGATCCACCGCCCGACGCGTTGGAACCGCCCGGGAAGGACGATCGCCTCCGCTGCGGTCTTCGCGCTGGCGGGGCTGGTGGCCATCGGCGCGCCGGCTGCGTCGAGCAGCAAGAGGGTAAAGGCGAAGTTCGCCGCCTGATGACGTCCGATGAGCGGCGTGTGCAGCCGCGTGGTCGCGCCGAGCGCGTGCAGGGTGAACGCGGTACCCGTGGAATCGACGACGATATCCTCGGTGCGAGTCTCCTCGGCGACGACGCGAATGGCGCTCGCGCCGGCCGCGCGCGCCGACCTTGCCAGCCAGCCGGCGACTTCCGGTGAAGGCTCGCCGATCACGGCAGGCACGCCCGCCTTGAATATCCCCGCTTTCTCGCGGGCGATGGACTCGAGCGTGGGGCCGAGGTACTCGGTGTGATCGAGCCCGATCGACGTCACCCCGGCGGCGAGTGGATGCACGACGTTGGTCGAGTCGAGCCGTCCCCCGAGGCCCGTTTCGATGAGCGCGACGTCGGCCCGCGCCCGGGCGAAGTGCGCGAACGCCATCGCGGTCGTCGCTTCGAAGAACGACGCTTCGATTCGCTCGACCGTCGCCATCCATCGGTCGACGAACTCCACCACCTCGCGCTCGGCGATCGGCGTCCCCGCGACGACGATCCGCTCGCGGAAATCGACCAGGTGGGGCGAGGTGTACCGCGCCACGCGGAGTCCCTTGGCTCGCAGCAGCGCCTCGGCCGTCGCGACGCTGCTCCCCTTTCCGTTCGTCCCCGCGATGTGCAGGGTCGGCACGGCGAGGTGCGGATCTCCCATCTCCGCGAGCAGAGCGCGCGTGCGCTCGAGGCCGAACTTGAAGGCGCCCGTCGTGCGCGCGTAGAGATAGTCGAGCGCCGCGCCGTAGCCGCTCAGGGCGACGACCACCCCGAGGCGGCCGGCTTTCCGCTCATGTGTCGCAGAAGCTGGCTGATAGTGCTCTTGAGATCCTTGCGGTGTACCACCTGGTCGAGCATCCCGTGGTCGAGCAGGAACTCGGCGGTCTGGAATCCTTCGGGAAGATCCTGGCCGAGCGTCTGCTTGATCACGCGCGGCCCGGCGAACCCGATCACCGCGCCTGGCTCGGCGAGGATGGCGTCACCCAGCATGGCATAGCTGGCACTCACGCCCCCCGTGGTGGGGTTGGTGAGGATGCTGATGTACGGGATCCGTCGCTCGGCGAGCTGCGCGAGCATCGCGCTCACCTTCGCCATCTGCATGAGCGAGAGCACGCCTTCCTGCATGCGCGCGCCGCCCGAGGCGCAGATCACGATCAGCGGATGCTTCCGCTCGAGGGAGCGCTGGCCCAGGCGCGCGATCTTCTCGCCGACGACCGAGCCCATCGAGCCGCCCATGAAGGTGAAATCCATCACGCCCAGACTGACTGGAAGCGCGGCAACGGTCCCCGACGTCGCCATGAGGGCATCCCCTTCGCCGGCATTGGCCGTCGCCTTTTTGAGGCGAGCCGGGTACTCCGGAAAACCGAGCGGATCGGTGGACCGGATGTCGAGCTCGAGCTCCTCGATCGTGCCCTCGTCGAGCAGGAGCGAGCAGTACTCCATCGCGCGGTAGCGGCGGTGGTAGTCGCAGTTCGGGCAGACGTTGAAGTTCCGGACGAACTTCTCGCGGATGTCCGTGTGGCCGCACGCCTCACACTTCTCCCACACGTCGGCGGGAATCTCCAGCCGATCCCGTCGCGGCTGACGCGGCTTCTTTTCCTTGCGGAACCAGGCCATCAGGGCAATGTGCCCGAGGTCACCGGACGAGGCAAGGGATTGACGAGCCCGCGTCGCCGGAGGGCGACGGTCAGATCGCGAACGGGCCGGTGCGCCCGCCGCGGCCTTCGGCCGCGATCCGGATCAGGATGCCCACGGCCAGCCAGCTCGCCAGCATGAAGCTGCCGCCGTAGCTGAAGAAAGGGAGCGGAATGCCCGTGATCGGCATGAGGTTCAGCGTCATGCCCACGTTCACCAGCACGTGCACGAACCAGCTCGCCAGCAGCCCGAACGCGACGAGGCTACTGTACGAATCGTTCGCCCGCTCCGCGATCTTCGTCACGCGAAGGAAGAGCAGCAGGAACAGCGTGAACGCGAGCAGCACGCCGATGAAGCCGAGCTCTTCGCCGACCACCGCGAAGATGAAGTCCGTGTGCTGCGCAGGGAGGAACGCCAGCCGCTTCTGCGGCCCCTGCGTGTATCCCTTGCCGAACAATCCGCCCGACCCGATCGCGATCTGCGACTGCAGCACGTGGTAGCCTGCCGCCCGCCGATCGATGTCAGGATTGAGGAAGACGAGCAGTCGCTTCTGCTGGTACGGCGCGAGCTTGTCCCAGATGATCGGCGCCAGCACGCCAAAGAGGACGTTCGTGCAGGCGAGGAAGATCCCCTCGTACAGGTACGGCTTGTACCAGAGCACGAGTGCGATGAGCAGGAGGAACCAAGCGCCCCAGACCTGCACGTTGAACGCGAGGATCAGGCTCACCACCGGGCTCGCGACGAGCACGAGCAGCGGCCACGACACGCCGGACCAGAACAGCATCGCGAAGGCGAAGCCGACGAACACGATGCCCGTGCCGAGGTCCGGCTGGAGCATGATGAGTACCCAGGGCACACCGACGACGAGGCCGGGCTTCCAGAGCTCGAGGAGCGATTTGGGCGGTTCCTTGAATGTCGACAGTACCTTCGCCAGTGCGAGCACGACGGTGATCTTCGCCAGCTCGGACGGCTGCCCGATGCGGAATCCGCCGATCGCCAGCCAGCTCTTGGTGCTCGCCGCCGTACCCGCTCCCTTGCCGATGAAGATCAGCAGGATGAGCATGGCAATCGACACCCAGTACGCGGGCCACGTCAGCCAGTCCAGCAGTCGCACGGTGCAGCGCGTGACGGCATAGCACGCGGCGACCGCCAGGCAGAACCAGACGAGCTGGGTCTTCCACAGCCGCCCCACCGCCGTCGGGATGTCCGTCTGCCCGGCGGAGTAGACGATCGAGATGCCGTACATGGACAGCAACAGCGCGATGATGACCAGCGGCCAATCGACCGGGAGACGCTTGGTTGCCATCAGCCGTCCGTGGTCAGGTCGACGACGGGCGTCACCTTGAGGTAGTTGGCGATGATCGCCGACGCGATCGCCGCGGCGCGCGTACCGTGGCCGCCGAACTCGATCATCACGGCCACGACGATCTTCGGATCGTCGGCCGGCGCGAAGCCCACGAACCAGGCATGGTTCAACTCCTTGCCGAACGCGTCCAGAGTTCCGGACTGCGCCGTTCCCGTCTTGCCGGCCAGCTGCACGCCTTTGATCGCCGACCGCGACGCCGTTCCTCCCTCGACCACGCCGACGAGCGCGGCACGTACCTGCGCCATCTGGTCAGCGGTGAGCTTCACCATCGGCGTGCGTTCCGGTTTGCCGCGCACGATCTCCGGCTTTGCCGCCGAGCCATCCGTGGCGAGCGCCGAGTAGAAGCGCGCCATGTTCAGGATGGTCTGCGAATTGTCACCCTGCCCGATCGCCATGCTCAGCACGATCGACTGGCTCCAGTTGCGGCCGTATTTCCGATTGAAGTAGTCGAGGCTCTCAGGGAAGCGCGGCCGCTTCTCCTCAGGCAGATCGATGCCGGCCTTGGCGTCCATCCCAAGGCCCACTCCGCCGGCGATCAGTCGCGCCAGGCCAAGCTTGAGGCCGAGCTGGTAGAAGTACACGTCGCACGACTTCGCGATCGCGCCCTGGAGCGAGAGACTCCCGTGTCCGCGCTTGTCCCAGCAGCGGAAGTAGCGGTTTCCGTACTGCATGCCGCCGGTGCACGTGATCGGCATGTGATCGTTCATAGTCACCGCGCCCGTCTCGAGACCCACCACCGTGGTCGCGAGCTTCCACGTCGAGCCCGGCGGGTACTGCCCCTGCAACGCCTTGTTGTAGAGCGGCTTTCGGGGATCGGTGCGCAGCGAGTCGTAGTACGCGATCGGCACGCCGCCGATGAAGCGATTGAAGTCGGGGCTCGGCGCGCTGTACAGCGCGAGCACGGCCCCGGTCTTCGGCTCGATCGCGACGGCGCCGCCGATCAGCGAGTCGCCGAAGATGCCGGCGACGTAACGCTGCAGATCGAGATCGATGTTCGTGTAGAGCGGCGGCGCGGGGACCGGCAGCAGATCGGGGCGGGCCCCGCCCTGCCCGCGCACGATGCGTCCCCGCGCGTCGACCTCGGCGAACTGGCTTCCTTCTTTCCCCCGCAGTACCGACTCGTAGGCCTTCTCGAGTCCCTGCTTCCCGACTTGCTGCCCCGCCTTGTAGTCGGCGAACGACGGCTGGGCGAGCTCGTTCTCACTGATCTCGCCGGTGTAGCCGACGAACGGTGCCACGATCGGCCCGTCGGGATAGAAACGTCGCGGCGAGCTCTGGATGTTCAGCTGGGGGAACTGTGAGCGATGCTCCTCGAGCACGCTCACGACGTCGAACGACGCGTCGGGGAGAATCACGGCCGGACGCGTCGGCGCGCGACGGTACCGGCGCACCGCCTGCTCGATCTGCGTCGGCGAGATGTTGATCGTGCCCGACAGACGTTGCAGCACCGCGCGGAGCGTGTCCTCGCGCTGCGCCAGCACCGACACGGTATAGCCGATCACGTTGTCGGCGATGACCTTGCCATTGCGGTCGTAGATGATGCCGCGCGGCGCGGGAAGCGGCAGCTCGCGAAGACGATTCGTCTCCGACTGCAGCGTGTACTTGTCGTGCTGGAGCACCTGCGTGCGGAAGAATCCCGCTCCGAGGAAGACCAGCACACCCGTGACGATGACGTTGGCGGCGATGCCGCGACGCCGCATGTCGTTCGGATGGAAGCTCACGCTGCCCTCGTCTCGAGCACCGGGCGAA
The DNA here is from genome assembly GCA_019510405.1 of Gemmatimonadota bacterium. Classification (GTDB taxonomy): domain Bacteria; phylum Gemmatimonadota; class Gemmatimonadetes; order Gemmatimonadales; family Gemmatimonadaceae; genus AG11. The sequence goes on along the minus strand of JAEKKK010000107.1, from coordinate 15,987 downwards.
GCGCCATGAGCGCGAGCACGCCCGCGACCGCGGTCACGAAGGCCGACAACGACGACCAGACGAGGATTTGCATCAGCAGCTCGGCACCCTGCATCCGTCGTTCCACGACGTTCATCACGACTTCATACACCCACTTGCCGAGAAACAGGAAGAAGCCGTTGAGCAGCACGTGGTCGGCGAAGAAGACCGCCTTGAGCTTCGACCAGCTGAATCCGATCAACGTCATCGCGAGCGCACCGGCGCCGAAGGCACCCAACGCAAGCGAATCCGAGGCGAGGCCGATGACGAAGCCGATCATCGCCGCGACGCCTGGCCGCACGCGCACCGCGGCGAGCAGGAGCGCGATGATCAGGAAGTCCGGCGAAGCGCGCCACGCCAGCAAGGGACGAAGCGTGTAGTGCAGGAAGACCAGGATGGAGCACAGGATCAGTGTCCGTACCGTCGCGCTCCAGTTCACGGGCGTGCCCCCCTCGTTGCCGCCGTGTCCGCCGGCCGCGGCGCAGCCGGGGTGGCGCGCGGGATCACCGGCGCGCCAGGGATGACCCGCGCGATCGAGTCGGCGGTGCTGGCGGTTTCCCGCCGGGCGGAATCGCGATAGGTCCGCGCGGTGGAGTCGATCGCGGCGCGTCTCGCCGCTGCCTCAGCCGAGGCCGCCTGCCGCGCCAGGGAATCGCCCGCGGCGACGATCCGGCGCGTCGCCGAATCGACGGAGCCGACTTCCGCCCAGACGTTGTTGAGTCCCGCCGTGCCGCGTTGAGGAGTCAGCACCATCACCGAACTGATCTCCGCCGGATTCACCGACGGACGTAGAAGATACGTCCGCGCCCACGCCTCGGTGGTCTTGATCTCGCCGAGCACGACACCGACCGGGATGCCGCGCGGATAGATGCCGCCCAGCCCCGAGCTGTACACCACAGCGCCCGGTTTGAGCGTGCTCCGGAACGGGACGCCCCGCAGCTCGAGCAGCCACCGCTCGGACTGCAGTGAGCCGGTCTGGGTTGGGTTCAGTGTGGTGTTGCCCGCAATGTGCGGCTGGACGATGCCGAAGGCGCTGCCATCCGCCGACATCGCGCTGACGCGGAAGTCCGGGTGGGCGAAGAGGATCGCGAGGCTCATCGAGGGATCGACCGTCTGCACCATCCCGACGATGCCCTCCGGCGCGACGACGAGGCTCCGCTCCCGGATGCCCGCCCGCGAGCCCGCACTGAGCGTGATCGTGAAGTCGTCGGCCCGGCCGCGTCCCTGAAGCGCCTGAGCGGGGATGAAGCCCCACTGCAGCTTGCTGCCGAGACCGAGCATCTGGCGAAGGCGGTCGTTGTCCGCCTCGAGCGTCGGCACGCGTGCCGCGGCAAGAGCGAGCGTATCGCGCCGCAGCTCTTCGCGTTCCGCCGTCAGATAGGCGCCGCGCCACTTCTCGGCGCCGCGCTGGAGCCGCACGAGCGGCGCGACGAGCGACCGACGAAGTGCCCCCGCGACCGGCTCACGCAGGTTGGGTGGCAGCACCATCGACACGAGCGAGAGCAGGATGCACCCGCCGAAGAGGACGATGTCGAAGCGGTTCGTGAACCGGGCTGCGCGTGCCACCGGGAGCTCAGGTGCTCAGGACCGACCAGTACTTCTCCTCGTCGTCGAGGATGCGTCCGGTGCCGCGCACGACGCACGTCAGCGGATCCTCGTCCACGTGGATCGGCAGCCCCGTCTCCTGGCTCAGCAGAAGGTCGAGGCCGCGGATCAGCGCGCCGCCACCCGTCATGACGATGCCCCGATCGACGATGTCGCTTGCCAGCTCGGGCGGCGTGATCTCGAGCGCGCGCCGCACCGCGTCCACGATCTGCTGGATCGGCTCCTGGATCGCCTCGCGAATCTCGCTCGAGTGGACGCGCACCGTCTTCGGGATGCCCGAGACCAGATCGCGTCCCTTGACCTCCATCTCGCGCTCCTCGCCCACCGGCGCCGCGCTGCCGATCTGGATCTTGATCTGCTCCGCCGTGGGCTCGCCGATCAGGAGGTTGTAGTTCTTTCGCATGAACTGCACGATCGACATGTCGAGCTCGTCGCCGCCGGTGCGGATCGACGTGTCGCTCACGATGCCGGACAGCGCGATGACGGCGATCTCCGTCGTGCCGCCGCCGATGTCGATCACCATGTTGCCCGTGGGCGTCTCGACCGGCAGCCCGACTCCGATCGCCGCGGCCATCGGCTCAGCCACCATGAACACTTCCTTTGCGCCCGCGCCGAGCGCCGAGTCGCGCACCGCGCGCTTCTCCACTTCGGTGATGCCGCTCGGCACGCACACGATCACGCGCGGCTTCACCTTGAAGACGTGATTGTCGATGATGAGCTTCAGGAAATAGCGCAGCATCTTCTCGGTCACGTCGAAGTCGGCGATCACGCCGTCCTTCATCGGCCGCACGGCGATGACTCCCTCGGGAGTTCGGCCGAGCATCCGCTTGGCTTCGAGACCCACGCCCTGGATCTGTTTGGTTTCGCGGTTGATCGCCACGACCGATGGCTCGTTCAGGACGATGCCCTCACCCTTGACGTAGATCAGGGTGTTCGCGGTGCCGAGGTCGACACCGATCGCGTTCGCGGGGAAAAGACTTCCCGCCTTGAAGAAGGGCCAGCGCATCAATCCGGGGTTGGGGCGCCCGCTCCGTTGCAGGGAACGAGCCGTACGATTTCGTGGGCGAAAACTTCGAAAAGCTACCGAGGGTGCCAATCACCAACAAGGCATTGTCACTGCACGACCTACGTCACCAATCGCATGCAAACTGCGTCACGAGCGCCGGACATGCGAAACTCCGACCGGAGGTGCGGCGCGCCGCAGGGAGGAGCAATCCTCTCGGCGCGCCCTACGCGATCACGACGGCGGCGATGTGGGGGACGAGGGTGTGACGAACGCCTCGCGGGTTCGTCACCGCGCCCAGCCGTGGTGCTATCCGACGAACGCGGTCGGCTCGTGGAACTCCATCCCGAACGCCTCGGCGACGCCGGCATAGGTGACCTTTCCGTCGGCGACGTTCAGTCCTCTGAGCAGCGCCGGACTCTCCTTCAGCGCCCGCTTCCACCCCTTGTTGGCGAGTTGCAGGGCGTAAGGCAGGGTAGCGTTGGTGAGGGCGAGTGTCGAGGTCCGCGGCACGCCGCCCGGCATGTTTGCGACCCCGTAGTGGATGACGCCGTCGACGACGTAGGTCGGGTTCTCGTGCGTCGTCGCGTGGATCGTCTCCACGCAGCCGCCCTGGTCGATGGCGACGTCCACGATCACCGACCCTGGCCGAATCTTCGAGAGGTCGGCGCGACGGATCAGCTTCGGTGCCTTGGCGCCGGGGATCAGCACTCCGCCGACGACCAGATCCGCCGTCTCGATCTGCTCGAGGATGTTGTGCCGGTTCGAGTGGATGAGCTGGACGTTGGCGGGCATCACGTCGCTCAGATAGCGCAGCCGCTCGAGCGAGAGCCCCCTCCTGCACCGCCATCCGGCCCGCGACCTCCGACATGGGGGTCAGCAGCGGCAGCTCACGCGTCGGCAGCTCGACCGTCTCGTACGCCACGCAGATCGCCCCGCTCTGGAGATGGGCGCGCGTGAGCTCCTCGTCCGCGGCGAAGTGGAAGTAGGTGAACAGGAGCTGGCCCTTCCGCATGCGCGGCCACTCGACGCGGATCGGCTCCTTCACCTTCATGATCATCTCGCTGTCGCGCCACACCGTGTCCGCATCGGGCGCGATCGTCGCGCCTACCGCCGTGTAGTCCTCGTCGGAGAACCCGCTGCCGATGCCGGCTCCCGTTTCGATGAGCACGGAGTGCCCCGCACCGACCAGGGTCTCGGCCCCTGCCGGCACGAGGGCGATGCGATTCTCGTTCGTCTTGATCTCTTTCGGAACGCCGATCTTCATGAACAGTGCTCGGTCTGAAGTTGCTTGGCGCCGTACGGCGCGCATGTCAGGTCAGAAGTGCTCGCCAGGTCCGAGCGACACGACGGTCTGTCGCTCCGGAGCAAAGAACTCGCGTGCAACTTCGGCGACCTGCTCCGAGGTCACCGAATCGACGAGTGCGAGCATCTCGTCGAGGGAGTGGTAAGGCTCGCCGTACAACTCGACCGCCGCACAGCGGTACATCCGGGCCGTGACGCTCTCGAGGGAGAGGGTGATCTGCCCTTTGAGCTGGCTCTTCCCCATCGCGAGCTCGGATTCCGGGAGCCCGTTGCTGGCAACGTCCGCGAGCTCGAGGTGGATCGCCTCGAGCGCGTCACGAGCAGTTTCGGGGCCGGTCCCGACGTAGACGCCATGCATCCCGACGTCGGCATGGAACGACTGGAAGGTGTACACCGAGTACGCCAACCCGAGCTCCTCGCGCACACGCTGGAACAGCCGCGAGCTCATGCCGCCGCCGAGGATGCTGCTGAGCAGGATCACCGCGTGGCGGCGCGGATCCTCGTGCGCCACGGTCGTCGAGCCGACGACGATGTGTGTCTGTGCGCCATCCCGTTCGACGTGCCGACGCGAGGGCGCGTCCGTTCGCGGCGCCGGAACGGTCAATCGCGTTGCATCACCGCCGATGCGCGCCGTCCAGCCCGTTCGCTCCAGCGCTTCGAGCAGCGCGTCGTGCTCCACGTTGCCGGAGGCGGCGACGACGAGCTGGGACGGGTGGTAGGCGCGCTCGTGCAGCGCCCTGAGATCCGCGGTGCCCAGTGACGACACGGTGTCGCGCGTCCCGAGGATCGAGTACCCGTACGGGTGCGTTCCCCACAACGCCTCGTTGTGCAGCTCGAACACCAGGTCGTCGGGCGTATCGTCCACCATCGCGATCTCCTCGAGCACCACTTTGCGTTCCAGATCCAGATCGGAGGCGCGCAGCGACGGGCCGAAGACGAAGTCCCCGATCACGTCCGCCGCGATGTCGAGGTGTTCGTCCAGGACGCGCGCCTGATACACGGTGTGCTCGCGCGAGGTGAACGCGTCGAGCGATCCGCCCAGCGCCTCGAGCTCGAGGGCGATCTGCTTCGCCGAACGGCGCGCGGTCCCCTTGAATACCATGTGCTCGAGCAGGTGCGAGACGCCCATCAGCTCCCGCGGCTCGTGCAGCGACGCCGCACGAACCCAGGCTCCAAACGCGACCGACCGCACTCCCGGCATGCTCTCCGAGAGTACGGTCAGTCCATTCGGCAGCACCGTCCGGCGGAATCCACCCGCCGGCGTGTCACCGCGCTTCACTATCGGCGCGAGCGCTCTCCGCCGCGCCCACCACTGCGGCGAGGCCGCTCGCCGCCGTTCTCCGAGCGCGGACGCTCACCGTCACCCTCGGCGCGCGGCGGACGCGGTTCCTCTTCCGGCATCCCCTCGGGCCTCGGCACGAGCGCCTTCATCGACAGCCGGAGCCGTCCACGCTCGTCGCGGTCGAGCAGCTTCACCGTGACGCGGTCGCCCTTGTTCACCACGTCCTCGGTCTTCTCGGTGCGGCCGTGCTTGAGCTCCGAGATGTGCACGAGTCCTTCCGTACCCGGCATGATCTCGACGAACGCGCCGAACGCGGTGGTCGTCTTCACCGTGCCCTCGTACGTCGCGCCGATCTCCGGCTCCGCCGTGATGGCCTGGACCATCTGGCGCGCACGCTGCATCGCGTCGCCGCCCACGGCGGCGATCGTGACGAGCCCCGTATCGTCGACGGTGAGCTCGGCGCCCGTCTCGTCCTGGATGCCGCGGATCGTCTTCCCCTTGGGTCCGATCAGGTCGCCGATCTTCTCCGGGTTGATCTGCAGCGTCACGATGCGCGGCGCGAACGGGCTGAGATCCGCGCGCGGCTCGGCGAGCGCCTTGTCCATCTCGCCGAGGATGTGCAGGCGGCCTTCCTTCGCCTGCGCCAGCGCCTCGGTCATGATCTTCAGGTCCAGCCCTTCGATCTTGATGTCCATCTGGATCGAGGTGATGCCCTGCCGCGTGCCGGCGACCTTGAAGTCCATGTCGCCGAGGTGATCCTCGGTGCCGAGAATGTCGGTGAGGATCGCGTACTTCTTTCCTTCCTTGATGAGCCCCATCGCCACGCCGGCAACGGCCGCGCGGATCGGGATGCCGGCGTCCATCATCGCGAGCGAGCCGCCACAGACGGTCGCCATCGAGCTGGAGCCGTTGGACTCGAGAATCTCCGACACGATGCGAAGCGTGTACGGGAAGTCGGCGAAGTCCGGCAGCACGGCCTGCAGCGCGCGCTCGGCCAGGTTGCCGTGGCCGATCTCGCGCCGCGACGTACCGCGCACCGGCCGCACTTCACCCGTCGAGAACGGCGGGAAGTTGTAGTGCAGCATGAACGTCCGCGTCGTCTCGCTCGGACTGTCGATCGAGTCGAGCCGCTGGGCATCGTTCGCCGTGCCGAGCGTGACCGCGACGAGCGCCTGCGTCTGGCCGCGCGTGAACAGCGCGGAACCATGGGCGCGCGGCAGCAGGCTCGTGTCGATCGTGATCGGACGTACCTCGTTCGCGGCGCGGCCGTCGACGCGCTTCTTCGTGTCGAGCACCTGCGAGCGCAGCGCCGTGTATTCGAGATCGCCGAGGATGCCCTTGATCTCCTTGGCATTGTCCGGCAGATCGGCCGCGAGACTCTCGGCGACCTCGCGCTTGACCTGCTCGACCGCTTGCACGCGCGTCTGCTTGTCCTTCTGGTTCAGCGCTTCGCTGATCTTGACGTCGGCAAGGGAGCGAACGCGAGCCTCGAGGCCCTCGGTGACCGCGGCCTTCTCCCACGCCATCTTGTCGGTGCGGCCGGCTGCCTTGAACAGCTCTTCCTGGTAGCCGATCAGTTCGCGGATGCCGCCCTGCGCCACGGTGAGCGCTTCGACGACGTCATCTTCACTGACCTCGAGTGCGCCGCCCTCGACCATCATGATCGAGTCGTTCGAGCCGGCGACGACGAGCTCCATGTCGCTGTACTCGAGCTGCTGGAAGGTCGGATTGAGGACCCAGTTCCCCTGGATGCGGCCGACGCGCACACCGGCGATCGGGTTCGCGAAGGGAATCCGGCTGGCGTTCAGGGCGTACGAGGTCGCGACGAGCGCGAGCACATCGGCGTCGTTCTCCTGGTCCGCCGAGATCACGTAGCAGAAGACCTGAATCTCGTTCTGGAACCCTTCCGGAAAGAGCGGCCGGATGGAGCGGTCGATGATCCGCGCGCTGAGGATCTCGTTGTCGGACGGACGGCCTTCGCGCTTGATGAATCCGCCGGGGATCTTGCCGGCTGCGTACGTCTTCTCGCGGTACTCGACCGTCAGCGGGAAGAAGGGGAGCGGACTCTTGTTGTCGCTCACCGTGACGGCCGCGAGGACCATCGTGTCACCGAAGGTGACGAGGCATGACCCAGCGGCCTGCTTGGCCATGCGACCGGTCTCGATGATCAACCGGCGTCCCGCGAACGTCTTCTCGATGCGTTGCATTTCGTTTTTGTCGCCTCATTGCGGCCGGCCTCATGCCGGCACGCGCCTCGTGGAATGCAAAACGCGCGGGCCGCAGAGTTGCGCCCGCGCGAATGCGATATTGGCCGTCTTAGTACCGGAGCCCCAGCTCCTGGACGATTTTGCGGTATCCGTCGATGTCCGTCCGCTTCATGTAGTTGAGCAGACGGCGGCGAGTGCCGACCATCTTCAGCAGGCCGCGTCGGCCATGATGGTCCTTCTTGTGCGCCCGAAAGTGCTCGGTCAGGTAGTTGATTCGCTCGGTCAGGAGCGCGACCTGGACGCGGGCGGAGCCAGTGTCCGTCTCGTGCGTCTTGTACTTGTCGAGCGTCGGTGCGTTATCGAAGGCCATGTTGATGAACTGTCCCCGCCAGGCGGCGGTCTAAGCGTAGCCAAAGTGATTGAGCACGGGAAGTTAGCCCACCGTCTAGCCCATGTAAAGGGCTACGCGTGAGCGAAGACGCGGCTCAGTAATGCCTTGAGATCGTTGAACGTCGAGAGCACGAAGATCATCAGGATCAGCACCAATCCGACCCTGAGGATGTACTCTCGCGTCCGCACGCTGAACGGAGTTCCCTTCGCCGCCTCGGCGATGTTCAGCAGGATCTGTCCGCCGTCGAGGATCGGGATCGGGAGCAGGTTGAGCACTGCGACGTTCACGCTCAACATCGCGATGAGTCCCAGCAGATCCTCGAATCCATTCCGCGCCGCGGCGACCGAGGCTCGGCTGATCGCGATCGGTCCGCCTAGCTGGTTGAGCGGGACCTCGCGCGTGATCAATCGGTGCACGACGTCGACGATGCGGCCCCCCACCCCCCAGGTCTGCTCGACCGCCACCGTGAGGGAGCGACCGAACGGCATCGGCTCGCGTGCCGTCACGCTCGCGTTGACGGCACCGATTCGGCCGACCACGCGCGGCTGCTTCGTCACCGGGTCCTTCACACTGGTGGATTCAGGGCGCAGCGTGAACGGCAGTCGCTTTCCCGCTCGCACGACCTCGAACTGCAGCTCCGCCCCAGCCGACGCGCTGACGTGCTCTAGCAAGTCCGACCAGTCACCGATCGGGGCGCCGCCGATGGTGACGATGCTGTCCCCGGCCTGCAGGCCGGCCTTCGCGGCGGGCGTCTCGGGAAGGACGTCTCCAATCACCGGGGGAAGCTTCACGTCGATTGCCGCGATCAGATCGTTGCCCGTGAGCTGGCCCGCTCCGCCAACGGGAACCTGCACCGTCGCGCGGTTCGTGGCGATCGAGACCGTGCCGCTCTCCGATGCGGCGAACGCCTCGGCGATCTGATTCCAGTTTCGCACCGGCGCGCCGTTCACCTGAAGGATCGTGTCGCCCTTCTGGAGCTGGCTCAGCGTCGGCGCATTCGGCGCGGCGTGCACGCCACCGATCACGCGCGACGGCACCACGGGCTCGCCGTAGCGCACGTTGATCAGGACGAAGACCGCCCAGGCGAGCACGACATTCATGACGACGCCGGCGACCATGATGAACAGCCGCGCCGGAAGCCCCTTCGATTCGAACTTGCGACTCTCAGGGATCGGCTTCGGCCCGAACGGAATCATCGCTTCGGGATCGTACCCCGGATCGCCGGGCTTCAGCGCGGACCCTTCCTCGGTACCTCCCTCGAGCAGCGCCTGGTCAGCATCGAGCTTCGAGGCCATGCGGACGTAGCCGCCAAGTGGGAGCGCGGCCAGGACGTACTCGGTCTCGCCGTGCCGCTTCCGGAACAGCGCCGGACCGAAGCCGATCGAGAAGCGGGGGGCGTATACCCCCGTGAGCTTGGCGGCCACGAAATGCCCGAACTCGTGAACGAAGATCACGAGGCCGAATACGAGGATCGGGGCGGCGAACGTCAGCATCGATAGAGCTCCTGCACGTGGCGACGCGCCGAAGCGTCCGCCTCGAAGATGGCATCGCGCGAATCCGCGGGCGCGTCGGCGAACTTGCCGAGTGCGCTCTCGATCGCGCGGGGAATGTCGCCGAACCGGATGGCGCCTTCAAGGAAGTAGGCAACCGCCTGTTCGTTTGCCGCGTTGAACACTGCCGGCGCGGCACCGCCCCGCCGACCGGCCTCTGTCCCGAGCCCGAGCGCGGGGAACTCCGTACTGCGCACCTTCTCGAAAGTAAGCGGCGAAAGCTCCACCGCGTCAAACGGAGGTACCCCGGTGTCGGACAGTCGGTCCGGATAGGACAGGGCGTACAGCACCGGCAATTCCATGCTCGGAACACCCAGTTGCGCCAGCACGCTCCCATCGATGAACTCGACGAAGGAGTGCACGACGCTCTGCGGATGCACCACGACCTCGATTCGGTCGTAGGGCAGCCCGAACAGGAAGTGTGCCTCGATCACCTCCAACGCCTTGTTGGCGAGGGTCGCGCTGTCCACGGTGATCTTCCGACCCATGCGCCACGTCGGATGCTGCAGCGCGTCCGCGAGCGTCGCCTGCTCGAGCTCGCGCGCGCTCCACTTCCGAAACGGGCCCCCCGAGGCGGTGATGACGAGTCGGCGGACCTCGGCAGTAGGGCGGCCGGCGAGGCACTGAAGGATCGCGCTGTGCTCGCTGTCGACCGGAACCAGTTCCCCGCCTCCCTCTCGAGCTGCTGTCGTCACGAGTGAGCCGCCCATCACGAGCGATTCCTTGTTCGCGAGCGCAACCCGCTTCCCGCGCTCGAGGGCGGCGAGGGTGGCGTCGAGCCCCGCAGCGCCGACGACGGCATTGAGCACGATATCGGCGTCGGCATGCGTGGCAGCGTCGATGAGGCACCCAACGCCCGCTCCCCATCCGGGATGCTCTTCCTGGCCGTTGTGAACCAGGCCGACGTAGCTGGGCGTGAAGCGCGCGGCCTGTTCGGCCAGGAGCGCGGCGTTGCTGAACGCCGTCAGCGCGGCGACGTGAAAGCGCTCGGACTGCCGGGCGAGTACGCGCAACGCGGTCGTCCCGATCGATCCGGTCGACCCGAGGATGGCGACGCCGCGCGAGCTCACCGGAGCACGGGGATCGGCAGCCACCCGAGGAGGAGATAGGACAGCGGGAGCACGAAGATCAGGCTGTCGAACCGATCGAGGATGCCGCCGTGGCCCGGTATGATGTGCGAGCTGTCCTTCACCCGCGCCTCGCGCTTGAGCAGCGACTCGAACAGATCGCCAACCTGCGCCGCGGCGCTCACCAGCGCGCCGAAGAGGAGCGCGCCCCACGGCGTGAAGCCGAGGTTCGCCATCGGGACCAACACGCCGCGTGCGTATGCCAACGCGACGAGCATGCTGGCCGCGAGCCCGCCCACGGCACCCGCAACGGTCTTTCCCGGGCTCACCGAGGGGATGAGCTTCTTCTTACCGAGTGCGCGACCGACGAAGTACGCCCCGATGTCCGACGCCCACGTGACGACCATCGGGAAGATGAGCAGCACGCCGCCGGGAGGTACGCCGAACGAGAGGGGGCCGAGTGCGACGTGGTGTGCGCCGACGACGTCGTAGCCGCGCACGATGTCGTGATAGCGGATGCCGTATCCGAAGCTGAGCATCCCGGCGGTGTATACGACGCCGAGCAGCGTGGTGGCCGCACTGCCGAGCGGTTGGCCTTCGACACCGCGCAACCAGATCGTCGCGGTGAGCACCGCGAGCGCGACGACCGCGATGAGCGCCGGCCGCAGCTCGATCAGTCCGAGGTACTGCGCATGGAGGGCGAGCGGCACGAGCCCGGCGAGCGCGATGCCGATGTCGTCGAGGGGACGGTGCCCCGATGCGCGCGCGATACGGAAGAACTCCCAGGCCCCGAGCGCGCTCACCACCGCGAGGAGGGCTGCGAGTGGAGCGCCCCCCACGAGCACGATCACTAGCGCGAGGGGGGCGGCAACGACGGCGAAGAGGATGCGGAGCGTGAGCTCTGACATCGGCGCGGGCGCGGTCTCGCCCGCGTCAGACTTCCATGATCTCGGCCTCTTTGGCCTTGATCATCTGATCGATCTTGCCGATGTAGTCGTCGTGCACCTTCTGCAGATCCTTCTCCGCGTGCTTCACGTCGTCCTCGCTCACGCCGGAGAGCTTCTTCAGCGCGTCGCGCGCGTGCGTCCTCGCGTGGCGGATGGCGATCTTTCCGTCCTCCGCGAGCTTGTGCACGATCTTCACCAGCTCCTTGCGCCGCTGCTCGTTCATCTGCGGCAGCGGAACGCGAATCGCGCCCCCCTGCGCCGACGGCTCGAGACCGAGGTCGGATTCGCGAATGGCCTTCTCGACGACCTTCACCTGGCCCTTGTCGAAGGGCGTGACGAGCAGCGTCCGCGGCTCCGGCGCGGCGATGCTCGCAACCTGGTTGAGCTGCATCTGCTGTCCGTACATCTCGACGCGCACCGTGTCGAGCATGTTCGGCGTCGCCTTGCCGGAGCGGACCGACGCGAACTCGCGCTTCGCGGCGTCGATCCCCTTGTCCATCGTCGCCCGGCAGTCTTTGACGATCTGTTGGATTGTGCTCATCGAACCAGTGTGCCGATGCGCTCGCCCTGTACGGCAGAGGCGATGGCGCCCGAGCGGTGAATGTTCAGGACGATCAGCGGCAGCGAGTTCTCCTTGCAGAGCGTCACGGCGGTCTGGTCCATCACCTTGAGCTCCTCGAGCATCACATCCCGATAGCTGATCTCGTCGTATAACGTCGCCGTCTTGTCGACCTTCGGGTCGGCGGAGTAGACGCCGTCGACGCTCGTCGCCTTGATGATGACGTCGGCTTTGATCTGGATCGCTCGCAGAACGGCCGCAGTGTCCGTGCTAAAGTAGGGATTGCCCGTACCCGCGGCAAAGATCACGATGCGGCCGTTGTCGAGATGCGCGAGTGCGCGGCGCCGGATGTACGGCTCCGCCAGCTCTTCCATGCGGATCGCCGTCATGACGCGCGTCTCGAGGCCCTTGCGCTCGAGGATGTCCTGCACGGCGAGCGCATTGATGACCGTGCCGAGCATCCCCATGTAGTCCGCGCCGACCCGGTCCATGCCGAGCCGGGACAGCTGTGAGCCGCGAACGATGTTCCCACCGCCGATGACGAGTCCGAGCGACGTGCCGATGCGCACGACGTTGGCGATCTCCTCGGCGATCCGGTCCATCGTATCGAAATCGAATCCCAGCCCACGCTCTCCGGCGAGCGCCTCGCCGGAGATCTTCAGCAGTACGCGCGGGTAGCGGAGCTCCGTCGCCGTCGCGCTCACTCTTGCCCGATCTGGAAGCGAGCGAAACGACGAATCGAGACCGCGGGACCGGCGGCCTTCACGAGATCGCGAATGGCCTTGGAGTCGTCGCGGACCCACGGCTGATCGAGCAGCGTGACCTCCTTGTAGAACTTGTCGACGCGCCCCTGCACCATCTTCTCGACGATGTTGGCCGGCTTGCCGCTCGCTGCCGCCTGCTCCGAGAAGATGCGGCGCTCGCGATCGACCAGCGCCGCCGGCACGTCGTCTCGCGCGACCGCCACCGGAATCGTCGGCACGCCCGCGGTGATGTGCTCGGCCACCGTGCGCGCGAGCTGCTGGCCCGCGTCACCCGAGAGGCCGGCCACTTCGACCAGCGTGCCGACCTTGCCGTTGTGGTGCACGTAGGCGCCGACCGCCCCGCTGCCGCCGAACCGCGCGTAGCGGCGCAGCACGATGTTCTCGCCGATCGTGCCGGTGAGCTGCTTCAGCGAATCCGCGAGGGTGCCCGCATCGCCGAACTTGGCGGCGAGCAGGGGCGAACCTTCCGCACTCGTCACCGCGCCGTCGATCGAGCCCGACGCGAGCAGCGTGTCGGCGATCCGTTCCACCGTCTGGCCGAACGCCTCGTTGCGCGCGACGAAGTCGGTCTCGCTGTTCAGCTCGACCAGCGCGCCCGACGCGCCGTCGGGCGCGACCTTCGCCACGATCTTCCCTTCCGACGCGGCACGGCCGGCGCGCGACTCACCGCGCGAGATGCCCTTCTTGCGCAGCCATTCGACTGCCTGGTCCATGTCGCCCTGGCACTCCTCGAGCGCCTTCTTGCAATCCATCATGCCGGCCTGCGTGCGCTGCCGCAGCTCCGACACATCCTTGGCGGTGTATGCAGCCATTGCTCGTCACTTCCTAGCGTGTCGTGGAAACGCCGCCGGAGGTACCGGCGGCGTATGAATGCTAATGCGGTCGGGGACGGTCCGCTGTGCAACCGTCCCCCCATGCTTCGCGCTACTCGGCGGTCTCTTCGGCACCGGGCTCCGCATCGGGTCCCTTGAGGTGCGCGGCGATCGCTTCCGGCTTCGCGCGGCGGCGACGCGGACGGCGGCGGCGACGTTCGTCGCCACGATCGCCAGCTGCCTCGGTGCCCCGCTCGGAGCTGTACGTCATCGCGCCTTCAGCTCCCTCTTCCGACTCCTCGCGCACGGGCGCCTCGCGGCGCGCCTCGGCGATGGTGTCGGCGATCGCCTTGGTGATCAGCTCCACCGAACGGATCGCGTCGTCGTTGCCCGCGATCGGCACCGTGATGAGGTCCGGGTCAGCGTTTGTATCGACGATCGAGATGATCGGGATGCCGAGCTTGTTCGCCTCGGCGACGGCGATCTTCTCCTTCTTGGCGTCGACGACGAACATGAGGCCCGGCGTGCGCGTGAGGCTCCGAATACCGCTGAGGTACTTCGAGAGCTTGTCCTTCTCACGCGTCATCATCAGACGCTCCTTCTTGGTGTAATTCTCCCATTCACCGCCCTCGACCGATCCCGCCTCGAGCTCCTTCATGCGGCGGAGCTGCTTCTTGACCGTCTGGAAGTTGGTGAGGAGGCCGCCGAGCCAACGCTCGGCTTCCTGCTTCACGATGCCCGCCACCTGGGCCTTCGTGCAGACGAAGAGAACGCTGTCGCCGCGGAGTACGACGTCGCGCACGAGCTTCTGCGCGATCTCGAGCTGACGCAGGGTCTTCTGCAGATCGATGATGTGGATCCCATTGCGCTCCGCGAAGATGAAGCGGCGCATCTTGGGGTTCCAGCGGCGCGTCTGGTGTCCGAAATGGACACCAGCGGCGAGAAGTGCTTCGAGGGTCGGTTGCGAATCAGACATTGTGTATCGAGTGGTTGATATCGTCGGCGAACGTCACCGTCACTGTCCCACCGAAATGGTTCGGCACCGGGGAGCGACTCGGCCCGCCTGTAGGATGAACTTTCGGATTAACGCTTGGAGAACTGGAACCGCTTGCGGGCCTTCGGGCGGCCCGGCTTCTTCCGCTCGACAGCGCGGGCATCGCGCGTCAGCAGGCCGAGGTCGCGCAGCTTGCGGCGATGTCCCTCGTCGATCTTCACGAGCGCACGGGCCACGGCGAGGCGCAGGGCACCGGCCTGGCCCGTCTGGCCGCCGCCGGCGACGTTCGCCTTGACGTCGTACTGACCGAGGCGGTCGGTCGCCGTGAACGGCTGCTGGATCGCCGTCACGAGCGCGGGTCTCGGGAAGTAATCACCGAGCGTACGGCCATTGATGTCCCACTTGCCGCTGCCAGGCTTGAGGTACACGCGGCAGACCGCCTCCTTTCGACGGCCGATCGTGTGCGTGATCTGCGTATCGGGCATGTCTTACTTCGCCTCGCTCTTCGAGAGATCCAACGTCTTGGGCTGTTGCGCGGTGTGCGGGTGCTCGGCGCCTGCGTAGACGCGGAGCTTGCCGCGCAGCGGACCGCGGCCGAGGGCCGTCTTCGGAAGCATGCCGTACACGGCCTTCTCGATGACGCGCTCCGGATGCTTGACGATCATGCTCGCGAACGGCGTGAACCGCTCGTGGCCCATGTAGCCGGTGTGGTGGAAGTACCGCTTCTGCTCCGCCTTCCGGCCGGTGACGCGAACCTTGGACGCGTTGATGACGATGACGCCGTCACCCGTGTCCATGTGCGGGGTGAAGATCGGCTTGTGCTTGCCGCGAATGATGCGCGCGATCTCGGTAGCGAGGCGCCCGAGGACCATGCCCTCGGCGTCGATGACATACCAGTCTTGCTGGATGTCGCTCGGCGTCGCGCTGAACGTTTTGACCATGACCTGACCAACTCGAGATGAGTCCTTCGCCTCACCGGTGCGTAATGCAACCCGGGTCTCGGCCGCCACCGAAGGCGTTTTTAGACAGACTCGTAAGCTAGACAGAGCCTTAAGCCTAGTCAACGCTTGGGGTTGGGCTGCCGACCGGAGCGAGGGGTCGACCGGGCTCGTATCTTTCGGCCATGCCGGACCAGTCTGCCGCCCCTCGACGGATCCTGCTCGTCGACGCCGACGCCTTTTTCGTGGCGGTGGCGCGGCTCGTCGAGCCCGAAGGCGCGGGAAAGGCCCCGCTGCTGATCGTGGGCGGCGCCGCGGGCAGCCGAGGGGTGGTCTGCTCGGCGTCGTACGAGACGAGAAAGTTCGGTGTTCGCTCGGCGATGCCCATCTCGCGCGCCCTTCGGCTCTGTCCGGACGCGATGTGCGTCCCGGTGCCCCGTCGCGCCTGCTCGGCCAAGCATCGCGAGATCCGGGACGTGCTGGAGCGATTCACGCCACACGTTCAGGGTGCGAGCATCGACGAGTGGTATCTCGATCTGGCCGGC
>JAEKKK010000106.1 GCA_019510405.1 Gemmatimonadota bacterium | reverse complement strand
GTCCTGTGCGTCCCTGTGTTCTCTTGCCGGCGCGCGTTGTCCTCGCGCCGTTCCTCCCGCGCTTCGGAGCCCGGTGGTCCATGGCCACGCACACCCCCGGTCTGCAGCGACTCCGCCGGCGCTGCCGGCAGCCAGAGGAAGAAGGCGGAGCCCAGCCCCTCCTCGCTCCGCACGATGAGATCGCCGCCCATCAGCCGCGCGAGCCGCCGACTGATCGCCAGTCCGAGTCCGGTGCCGCCGTGCTCGCGCGTCAGCGTCATGTCGGCCTGCACGAACGGCTCGAACACGGCGTGCAGCTGGTCGGGGTGGATGCCGCTCCCCGTGTCTTCGACGCGAATGTAGACCCATGGCCCGTCACCCGAAACGCTGGCATCGGCCGCGGCTGCTTTCGCCGCGCCCGCGCTCACCGTCACCCGCCCTGGCTCGCCGTCGCGCGCCGTGGTGAACTTGACTGCGTTGGCCAGAAGGTTCACGAGTATCTGGCGCACGCGCTGCTCGTCGCCAAGCGCGGAGAGGCCGGCCGCGTAGCCGCTCACCGCATCGACAATGACGATCCCCTTGGCCCTCGCCTGCGGCGACACGAGCTCGAGCGCGCCGCGTACCGTATCGCCTACCTGAAAGCTCGCCTGCGCGATCGGCGCGCGCTCCGCTTCGATGCGCGAGAAGTCGAGGACCTCGGTCACCAGGGCGAGGAGATGCCGACCGCTCGCGCGGGCGCGCTCGATGTGGACGCGCTGCCCGGGCGTGAGCGGACCATCGATCTCCAATTCGAGCAGGTCGTGGTAGCCCAGGATCGCGTTGAGCGGTGTGCGGATCTCGTGGCTGATCGTCGCGAGAAAGCCGCTCTTAGCCGCGCTCGCCGCCACCGCGTCCGCGCGCGCGACCTCGGCGGCGGCCGAGGCCGCCTGCAGCAGCGAATCGGCGGCCCGTCGGGCAGTCAGGTCGCGCGTCACCTTGGCGAACCCCAGCAGCTCGCCCTCCTCGGTGCGCAGGGCGGTGAGCGTGATGCCCGCCCAGAACGTCGAGCCGTCCGTGCGCAGGCGTTCTCCTTCTCCTGTGTACTCGCCATGAACACGGGCGTACTCGAGGTGCTCCTCGGCCGTGCCGTCCTGCGATCCACCGGCGGGGTAGAGGAGACGCAGGTGCGAGCCCTCGGCCTGGCACTTCGTCCACCATTTCATCAGGCGCGCCCCCTCGCCCCAGAACACGATTCTCCCGCTCGGATCCATGAGGAAGATGGCGTAGTCGCGAACGTTCTCCGCCAGCTGCGCGAAGGCCTGGGCCGCCATCCGCGACCAGGCGCGGACCACGTCCGTCTCGTGCGGGTGCGGCCGTCCTTCCGCGTCGGCGCGCTCGCACTCTTCCGCGCGGCGCAGCGCGGCCGCGCGCTCCCGATCCTCCGGCGCCTGATGCGTCGATTCTCCGCCCGATTCGCGATCGAGCGTTAACCCTCGGCTATCCGGCTGCGTTGTCGGATTGTCGGGAGACATGATCGGTCCCAATTGCACATGCCTTGCCAACGACTCCCGCGCCCGAGACGGGGCTCGGCGGCGTTGGTGTCGAGTCTCACACCTCCCCGTGCGCGCACTGGCGTGCCCGCGTGCACCCCGCCAGTTTCCCGCGCTGTATCGTCGCGGCGTGCGCGGCACGCCCGGCCAGGCGCCGCATTCACCCTGGGAGCGACACACGCATGTTGAGACGACAGGCCCCGTACGACGTCTGCATCGTCGGCTCGGGCGCAGGAGGCGGCATGGCCGCCTATGCCCTCACGCGTGCCGGAGCGCGCGTCGTCATGCTCGAGGCGGGTCCCGCCTGGTACGCCTCGAAGAACTCGCAGATGCTCACCCCGGCGTACGCGACGCCGATGCGCGGCCGCGCGACGCACACGCGCCCGTTCGGTGAGTTCGACGCGTGCGATGGCGGCTGGGAGATCGACGGCGAGCCGTACACCAGAGCGGGCAACACGCGCTTCGACTGGTGGCGTGGGCGCATGCTCGGCGGGCGCACCAACCACTGGGGCCGCATCTCGCTGCGCTTCGGCCCCGAGGATTTCCGCGGCAAGACGCGCGACGGGCTCGGCGACGACTGGCCGATCGGCTACGAGGACGTCGCGCCCTTCTACGATCAGGTCGATGACCTGATCGGCGTGTTCGGCAGCAAGGAAGGGATCCACAACGAGCCCGATGGCAAGTTCCAGCCGCCACCCAAGCCGCGCTGCTACGAGCTGCTCGTCAAGAAGGCGTCGGACAATCTCAAGATCACCTGCATCCCGGCGCGCCTCTCCATCATCACGCAGCCGAAGCCCGGTCGTCAGGCGTGCCACTACTGCGGCCAGTGCAACCGCGGCTGTCAGGTGAAGGCGAACTTCTCCAGCCCGGACGTCCTCATCGCCCCGGCGCTCGCGACCGGACGCCTCACGCTGCTCACCAACTCGATGGCGCGCGAGGTCACCATCGGTCCCGACGGCCTCGCGACCGGTGTGCAGTACATCGACAAGGAGACTGGTGAGGATCGCCACGTCGCCGCGAAGGTCGTCGTGCTTGCGGCGAGCGCGTTCGAGTCGGCGCGGCTGCTCCTCAACTCCAAGTCGTCGCTGTTCCCGCAGGGCCTCGCGAACTCCAGCGGCGTGGTCGGCAAGTACATCACCGACACCACCGGCTCTGACGTATCAGGCTACATCCCGTCGATGGTGGATCACGTCCCGCACAACGAGGACGGCGTCGGCGGGATGCACCTCTACATGCCCTGGTGGCTCGACAACAAGAAGCTGGACTTCCCGCGCGGCTACCACATCGAAGTCGGTGGCGGGCTCTATCCGCCCGGCTACGGCTTCATGGGCGGCATCCAGCGCTTTCCAGGAAAGGGCGGCTACGGCGCCAAGCTCAAGGAAGACTACCGCCGCTACTACGGTGCGACGATCGGCTTCTCCGGACGCGGCGAGCAGATCCCGAACGACAAGTGCTACACCGAGATCGACCCCAACGTGGTCGACAAGTTCGGCATTCCCGTGCTGCGCTTTCACTGGGAGTGGACGGACAACGAGCTGAATCAGGTGAAGCACATGCAGGAGACCTTCCGCGCGCTGATCCACGAGATGGGCGGCACGCCCTTCTCCGCGATGCCGACGAAGGAGCAGGGCTACGGCATCGCACCAGGCGGCCGCATCATCCACGAGCTCGGGGGCGTGCGCATGGGCAACGATCCCAAGTCGTCCGCGCTCAACCGCAACTGCCAGGCGCACGACGTGAAGAACCTGTTCGTCTCCGACGGCGGCCCATTCGTGACGCAGGCCAACAAGAATCCCACCTGGACGATCCTCGCGCTGTCGTGGCGCACCGCCGACTACATCGCGCAGCAGCGCAAGGCTGGAGCTCTATGAGCGATGACAAGGATCCCACGCCGGTGACCGACGCGGTCGCCCGCGACGCACACCTCTCCGATGCCGCGAAGCCGGTGAGCCGTCGCGCCGCGCTCAAGGTGCTTGGCACCGTCCCCGTCGCCGGCGCGCTGCTCGGCGGCGTCGCCTTCGCCCAGCAGGGGACGCCGACGCAGCAATCGCCACAGCTCCCGAAGCAGACGCACGAGACCGCATCGCCGCCGGCCGAGGGCACGGGCAAGAACCCGCCGAAGAATCAGGCGAAGTACAAGTTCTTCACCGCGGCAGAGATGCGTACGGTGAGCGTGCTCGCCGACGACATCATCCCGCGCGACTCACGCTCCGGCAGCGCGACCGATGCCGGCGTTCCTGCCTTCATCGATTACCACCTGTCGGTGCCCGAGACCAACGACGACCTGCGCGTCGCGATGCGCGGCGGACTGGCCTGGCTCAACACCGAATCGCGCACGCGCTTCAAGAAGAACTATGCGTCGCTCACCCCAGACCAGCGCCACCAGATCCTCGACGACATCGCGTGGCCCGATCGCACCAAGCCCGGATTTTCCCAGGGCACGGCGTTCTTCTCGCGCTTCCGCGATTTCGTCGGCTCCGGCTTCTTCTCGAGCGCCATTGGATGGAAGGACCTGCAATACCAGGGCAACGTCTTCAACCCGAACTGGCAAGGCTGTCCCCCCGAGGCGATGAAGAAGCTCGGCGTCAGCTTCGCGCTCATGGACACCCGCATCGCGCCTGATCAACCGACCGGATGACGAAACGACTTGGCATTGGCTTCGTGGGTGGAGGGTTCATCACCCGCTTTCACGTACAATCGTTCGTAGGCGTTCGCGACGCGGACGTCCTCGGCTGCTGGAGCCCCAAGCGCGAGAGTGCCGAGCGCGTCGCGAAGCTCGCGCGCGATCTCGACGTCGGCGCCTGCAAGGCGTACGGCTCCATCACGGAGATGGTCGCCGATCCCGCCATCGAGGCGCTCTGGATCTGTGGCCCCAACCACGCGCGCATCGAGAACATCGAGGAGATCGTCTCGGCCATCGAGTCGGGGAAGGGTACGCTGAAAGGCATCGCCTGCGAGAAGCCGCTGGCGCGCAACCTCGAGGAGGCGCTCGAGGTCCGCGAGCTCGTCGAGCGCGTCGGGCTGAAGCACGGCTATCTCGAGGATCAGCTCTTCACCCCGCACGTCGAGACCGGGCGCGCGCTGCTCTGGGCGCGCGGCGCCGCGACGACCGGCCGGCCCTACCTCGCCCGCGCGGCGGAAGAGCACAGCGGCCCGCATACGCCCTGGTTCTGGCAGGGCGCGTTGCAGGGCGGCGGAGTGCTCAACGACATGATGTGCCACTCCGCGCTGCTCGTGCGACATCTCCTCACGCGGCCCGGCGAGCCGCTTTCCAGCGTGCGCCCCGTGAAGGTGACGGGGAAGATCGCCAGCCTGAAGTGGTCGCGTCCCAACTACGCGAAGCAGCTGCGCGAGACGATGGGCAAAGAGGTGGACTACACCCGCTCGCCCTCCGAGGATTTCGCCGGTCTCACGATCGAGTTCGAGACGAGCGACGGCGCGCGCGTGCTCGGCGAGGCGACGACGTCGTGGAGCTACGTCGGTCCCGGGCTCCGGCTCTCGGCGGAGCTGCTCGGCCCCGAGTACTCCATGCAATGGAGCTCGCTCGATTCGGGACTGCGGCTCTTCTTCTCGCGCGCGGTGCAGGGGCCCGAGGGGGAGGATCTCGTCGAGAAGCAGAACGCCGAGACCGGGATGATGCCGGTGGTCCCCTCCGAGGCCGTGGTATACGGCTACGAGGCGGAGAACCGCCACTTCGCCCGTGCCTTCCTCGGGCTCGAGGAGCCGCGGCTCACCTTCGACGACGGCGTCGGTGTCGTCGAGGTGCTGATGACGGCGTACAAGAGTGCGGAGGAGGAGCGGACGCTCACCCTTCCCGTCTCCGATCTGAAATCGTTCAAACCCGCGGTCGCGCGCGGTACCTGGCGGCCGTGAGCGAGGTCGCCTCGACCGCCCTGGTCGAGGCGACGCAATTCGCCGCAACACTTCGACGAGGCAGACACGTCATGAAGCTCAACACGTTGTTCGCACTGGCCGCCGTCACCGGCGCCGCGATCGGCTGCGCATCAGGCAGCGGCACGATGTCCTCGCAGAGCACCGCTCCTTCGGCGAGCGCTTCGACCTCGACCGGCGAGTGGGTCAACCTGATCGACCCGAGCCTCAGCGCCTGGCGCGGCTACAAGGAGCAGGCCGTCCCGGCCGGCTGGCAGGTCGTCAACGGCGACTTGAACAAGAAGGTCTCCGTCAACGACCTGATCACGAAGCAGGAGTACGGCGATTTCGAGCTCGAGTGGGAGTGGAAGCTGCCGCCGGGCGGCAATGCGGGCGTGTTCTACCGCGGCGACGAGTCCGACTCGAAGATCTACTGGACCGCTCCCGAGTATCAGCTCCTCGACGACGCCGGCCACGAGGACGGCAAGAGCCGTCTCACCTCCGCCGGCTCCGCTTACGCCCTCTACGCCTCGCCTGCCGGTCACGTGAAGCGCGCCGGTGAGTGGAACAGCTCGCGGATCGTTGCCCGCGGCCCGCACATCGAGCACTGGCTCAACGGCGCGAAGGTCGTGGACTACGAGCAGGGCAGCCCCGATTGGGCAGCGAAGAAGAAGGCGAGCAAGTTCAACGATTACCCGAAATACGGCACGCTCAGCCGTGGCGTGATCGGCATTCAGGGCGACCACGAGGGCGAGCTCAGCATCCGGCGGATGCGCATCCGCACGTTGCCCTGACCGGTGCGCGGCTGCGTGCCGCGCCCTAGACTTCGTTACGTCAGGTTACAAACGACTCGCGCCCGCGCCGCCCATGCGAGCGGCGCGCCGGCGCGACCATCCTCCTCACGCAGGATCGTCGATGACCGAGGGAAACGACATCACGCGCCGCGAGGCCATCGCGCGCACTGCACTACTCCTGGGCGGGACCTTCGCGGCGGCACATCTCGCCGGCGCGGAGAGTTCCGCCTGGGCCGCCGCGGCCGGCCCGCACTGGCGCACGCGCACGCTCTCGTCGCCGCAGAGCGAGCTGGTCGCCACCATCGCCGAACACATCATCCCGGCGACGGACACCCCGGGCGCACGTGCGGCGGGCGTCGACAGGTTCGTCGACGTCATCCTCACCGACTACTACAAGGCGCCCGAGCGCGAGCGATTCCTCGCCGGCCTCGCCGACATCGACGCGCGCTCGCAGAAGGCGAACGGCAAGACCTTCCTCGCGTCGACGCCGGCGCAGCAGGTCGCGCTCCTCCGCGCGATGGACGCCGAGTCGTATCCGCCCGAGCGCGTGCTGGCGAAAGCGGAGCCGCTCAACACGGAGCGCGCCAAGATGCGCGACTCACTCGTGCGCCAGAGCAGCACGTCGACCACGATCAGCGATCCCACGCGGGCCTCCGCCGACGCGGGCGCCAACGAGAGCCAGCGTCGCGAGCTGGAGAAGGGATGGTTGTTCCGCCGCCTGAAGGAGCTCACCCTGCTCGGTTACTACACGTCGAATGCGGGCGCGATGACGGAGCTCAAGGTCAACCCGATGGGCGTCTATCGCGCCGACATCCCCTACCGGAGCGTCGGCCACTCCTGGGCCTGACGCACACACACTGGACCGAGACATGACTGGACAGCAGCAAACGGAGTACGACGCCATCGTGATCGGCAGTGGCATCACCGGTGGATGGGCCGCAAAGGAGCTGACCGAGAAAGGGCTCCGCACGCTCATGATCGAGCGCGGTCGCGAGCTGGTGCATCGCCGCGATTACACGATGGAGCACAAGCCCACCTGGGACATGCCGCTGCGCAATGCGCGGCTCGATCCCACCAAGCAGGGCGCGGAAGAGTATCAGATCCAATCGCGCACCGGGCAGTTCCGCGAATCCACCAAGCAGCACTTCGCCAAGGACACGACGCACGCCTACGAGGAGGTGAAGCCGTTCACCTGGATCCAGGGCGATCAGGTCGGCGGCAAGTCGCTCATCTGGGGACGTCAGGTCTATCGGTGGAGCGATCTGGACTTCGAGGCCAACCTCAAGGACGGCATCGCCGTCGACTGGCCGATCCGCTACAAGGACATCGCGCCCTGGTACAGCTACGTCGAGAAGCACGTCGGCGTGAGCGGCGAGAAGCTCGGGCTGCCCCAGCTTCCGGACGGTGAGTTCCTGCCGCCCATGCCGATGAACGCGGGCGAGAAGCACGTGAAGGCGGGGATCCAGCGGAAGTTCACGGATCGCCACATGACGATCGGCCGCGTCGCGATCCTCACCGCGGATCACAAGGGACGCGCCGCCTGTCACTACTGCGGACCGTGTGAGCGCGGCTGCTCCACCGGCTCGTACTTCTCGACGCAGGCGTCCACGCTGCCCCCCGCGATGGCGACGGGGCGCCTCACCGTGCTCCCCGACTCGATCGTCCACTCGCTCGAGTACGACGCGAAGACCAACCGGGTCTCCGCGGTGAACGTGATCGACACGAAGACGAAGGCGCAGCGCGCGTACAAGGCGAAGGTGGTCTTCGTCTGCGGCTCGACCCTCGGCAGCGCGCGGATCCTGCTCAACTCCAAGTCGTCCACCTTCCCGAACGGCATCGCCAACTCGAGTGGCGTGCTCGGTCACAACCTGATGGACCACCACTTCCGCGCCGGCGCCTCGGGCCGGATCGAGGGACTCACCGACCACTACTATCAGGGCAACCGGCCGAACGGCATCTACATCGTCCGCTTCCGCAACCTTGGCGACGCGGCGTCGAAGCGCACCGACTTCCTGCGCGGCTACGGATACCAGGGCGCTGCGTCGCGTGAAGGATGGGGACGTGGCGCCTCGGCGCCCGGCATCGGCGTGGAGCTGAAGCGCAAGCTGCACGACGCGGGCGGATGGCTGATGAGCATGACGGGCTTTGGCGAGTGCCTGCCGCGGCACGAGAACGTCGTCACGCTCTCGGACAAGACCGACGACTACGGCATCCCGATCCTTCGCATCGATTGCGCGTGGGGCCCGAACGAGCTCGCGATGCGCAAGGACATGAAGCAGTCCGCGATGGAGATGCTCGAGGCGGCGGGGTTGAAGAACATCGTCGGCAGCGACGATTACAAGGAGGGTGGACTGGGCGCGGAGCCTGGACTCGGCATCCACGAGATGGGCACTGCGCGCATGGGCCGCGACCCGAAGACGTCCGTGTTGAACGGATGGGGTCAGGCTCACGATGTTCCGAACCTGTTCGTCACCGACGGCTCGATGATGACGAGCTCGTCGTGCGTGAATCCTTCCATCACCTACATGGCGCTCACCGCGCGTGCAGCCGATTACGCCGTGAGCGAGATGAAGAAGAGGAACATCTAATGGATCGTCGCGAATTTCTTCGCCGGAGCGGAGCGGCCGGTCTCACGATCGCGTGGGGCGGCAGCCTCGCCGCGTGTGCGCAGTCCACGGCGGCCGCAACAGCGGGCGCGCCCGGCGCGGCCCGCGTGGCGAATGGTTTCAACCTCGCGCAGGTTGGTCTGCAGCTCTATACAGTGCGCGACCAGATGGCCAAGGATCTCGACGGCACGCTCACCGCGGTCGCCGCGGCCGGCTATCACCTCGTCGAGACGGCAGGGCTGTACAATCTCAGCGCCGCGGATCTGCGCGCGAAGTTCGACGCGCACGGCATCCGCACCGTGTCGGGGCACTACCCGCTCGCCGACATCGAGAAGTCGCCCGACACCGTCTTTCAGACGGCGAAGACGCTCGGTCAGGAGTACGTCACGGTGCCCTGGCTCGATCCGTCGCTGCGCACGCCGGAGACCTTCGCCAGCCTGCCGGCGCGGCTGAACAAGATCGGCGAGCAGGCGAAGGCCGCGGGGCTCAAGACGGCGTATCACAACCACGACTTCGAGTTCCAGACCTACGGCGCCTCCACCACGGCCATGGAGCGGCTGCTGGCCGGCACCGATCCCGCGCTCGTGAACTTCGAGCTCGACGGCTACTGGGCGTACAAGGCCGATCGCGATCCGGCGGCGCTCGTCGCGAAGTATCCGGGCCGCTTCGTGATGATCCACCTGAAGGACAGCACCGCCGCACCGGCGAAGGAGTTCGCCGACGTGGGCAGCGGCGTGATCGACTTCCGGAAGTTCCTCTCCTCGGCGAGTGCCAACGGCCTGCGCTACGCGTTCGTCGAGCGCGACATCTCACCCGATCCGATCGCCAGCATCAAGGCGAGCCATCAATACCTGGAGACGGTGTTGCGGGGCTGAAGGACGGTTTACGGTTTACGGTGAACGGTTTACGGCCGGCCTCGGGACGCAGGAACTTCCCGGGGCCGGCCGTTCACCGTTAACCGATCACTGTTCACGGCGCGCGCAAAGCGCGCGCCTCTACTGCGGCGTCAGCCGCGCGGCAAACCCTCCCCCCGGCGCCAGCTTCAGCTCCACCTTGTCCGCCGACGTCACGGTGCGACGCGCCTTTACGTAGTCCATGCCGTTGCGGTCCGCGTTCGGGCCGTCGGCCCACGTGTCCATCGTCCAGCGACCCGCGCCGAGGAAGGAGAGGTCGAGCGTGAGCGTGCGCGCGGAGAGGTTCGTCATCGCGCCGACGAACCACTCGTTGCCGTGGCGGCGCGCCACGAGGACGTGGCTTCCCGCGACACCGTCGAGCGCGCGCGTCTCGTCCCAGGTCACGGGCACGGCGCGCAGCCATTCCATCGCGTCGGGCTCGTGCTCGTACTCCGTCGGGCTGTCGGCGAGCATCTGCAGCGGGCTCTCGTACACCACGTACATCGCCAGCTGGTGCGACCGCGTGCCGATGCTCATCGGCCGGTCGAAGATGGCGCGGAAGTTCCTCGGCTGCGCGTTGATCATCGCACCCGGCGTGTAGTCCATCGGGCCGGCGAGCATGCGCGTGAAGGGGAGCGTCACGTTGTGCGTCGGCGTGACGTCGTCCGTCCACTTGTTGTTCTCCAGCCCGTGCACTCCCTCGAAGGTGAGTACGTTCGGCCAGGTGCGGTTGAGCCCCGCCGGCTTGTGCGCGCCGTGGTAGTCCACGAGGAGATGTCGCGCCGCCGCCTCGCGCGCGACGCGGAAGTAGTAGTTCACGACGCGCTGGTCGTCGCGCTGCATGAAGTCGACCTTGATGCCGCGCACGCCCCACTTCTGGAACTGGTCCATCGCCGGCTGCAGCTGGTTCTCGAGCGTGCTCCACGTCGTCCAGAGGATGATCCCGACGTTCTTGCTCGCGCCGTACTGCACGAGCGCCGGTACGTCGATGTTCGGCGCCTGCGTCAGCAGGTCGCCCAGCTTGTACCACCCTTCGTCGAGGATGATGTACGGGATCCCGTTCTTCGACGCGAAGTCGATGAAGTACTTGTACGAGTCGTTGTTGACGCCGGCGTGGAAGCTCACGCCACGCAGGTTCAGGTTGTTCCACCAGTCCCAGCTCACCTTGCCCGGCTTGATCCACGCCACGTCGGTGAGGCGCGACGGCGCGGCCAGCAGGTAGACCATCTGGTTGAGCAGGAGCTGGCGATCCTCGTCGGCGATCATGACGATGCGCCAGGGGAGGGAGCGGCGCCCCGACGTGCGCGCGAGGTAGTCGGCGCGCTTCGTCACCACCACGTCGCGGTCGTTGCGCGCTTTCTCCTCCAGCGCCGCCTGCGGAAAGAGCCCGATCGCACTGTTCGCCGCCGGCCCGGCGACGAGATACATGCCTGGGTAATCCTCGAGCTGCGACTCGGTGATCGCGACCTTCGGTCCGCTGTCCAGCGCCACGAGTGCCGGGAGCAGCGAACGCCGCCCGTTGCGCAGCGTGTCGAGCCGGACGCGGTGGTATACCGGCTCCTGGTGGGTCATGAACGTCGTGTCGATGCCGATCAGCGCCGTCGCCGCTCCGGCCAGCGCGAACGTTGCCTGCTCGCTGCCGATCACCGCGCTGTCGCCAAGCGCGAGCACCCAGCGGTAGGCGACGCCTTCGTCGTACGCGCGCAGCTCGAGATCGTAGCCGGTGAAGCGGAGCCGGAGCTCGTTGTACCGATCGCGCACCACCTCGCTCTTCGTCGGCGCCAGAGGCAACACGCTGTCGCGCACCTGCCGGCGCGCCTCGGAGCGCACCCGGTCGCCCGCGCCGAGCATGCGTCCCCCCTGAAGTGTCAGCGAGATCGGCGAAGCGGAGAGCAGCGTCTTCCCGCGATGCGTCACGGAGTAGGCGACCTGTGCCCCGACGTCGACGGTGAGCTGCGTGGCGCCGTCCGGCGACTGGACCTGATACTGGCGCCCGCTCTGGCCGCGAGCGGCGGAGCTGACGGCGAGCGTGAGGATGGCGAGCGCGGCGGCGAAGCGATGCATGCGGGAAGGAGGGCGAGCGGTTGATGTCGGATCGGGTCCAAGGGCCAGCGAGCGAAACTGGGCGGGGGACATTCGACAGGCAAGCCGAGGCGTGGCCCCTCTCGTGAAACGGTGCGGCGTACGGTACCGTAAAGGCGAGGGCGGCGATGCGAATGCCCCCGCCGGCCTCTCCGCTTCCTCCGACACGCGATCCGATGGTTCTCCAGGCAGTAGTCGTCCAGGTCCCGCAGGCCCCTGCCACGCCGGGCGCGCCGGTCACGGTCAGGCCGCAGGTGTACGTCGACGGCAAGCCGCTGACGTCCAGCCCGAGCGCGATCTATCAGGCCGCGGTCAAGCAGCGCGAGGTGCTCGGCGACCAGATGGAGAAGCTGCAGGACGAGCGGCGGGACATCAGCAACCGGCTGAGCAGCACCGAGGAGAATCTGTCGTCGGCCGACAAGGCCGGCCTCGAGAAGCGCATGACCGTGCTCGATGGCCGCATCGACGCGATGGACAAGCAGATCGCCGGCGCCGACGCGCAAGTGGCCGCCACGGCCGGCATCCCCGGTGCGATCGTCGAACGCCCTCCCGAGGAGCACCATGGGCCGCCCGAAGCGGTGTTCGTGCTCGGCGGCATCTTCATGTTCGTCGCCATCTTCCCGATCTCGATTGCGTACGCGCGCCGGATCTGGCGGCGCAGCGCCGCGGCCGTGACGGCGATCCCGAAGGACGTCATCGATCGCTTCACGCAGATCGATCAGGCGGTCGAGTCGATCGCCGTCGAGGTGGAGCGGATCGGGGAGGGGCAGCGGTTCATCACGCGCGTGCTCTCCGATCAGGGGAAGCGCCCCGCGCTGGAGTCGGCCGTCCCCGAATCGCGCGGCGGTTCGCAGGGCTAGCGGCTGGGGCTAGCGGCTGGGGTCAGACGCTGGGGCGCAGCCCCAGGCTCTGACCCCTTTGTCATCGGAACCTGCCCCACCTACGCTGACTGAAGCGCGCCAATGAGTCAGAGCGGGTGAGATGAAACCCCACAGG
>JAEKKK010000220.1 GCA_019510405.1 Gemmatimonadota bacterium | reverse complement strand
GATTATAGCGGTGATGCGGGGATGCGGGGATGCGGGGATGCGGAACGGCCTCGGGAAGCGTCCGCCTTCCGAAGCCGTTCGACTTTCCTCATCCCCTCATCCCCTCATCCCCTCATCCCCTCATCCCCGCCTCATCCCTTGAATGCGTCGGCGAAGGCGTCGCGGGCGCGGTTGAAGGCGTCGCCCACCGAGGACATGGCTTGGTTGGCCTTGTCCGAGTAGTAGTTGGCGGCGTCGGCGTAGTCGTCCTTGAGGCCCTGGCCATCGTCGCCGCGGCGGGTGTAGGTGCCGGCGAGGATGAGGTCGTAGGTGCCGCCGGTGCGCCAGCGCTCGAGCTCTCCGGCGCGCACGGTATTGAATGGGTGCTCGCGGAAGGCGGTGTTGACGAGCTTGAGGATCTTGTCCCAGCTGTCGCCCCCGGTCTCATACGCCGCGGCCTGACGCATGAACTCCTCGACGCTGGCCGTGTCGCCGTAGTCCGGGCCGCCGGCCATTCTCATGAATGTGCGGTGCGCGACGAGAGGCTCCTGCACGGCGAGCAGGCCGGCGCGGTCGGTGGAGAGCTCACTCTTGCGATGCCACTCGAGCAGGGCGAGCTGGAAGGGGAGGAGGGCGACGCCGAGCGGGAAGGGGAGCGTGCCCGTGCCGATGGCGAGCAGGATGAGCGCGATGGTGCGGTACGTCATGTGGCCGCTCATGATGTGCCCAAGCTCGTGGGCGAGCAGGAAGCGGCGCTCGTCGTCGTCGGGGAGCAGCTCGAGTGCTTCCGAGTTGACGACGATGAAGGGATGCTCGAAGCCGATCGCGTACGCGTTGACCTTGGGCGACTGGGTGACGTAGAGCTCCGGGCGGTCGGGCCAGTCCAAGGTCGTGCACACGTCGGTCAGCAGGCTGTCGAGCTTGGGTCGCTGCTGCGGGCCCACCTTGACCGCGTTGGCGAGGAAGAGCTGGCGGACGCCACGCTCGGTGATGAACCCCGCGACTCGCCGCACCACTTCGTCGAAGCCGGGGATGGCCCGGAGGGTATTGAGCGCCGCGCGATCGGCGGGATGCTCCCAGGCTCGGGACGAGATTTGGGGCAGTGGCGTGGGCATGGGCGAGCCGCTCCTCGAAAGGTGAATGGTTGGGATACGGCCGGGTGGCTGGGAAAGTGTCAGGCCAGCGGCGAGCGGTCAGCAGGGAGCGGCGAGATCGGGAGCGGCGAGCGGTCAGCGGCGAGCACTGAGCAGCGAGCGATTTGTGAGCCGGACTCGGGACACAGAAGCGTCGCGAGTCCGGCCGTTCACTGATCACCGATCACCTAGGATCGATCACGGCGCGCCTCACACGACGTGAAACGCGTGCTCCAGATCCGCCAACAGGTCGCCCACGTCTTCCACACCGCAGCTCAACCGGATGAGGCCATCCGAGATGCCGAGCTCCATACGGTGCTCGAGGGGCACGCTGGCATGCGTCATCGAGGCGGGATGACTGATCAGACTCTCGACGCCGCCGAGTGATTCGGCGAGCGAGAAGAGGCGGCAGCGGCCGAGGACCTGGGCGGCGCGTTCCTTCGTCCCGAGCTCGACGGAGATCATGCCGCCGAAGCCGGACATCTGGCGCTTCGCGAGCTCGTGCTGCGGGTGCGAGGGAAGCCCGGGATAGAAAACCTTGTCTTCGCCGAGCCGCTCGACGAGCCACGCGGCGATGGTGCGGCCATTCTCGTCGTGGCGCGGCATGCGGAGGTGGAGAGTCTTGGTGCCGCGCAGCGCGAGCCACGCGTCGAAGGGGCCGGGCACCGCGCCCGCTGAATTGAGGATGAACTGAAGGCGCGCCGCGAGATCGTCGTCGTTCACGACGGCGATGCCGCCCACCATGTCCGAGTGACCGTTGAGGTACTTGGTGGTGGAGTGGTAGACGATGTCGGCGCCGAAGTCGAAGGGGCGCTGGAAGAAGGGAGACGCGAAGGTGTTGTCGACGAGCAGCAGTGCATTGGCGCGATGGGCGATCTCGGCCGAGGCGCGGAGATCGGTGATGCGCATGAGCGGGTTCGTCGGCGTCTCGACGAGCACGAGGCGGGTCTCCGGCGTGAGCGCATCCTCGATGCGCTGCGGATCGCGCGTGTCGACGTAGGTGAAGCGGAGCCCGAAGTTCTGAAGGAGCTTGTCGAACAGGCGAAAGGTGCCGCCGTACACGTTCTCGCCGCAGACGACGTGGTCGCCGGTGCGAAAGAGCTTCATGATCGAATCGAGCGCGCCCATGCCGGAGGAGAAGGCGAAGCCGTGCCGGCCGCCCTCGAGCGCGGCGACGTTCCGCTCGAGCGCCTCGCGGGTGGGGTTCTTCCCGCGGGCGTACTCGTAGCCCTTGTTCTGCCCGAGTCCCTCCTGGACGTACGTGGAGGTCTGGTAGATGGGAGTCATGATGGCGCCGGCCAGCGGCTCGGGTCGCTGGCCGGCGTGAATGGCCCGCGTGGCGAAGCCGGCCGTGAGATCTTCATCAAATACGCGCGTCATGCCGATACTCGTCCAGGTAGAGTCGTGCGGGGCAAGATAGCGGGGGACGAGGATGGGCGCCGACGCCCGACTGTCTTCGCCGAGGTCCGCGACGACTTCTCTGACCCCGACTCATGCCTGGTCCTCGTACTCCGCTGGCGGACTCTCCCCACTGCCTGATCGTCGACGACGAGCCGGCGCTGCGACAACTGCTCGTGCACCTGATGTGTGACGTCGGCTTCTCGTGCATCGAGGCGGGAGACGGCGAGGAAGCGCTGGCCGCACTGGCGCGCCACGAGGTGACGCTCGTGCTGAGCGACCTCCGGATGCCCAAGCTCGACGGTCTGGGATTGCTGGCGGAGATCCACCGCCGGTCGCCCGACACGGCGGTCGTGCTGATCACCGGCGTGGCCGACGTGAAGATCGCGGTGAGCGCGCTGGCCTCAGGGGCGATGGACTACATCACCAAGCCGTTCCACGTCGAGGAGGTCCGGGTCCGTGTGGAGCAGGCGATGGAGAGGCGGCGACTGATCCTGGAGAACCGCGGCTATCACGAGCGGCTCCGGGAGAAGGTGGCGCTGCAGGCGCGCCGGCTCGAGGAGCTGTTCCTGGCGAGCGTGCAATCACTCGCCGACGCGCTGGAGGTGAAGGATCCGTACACGCGCGGCCACTCGGAGCGCGTGAGCCACTATTGCGGCGTGCTCGCGCGCGAGATGGGGCTGAGCAGCGAGCTGCTGCGGCGCATCGAGCTCGGCGGACACGTGCACGACATCGGCAAGATCGGCGTGCGCGAGGACGTGTTGAACAAGCCGGCAAAGCTGACGAAGGAGGAATACCAGCACATCATGACGCACCCGATGGTGGGCTGGAAGATTCTCGCGCCGCTGCTCGCCGACACCCCCGAAGCGTTGAACATCGTGCGGTCGCATCACGAGAGGTTCGACGGACGCGGCATCGCGATGACGAGCGATCGTCCGTACCGTCTGCGGTTGTCGATGGAGGAGGCGATCGCGGAGATCGTGCGCTGCAGCGGGGCGCAGTACGATCCGGCGGTGGTGGAGGCGATGATGCGTGCTGTTGATGCCGGGAGGCTGGGGCTGGTGAAGCGGGCGGGGGTCATGGAGGCTGCTTGAACGGCCACTCCCAGTACTGAGAACTAGGTACCGGGTACCCAGACTGGCATACTGGCTCCCGGAATGCGGGCGAGATCTCGGCCCGACATGCGAACGGCCCGTCGTCCCCGTACCAGATACTCGGTACTACCGACTGGGCGTGGCCGTTTCAACGAGTGTCGGCTGCTTGTAGGCGCTCAGCCTTTGCTCGCACCATGCGCGAACTTCCTCCTCGGTGACTGATCCGGTGACGCGGAGGGTGATGTCATTCTCCTTCGACGGCTCGGGGATCGGGCGCACGTCGACCGCGGTCACGCCCGGCAACTCGAGCACGGCGCGCTCGATCTCGCGCGGGTAGATGTTGAAGCCGTTGCGCGTGAACATCGGCTTGAGGAGACCGGTGAAGCGGATCGTGCCGTCCGGGTTCCGGAAACCTTCGTCGCCGGTGCAGAGCCAGTCGCCGCGGCGCGGGAGACCGACGGCGTCGCGCAGGTAGCCAGGGGACACGTTCTGGCCGCGGACGCAGATCTCGCCGCGCTGGCCATCGCGCAGGGGAGCCACATCGCCGGCATCGTGCTGCGCCGCGGGATAGTGCGCCGGCGGCATGATGGCGACGTCGACGCCGGGAAAGGGAACGCCGAGCGTGCCGCGCACGTTCGGGCGATCGACGCGGTTGAAGAGGCAGACGGGCGCGGCCTCCGTGAGGCCGTAGCCCTGTCGCAGCTCGACGCCGGTGACGTCGGCCCAGCGGTCCTGCAGCTCGATCGGCAGCACGGCGCCGCCGCAGATACAGACGCGCAGCGCGGAGTCGCGCAAATCGACGCCGCGCCGCTCGATCGCGGCGAGCAACGCATTGAACACGGCGGGGACGCCGACGACCTCCGTGATGCCGTCCACCAGTAGCTCGGCGGCGCGCGCGGGGTTGAACCGCTCCATCGTGCGCACGCGGCCGCCCGCGAGGAGCGGTGCGGCGCCGGCGACGGTGAGGCCGAACAGGTGCGAGAAGGGGAGCAGCGCGAGCGCGTCGTCGCTCGCGACGTTGGCGGCGGCGTCCGCGGTGGCGCGAGCGTTGGCAAGCAGGTTTGCGTGCGTCAGCACGGCGCCGAGCGGAGTGCCGGCCATCGCCGACGTGTAGACGATCACCGCTTCCTCGTCGCGACCAGGGACGTCGCTCTCGCCTTCGATCGAGAGCCCGAAGTGGGAGCCGAGATCGACGTCCTGAGTGCGCTCGGCGGTGACGACACGCGCGCGGCGCGGTGCGTCGTCGAGCAGGACGATCGGAAGCCCTGCCGGAACGCGCGGAGCGAGCGCACTGGTGGTGAACACCGCGCCGACGTTCGCGTCCTCACATTGAAAGGCGATCTCGCGCGGCGCGGCGAGCGGATTCACGAGCACCGCCCCGCGCCCCTCGCTCGCGGCAAGCGCGGTGACAAAGGCCGGCCCGGTGGGCAATAGGACGGCCGACCGGCGGCCGCTGAGCGCGCGGACGAGTGGCGCGCTGCGCTGGAGCAGGGTGAGGCCGGCGGCGACGAGCTGCTGCGCGTCGAGCGGGGTGTCGTCGCCGACAGCGCCGATGCGACCGCGGCCGGCGGCGAGCGCCAGCGGGAACAGGGCGAGCGGATCGCTCACGAGGGCGTGCGGCCGAGCGTGGAGATCAGATCTCGAAGCGGCGCAGCGATTCCTTGAGCCGTTCGCCGACATCCGCGAGGTGTTGGCTGGAGGTCGCGACGCTGGCCATGGCCGCGGTCTGCTCCTGCACGACCGCGCTCACCTGCTGCGCGGTGGCGGCGTTCGACTCGGCGGAGCTCGCGAGCTGCTCGATCTCCCGGGCGAGCGACTCCGCCTCGCCGCGCTGCGCGTCGGCCGCGTCGACGATGCGCTCGACGGCGGTGCGCGCCGCAGCGATCTCGCGGTCGATTTGAGTCAGGGCGTCTGCTGACGCCCTGATCACCGACTCGCCGGCGCTGACGCGATCGCTGGCCTGGATGATCTGCTCCTCCGTGCGGATGGCGCTCGTGCGGATCTCCGCGGCGAGCTTCCGGATCTGATCGAGTGCCCGCGCGCTCTCGCCCGCGAGCTTGCGCACTTCGTCGGCGACCACGGCAAACCCCTTGCCGTGCTCACCGGCGCGCGACGCTTCGATCGCCGCGTTGAGCGCGAGGAGGTTGGTCTGGCGCGCGATCGCTCCGATGGCATCGGTGATCTTGCCGATGCGCTGCGACTTCTCGCCGAGCTCGACGACGGCGGGGACGGCGGACTTGGTCACGGCGGCGATCGCGGTCATGGCGGCGAGTGCCTCGTCGGCGGCGACGGTGCCGCGACGCGTGGTGCGCTGCGCGACATCGGCCGCGTTGCGCGCCTGCTCCGCGTTGGTGGCGACCATGACGGCGCGCGTGGCGACGCGACTCGACGCCTCGGAAGCATTCGACACGCCGCGGGTCTGCGTGGCCG
>JAEKKK010000105.1 GCA_019510405.1 Gemmatimonadota bacterium | reverse complement strand
CAGTACGACATCGGATTACGCGGGCGGTACGGGGAGCGCCCGCCCGACTCGCGGAGGATCTTCTCCGCCGTCGCTTCGGCCCACGCGCGCGATTCGCTCGGCGTCGCGCAGCTCGGAATGATCGACGGAATCTGATCGGGTGGTGACGCGAGCAGGGTGCAGAGCATCGCTTCGACGCGCCGTTCCGTGTGCGAGAGCCCGATCTTCCTGCGGCGACCCGCGAGCTCGTTGAAGCGCAGCACGGCGAGTGGCGCCGCGAGTGATGGGACGCGCTCGACCAGCTCACGCTCCGCCGCGGCACTCTCGGCGAGCCGGTGCAGGTCGCGCGCGAGGAGGTCGTCGGGGGGCGTGCTCGCGTCGCGTCGCGCGAGACGCGCGGCCTGTGCGAGGGCGAGCACCCGATAGCGCGCCGCCGCGTCGTCGAGCCCCGCGGTCGCGTCGAGCTGCGGTGGCAGTCCGATGTCGTCGGCCGTTGAGGTCACTACAGTTCGTACGACCATCGGGGAGCCGTACATCGCGACGAGCAGCAGCTCGAGCCGGCGACGCACCTGCGCGAGCATCAGCACGCGTGGCGCATGCGCGAGCCGCCAGCGATGCATCGGTGACGCGACGCGGCGTGTCAGCCGGAGGGCGCGATTGCGGAGATAGCGGGACAGCCGCACGGCAACGCGCGCGCTAGAGCGTCTGCGTCACGAGATCGTCGATCGCGGCGAGGAGGTCGGGATCGTCGGTGAGCGGCGCGGCGAGCGCCGTGCGGCATGCCTCGCGCGCCGGAATCCCGCGCGCGATCAGCCGTCCCACCGAGACGAGCAGGCGCGTCCCCGGTCCCTCGGCGAGCCCCTGTTCGCGCAGGCGACGGATCTGCACGGCGAGCTCGGCGAGTGCGCGCGCCGTCGCGCGCGGCACGCCGCTCTCGTGCTCGACGATCTCCGCCTCGCGCGCCGGCGCTGGGAAGTCGAACTCCAGGGCGACGAAGCGCTGCCGGGTGCTCGGCTTGAGATCCTTGAGTGCGTGCTGATACCCGGGGTTGTAGGAGACGACGAGCTGGAACCCCGGCGCGGCGGTGAGCAGCTCGCCCGTCTTCTCGATCGGCAGGATCCGGCGATCGTCGGTGACCGGGTGGATGACGACGAGCGTGTCCTGCCGCGACTCGACGACTTCGTCGAGGTAGCAGATCGCGCCGGTGCGCACCGCCGTCGTCAGCGGCCCGTCGGCCCAGACGGTGTCGTTCCCCTGAATGAGGAACCTCCCGGTGAGATCGCTCGCCGAGAGGTCGTCGTGGCAGGCGACCGTGATGAGCGGTCGGCCGAGGAGGTGCGCCATGTGCTCGACGAAGCGCGTCTTGCCACACCCCGTGGGGCCCTTGAGCATGACGGGCAGTCGCTGCTCGTGGCAGGCGCGGAAGAGGTCGATCTCGTGGCCGAGCGGGATGTAGTAGGGCGCGTCGGCGCGATCGGCGAGTCGGAGGGAGCTCATTATGTATACAAATACCGGGGACGGTCGGCGCGCAAGATCAGTGGCGGGGATGCGGGGATGCGGAGATGCGGAGATGCGGGCCGTCGGCGGGCGAGGCTAGGTGGTCGAGCGGGCCGCGTCGACCATCGCCTGCTTCGATTCGCGCGCGAAGCGGCGCTGCAGGTGGCGGGCGAGCGGGTAGGCGAAGCGGACGAGCGGGTGACCGGGCTTCGACAATGCGTAGAGATCATACCAGACGCTGTCGTCCGCTGCGTGCCACTCGACGGTGAATCGCTCCTCGCCGACTTCACCGTGCGCGGGGAGGGTACCGTAGGCGAATCCGACCCGGTGCACGCCCGTGTTGCTCTCATCGATCTCATAGAGGACGCGACAGGCGTTGAGCGACCAGAAGCCGAAGTGGCGGACGACGACAGCAACGTCGGTGCCTGGCGCGGTGGGCGCGCCGCGCGGGTGCACGCTGGTCCAGCCGAGCGAGGACTGACGCCAGGCATGCAGCGCGGCGACGGCTCTGTCGAAGGTGTCGCCGCCGGCGCCAAGCAGCGCGCGATTGTGGTCGAGCACAAAGCCGGCGGGCGGCGCATCGCGCGTGCAGCCTACCTCGCCGTACGAGAAGGTCAGATCGCGCTGCGTCGCGAGGAACGCAGCGATCTGCTGCTCGCTCGGGCGGGTGAGGCGAAAGGGCATCAGAGGTGAATGCGTAAGTGGGTGAGTTGGTGAGTTGGTAAACGGCCTCGGGAAGCAGAAGCTTCCCGAGGCCGTTTCGCATCCCCGCATCCCCGGATCCCCGCATCCCCGGATCCCCGCATCCCCGCATCCCGGCATTCCCTCATTCCCTCATTCCCGCACACTCGCCTCACCCGCGCCGCGCGGAATTCGCAGCACCGCGACGAACGCGAGCGCCGTGTAGGCGGCCATCATGAGGAACATCGGGCGATAGCTGCCGAAGAAGTCGAACATCCTGCCGTTCATCGGATCGCCGATGGCGCCGCCGAGTGCCATGCAGAGGAGGAAGAGCGCCGAGAGGGCGCCGCGGCGTGCGGGGGGGATCGGCTCGACGAACATCGGATAGGCATTCACCGTCGGCAGCGTCCACGCCGCCGACGCGAGCGCGAGGAGGGGCGTCGCATGCGACACGCTGGTGACGCGGTTGAGGGCGATGAGGGCGACGGTCATGATGAAGAAGCCGAGCAGCATCGCATTGCGCCGACCGAACCGGGCGCCGATCCACCCCGCGGGGAGCGCGCCGATCACGCCGCCGATCGCCCAGGCGATGAAGCCGATCGTCACGTCCTCGGGGCGCACGCCGAACCGCTCGGTGCCGTACAGAGCGAACCAGGTCGTGAAGGTCTGGAAGACGAGCTGCAGAAACAGCGAGGCGACGAAGATGGCGCGCATGCCGGGGACGGTGCCGCTCAGCGCCTCCTTCAGTGCATCGAGCAACGAGCGGAACGTCGCCTCGACCGCCGGCGTCTCGTGCACGCGCGGCTCGGTGAGGCCGAAGCGCAGTCCCGCCGCGATCGCGAGCACGGTGGCCGCAGCGATGAGGAACGCCGTGCGCATGCCCAGCGCGTGACCGAGCATGAGGAAGGCGATCGCGCCGACGCACATCTGGAACGTCACCGACCCCGTGGCGAGGGAGCGGAAGCGCGATGGGACGGCGTCGGCGACGAGGGCCTGGAAGGGCGAGCGCTGGATGTTGATCCCGGTGTAGAGCAGGACGATCGCGGCGATGATGCCGATGATGCCGAAGCGCGCGGACCAGGGGAACAGCGCCATGCCGAGGGCGGAGAGCAGGAAGCCACCGATGACGATCGGCAGTCGCCCGCGGCCGGCGGCGGTCATCCGATCCGACGCGGTGCCGCTCCAGGGCACGAGGAGGAGCATCAGCACGTTGTCGATCGCCATCACCATGCCGATGGCGGTTCGGTGCTCGCCGAGCGCGTCGCGCACCATCGGCGGGATGAAGGTGCTGAGCAGCGGGCCGGTGACCCCGGCAAAGAGTCCCCCCAGCCCGATGAGGAGGCAGGTGCCGTAGGGCGCGCGCTCGGCGGGCGTTACGGAAGTGGCGGCGGTCACTGTATTATCGATTTCCACGCGGCAATATTGTAGGCAAGCACCGTCCGCGTAAATACGCAGGAGAAATTCATATGAAGCCGATGTTCCTGTCGGGTGTCGAGGGGAGCCCGAGCCCGGAGTCGCCCTACACCCCGCTCATCGAGGGGGCGCAGGCGGCGGGGCGCGAGTACCCGAAGATCTGGCATCTCTTCGCCTTCAAGCCGCACGCGACGGCGCACCTCGCGCGATTCACGCAGGAGATCATGCGTGAGGAGGCGCCGCTGAGCCCCGGGTTCCGCGAGCTGATCGCCGCGCGGACCAGTGGCCGCAACGACTGCCCGTTCTGAGTGAAGTCCCACGCCGCGGTCGCGGCGGTCCTGCTGGGCAGCGAGGAACTGGTGCAAGGAGTTCTCCGCGACATCGACAGCTCCGGTCTCTCAGACGCGGAGAAACTGTTGATGCACTTTCTCGACAAGGTGAACCACGATTCACCGAACATATCGCCGGACGACATCGCCCCACTGCACGCGGCGGGGTGGAACGACGAGCAGATCTGGTACGCGATCACGGTGTGCGCGCTGTTCAACTTCTACAACCGCTGGATCGACGCGACCGGCGTGTGTGCGCTGTCGGACGAGGCGCACCGGGAAGGGGGGAAGCGGAGCGCGACCGGGAGGTACGCGCACAAGTAGGGCATCCCCTCATCTCGGCGATCTTCTTGCAGGCCGACGAGCGACATGGCTGACAAACCCTTCATCGCCCGCGGCTTTCACGGTCGCCGAGCGGCGGCACCGCCCGGTCGCCTTCCACCCGGGCAGTACGAGACGCGCGACTTTCCGGTGCTCTCGGCCGGTCCGACGCCGCATACGTCCCTGACGGCGTGGGACTTCACGATTCGCGGCGCTGACGATGCGTCGCCGTCCGTGCGCTGGTCCTGGGACGAGCTCCAGGCACTGCCGCACGAAACGCCCACGGTCGACATCCACTGCGTGACGAAGTGGTCCAAGTTCGACACGAAGTGGGAGGGCGTGTCGGTCGACACGCTGCTCGATGCGGCGCGCGCGGCCGGCGTTGCGAACGGTGCGTTCGTCCTCGCGTACTGCGACGGAGGTTACACGACGAACCTTCCGCTCGCCGACGTGACCGGTGGCAAGGCGTGGGTCGCGTTCGGATATGACGGGGC
Organism: Gemmatimonadota bacterium; assembly: GCA_019510405.1. Classification (GTDB taxonomy): domain Bacteria; phylum Gemmatimonadota; class Gemmatimonadetes; order Gemmatimonadales; family Gemmatimonadaceae; genus AG11. The sequence continues at coordinate 22,303 of JAEKKK010000105.1, read as the reverse complement.
GCCGCTCGCGCCCGAGCACGGCGGTCCGGCGCGGCTGCTCGTGCCGCATCTCTACTTCTGGAAGAGCGCGAAGTGGGTGCGCGGCCTCACGCTGCTACCGAACGACGAGCCGGGCTTCTGGGAGCAGCTCGGCTATCACGACCGCGGCGACCCGTGGCGCGAGCAGCGCTACCGGGGCGATCCGTGAATGAGGCAATCGGCGAGAGCGTAGCCACTCCGCCGCGGTTGGAGTGGCAGGTCGCGAGCGTGGTGTCGGTCACCCAGGAAACTCCGCGGGCGCGCACGCTGGTGCTCGCCGTGCCGCGGTGGGCCGGCCACCGCGCTGGACAGCACGTCGACCTCCGTCTCGTCGCGGAGGATGGCTACCAGGCACAACGCTCCTACTCGATCGCGTCGGCGCCGGCGGACGGCATGGTCGCGCTCACGGTGGAGCGGCTCGACGACGGCGAAGTCTCGCCATACCTGTGCGACGTCGTCCAGCCGGGCGACGGCGTCGAGCTGCGCGGGCCGATCGGCGGGTACTTCGTGTGGGAGCCTGCCCAGCGGGGGCCGCTCTTCCTCGTTGCCGGCGGTTCCGGGATCGTGCCGCTCATGGCGATGCTGCGGCAGCGCGGCCGCGCGGACGTTGCCGCGCGCGCCCAGGTACCCGTACGACTGCTGTACTCCGCGCGCACGCTGGACGACGTGATCTACCGCGCCGAGCTCGAGCAACTCGCCGACGCATCGCAGGCGGAGGTCGTGCTCACCCTCACGCGCCAGGCACCGCCGGGTTGGAGCGGCTATCACCGCCGCGTGGACCGCACGATGCTCGAGGCGGTGAGCTGGCCGTCGTCCGACGAGCCGAACGTGTACGTCTGCGGCCCGACGTCGCTCGTCGAATCGGTCGCGACGCTGCTCGTCGAGCTCGGACACGCCGCGTCGCGAGTGCGAACGGAACGATTCGGTCCGACCGGATAGCGATTCACCGAGTGCAGAGAGACTGGAGCGACACGATGCAAACGGAAGAGCTGCGCCTCGACGGCAACGCGGCGGGCGGCGTATTGCGCGAGCTGTTCGTGCAGGACATGACCGCGGCGCTCGGCACCTGCGCCGGCTGCGGGGCGACGGGCCCGGTCGCTACGCTGCTCGAATACGGCCACGGCATGGGCATCGTGCTGCGGTGCCCGACGTGCGACACGCCCGTTCTGCGCATCGTGCGCACGACCGGTCTGCTGCGCGTGGATCTCTCGGGGATTCGCTTTCTCTCGATCCCCTCAACGATCGACGAGTGACAGTCGTGAAGATCTGAGTGCCGCGCGCAGCTCCGAGGAGCGTTAGCGATCCGAGCCCTTGGTCGCATAGCGCGCCCGTGCCTACGCGGGCACCATTGGCTCATGGACAACCGCCTTCGCCAGGCCGGAGTCACCCTCGCATTGGCCGCGGTGTATTTCCTCGCGGCCCGGATCGGCCTGGTGTTCCATCCCGTGTCCGGCTTCGCGACGCTGATCTGGCCGCCGGCGGGGATCGCGCTCGCGGCGATCCTCCTGCTCGGCAGACACGTCGCGCCCGGCATCTTCCTCGGCGCGTTCGCGGCGAACTGGGTCTCCGGTGCCGGCGTGCTCGCCGCGATCGGGATCGGGCTTGGCAACACCGGTGAGGCGCTCGTCGGCGCGGTGGTGCTGCAGCGAATGCCCGGGTTCAGCATCACCCTCGAGCGGGTGAGCAGCGTCGTGGTCCTGATCGTCTGGTCGGCGGTGGCCAGCACGCTGATCGCCGCGACGGCGGGGGTGATGAGCCTCCATCTCGCCGGTCACATCGGCGCAGCCCGAATTTTCGAGACGTGGCGCGCGTGGTGGATCGGGGACATGGTCGGGGTGATGCTGTTCGCGCCACTCGTCCTCGCCTGGGCGAACAGGCGCTGCGCGCCACTCGCTGTGCACTGGCTGGAGACGGCGGCGCTCGTCGCCTCGCTCGCCATCGCATGCGGGGTGGCCTTCTTCAACGAGCTGCTTCGCATTCCGCAACTCACTACGCCGTTCCATCAGGCAGATCCCCTCGTCGCCATCCTGCTCTGGGCGGCGCTCCGCTTCGGACAGCGCGGCGTGACCACCGCGGTGCTCTGCGCTTCCACGGTGGCGGTCATCTCCGCGGCGATGGGACTCGGTCCGTTCACCACGCTGGCGTTCAACGATGCATTGCTGCCTCTGCAGATGTTCATCGCGATCGTCGCGGCCACCTGCCTGATCATCAGCGCGACGATCGCCGAGCGGCAGATCGCCAACCTGGAAGCGCACGAATCGAGCAGGGTGGCGGAGCAGGCGAACAGCGCGAAGACCCAGTTCCTGCGCGTGATGAGTCACGAGCTGCGTACGCCGCTGAACGCCATCGCGGGCTACGCGGAGATTCTGGAGTCGGGGGTGCACGGCCCGCTGAACGAGAAGCAGATCGCGTCCGTGAAGCGCATCCAGCAGAACGAGAAGGATCTGCTGGGGATCATCAACGAGGTGCTGGGGTTCGTGGAAGCGGAGAAGTCACCCGTAGAGGCGGAATGCCACGACATGCGGGTCGCCGACGCGTTCGATGTCGCCGAGCGGATGCTGGCCGCCGCTGTCGAGCGCAAGCGGCTCGTCGTCGAGCGCGAACTGGCAGATCCACGGCTTGGCGCTTACGCCGATCCGAAGATGCTCGAGCAGATCCTCGCGGCCCTCGTCTCGAACGCGGTGAAGTACACCGGTGAGGGCGGCACGATCACACTCGGCGCCGAGCGCGACGACGACAAGGTCTGCATCTGGGTCCGCGATACCGGCATCGGCATCAAGAAGGAGGAGATGACGCGCGTTTTCGAGCCGTTCTTTCAGGCGGACAGCGGCACGACGCGTCAGTACTCCGGGGTCGGGCTCGGGCTGACGATCGCGCGCGATCTGGCGCGGCGGATGCACGGGGAGGTGACGCTCACGAGCAAGGAAGGGAAGGGAACGTCGGCGATGGTCGTGCTGCCGGCGGCCTCGCTGAAGCGCGTCGAAGTGCTCGCGCAACATCCCGCTCAAGAAGTCGCCGCCTGAGTAGATCGGATCATGGGTGCTCGTCCACTCCGCAAGATCGCGCTGGTCAAGGATGCGCCGCCGGCAATCGAGGCCAGCGCCGACCTCCGCGCGCGCGACTGGATGCTTCACGCGCTGACCGCGTCATCGGGCGCGGCGGACACGATCAGCTTCCTCGCCCTCGGCAAGGTGTTCTCGGCGTTCATGACGGGGAACGTCGCCTTCCTCGGCATGCGCTTATCGGGAGCCGCCGATGCACCGGATGTGGTGAGCCTGCTCGCATCGCTCGGCGCGTTCGCCGTGGGCTCGTACGTCGCCGCGCGCATCGTGACCGGGCGCGCCGACATCTGGCACCGCAACGTGACGCTCGCGCTCGGCGTCTCCCTGTTCGGTCACGTGCTGTTCGCCGCGCTCTGGCTCGCGTGCGCCGGTGCGCCGGCAGGGGAGATCACGCTCATGATGCTCGCGTCGTGGGCATTCGCGTACGGGGTGCAGTCCGCGGCGGTCCGCTCGCTGCACGTGGAAGGGGTGATCTCGACGGCCGCGACGGGGACGATCCTCGCCCTGATGGCGGACATCGCGAACTGGCGCAGCACGGGTCCGGGGCGACGCCGGCTCGCCGCGGTGCTCGCGTCGCTGTTCGCCGGCGCGGTGGTGGGCGGGCTTCTGGTCGTGCACGCGAACGTCTACGCGCCGCTGCTGCCGCTGACGATTGTGCTGTCGGTGGTGGTGCTCGCGGCGCGGCGGTTCGGGCTGACCTAAGGCCGAGCCCGTCGAGGTGCAGCCATCGACTTCGCTCGGGATGACATCCAGGTGCGGATCCCTCGACTCGCTGCGCTCGCTCGGGATGACGACGATCGCGGCGCCCATGTTGCAGGGGAGAGCTCGCATGTCGGGATGGAACTGGATGCGGGCGCTCGTGTCGGTGCTCACGTGCGTCGCTGGCGTGCATGGATCCGCGGAGGCGCAGGTCAGAGGGACGGCGTCGTTCCGGGAGCGTGTCAAGCTGCCGCCGAGCGCCGTGTTCGAGGCGACGCTGGAGGATGCCTCGCGGGCCGGCGATCCGGGGTCGGTGATCGGACGCACTCGCGTCGCCGGGCCTGGCAGTGCGCCGATCCGGTTCGTGATCGACTACGACGAGTCGCGGATCGAGCCGAGGCACGTGTACCTCGTGCGGGCGCGCGTGATCGTCGGGTCGCGGCAGCGGTTCGTCGCCGATCCCGGTGACCGTGTGCTCACCTGGGGACATGGGCGGCATGCGTCGCTCATGCTCCAACGGTCGAACGCGCCGGTCACGCCGGAAACGGGGGATGTCGCGAGCAACGACATGCCGAGGCGCGACATCGCGCGCCGCGAGACGGCACGCAGCGAGTCGGCGCGCGACGACGCGTCACGCAGCGAGGTGTCGCACGGCGAAGTCTCACGCGACTAGAGCACACGCGGCGGCGTGGGGTCGAGCGGCGGCGCGGCGATCTTCACCGGCAATCTCCCCTGCGCCGACTGCACCGCTGTGCGACATCAGCTCGAGCTGTTCCCGAACGGCTCGTACTTTCTCCGGCGCGCGTACCTCGGCAAGGGACGCGATGCGTACGTCGACGAGATCGGGCGATGGACGCTGTCGCGCGATGGGTCGACGCTGACGCTGAAGGGCACCAGTGACACGACGCGCCGGATCGCGATCGGGAAGCCCGATACGCTTCAGGTGCTCGGCAGCTCGGGGAAGCCGGTGGCGTCGTCGCGCTCCAACACGCTGGCGCTGACGAACCGCGCGGCGCCGATCGAGCCGCGGCTCGAGATGCGCGGCATGTACACGTACATGGCTGACGCGGGGCGTTTCATCGAGTGCTCGACGCGTCAGAGCTGGCCGGTGGCGCAGGAGGGGGACAACCCGACGCTTGAATCGGCGTACTCGCGCGCGCGCCGGCGGGACGCCGAGGGGGCGTTGGTGCGCGTCGTCGGCCGCGTAGCGATGCGGCCGCGGATGGATGGCAGTGGGCGGGAGCGCACGCTCGTCGTCGAGCGGTTCGTCGACATCCGGCCCGGTGAGCGCTGCGGCGCGAGTAGCGGCGGCATGACGAGCGCGGCGCTCGAGAACACCTACTGGAAGCTGACCAGCCTCAACGCCCGGGCGGTGACGGTGCCGGTGGGGGAGCAGGAGCCGTATCTGATGCTGAACGCCGGAACGGGGCGCATGAGCGGATGGTCGGGGTGCAGCGGCTTATGGGGCCGATATCGCGCGAACAACCAAGGACTCACGTTCACGACGCTGATGAGCATGCGGACGACGTGCGCGTCAGGCGCGCCGGGGGCGGAGCTGGAGCGGCGCTATCTCGCGGCGCTGCGCAGGGTGAGCCGCGCGAAGATCACGCGGCAGCGGTTGGAGCTCTTCGATGCGCGGGGGAAGGTGCTGGCGCAGTTCGATGCGGGGCGGAGGAACGACTAGCGTTCGCTCCATCCGGTGTACGACGCGAGCGGAGATTATCCTCCGGCCCCGATCCTCCCCAGCCAGATCCCCAGCCCGAACACGATCCCGCCTCCCACGATCACCTGCACGACCGTCTTGCCGAGCGGGCTGTTCATCCACCGATAGCGGATGTAGGCGATCGCCAGCAGCTCGAACACCACCACGCCGTAGGCGAGGAAGAGCGCCGTCTGCAGGTTGCGCAGCAGGAAAGGAAGGGTGTGGAGCATCCCCCCGATCACCGTGCCGCCGCCGGTGATGATGCCGCGCATCAGCGGCTTGCCGCGCCCCGAGATCTGCCCGTCGTCCGACAGCGCCTCGGCCAACCCCATGCTGATCCCCGCGCCGACCGACGCGGCCAGGCCGACGAGGAATGCGCTCTCCGTGCGCCCGGTCAACGCCGCCGTCGCGAACAGCGGGGCGAGGGTGGAGACCGAGCCGTCCATCAGCCCGAGCAGTCCGGGCTGCACGACCTGCAGTACGTGCGCGTGCGACGCCGTTGGCTCCGGCCGCTCCAGGGTCAGGTCTGGCGCTTCGACGACACCGCGCTTGTTGCGCAGGGAGGAACGGGGCTTCGACAGGGTGGGTCCGAGGTCGGGAAGGGGCGCAGGCATGGGCCCGCTGTAAGGCATCCCTCGTGCCGCTGAGTTCGCGACGTTTGGCGGGGAGCGACGGATTCGCAGTCTACCAGATGTTCACATCTCTTCACAGTTCTCGCACAAGCTCGGCATTGTCGGCGGCGCGGCGGAGGTGGCATCGTAGGGAGGCCCACCAATGCCCTCCTTCCGCTTTCCCGCGCTCCGCTGGACGACGCTGCTCCTCGCGGCGAGCATCGCCCTGACGACGATCGGCGTCGTCGAGGCGAGTCGCGCCGTGCGCTCGCAGCGCGCGGTGGCCGAGCATGCGCTGCGCGACTATGCGGGGTTCGCGGCGTGGAGCTACCAGCAGCACCTCCAGGCGCGGCTTGGGCGCGCCACCGAAGAGTTGGTCGGCGCATTCAACCACGGGCACGACGTCCATCGCGGACCGAATGTGCCGCCCGTGCAGAGCATGCCGCACTACATCTACGTCGACCGGGACTGCGCCTGCCATCGGCCGCAGTGGGGCCCGAGCCCGTTCGCCTTCCTCGCCTTTCGCATCGGGACGGACACGCTCGGCATCGCGCTCAACGCGTCCGACAATCCGCACGAGGGATGGGAGGTGGATCGCGGCGTGCCGATGGCGATGGTGAACGAGGGCGCGCAGCGCTACACGCCGTCGGTGCGACGCTGGATCAACGACACGATCACGAAGCAGGTGCGCGCGTACCACCCGCTCGGCCGCTTCCCGGTGATCGTCGCGTCGCACGACGGTGAGCGCCGCTTCTTCACCTACACGGTGATGCCGCGGCTCGCCGGCGACACGCTCATCTACGGCGCCGAGTGGGAGCCGGACGCGTTCGCGACCATGCTGCGCGCGCCGATGAACGACAGCGACATCCTCCCCTCGGCGTTCACGCGCGGCCGGCCGATCGGCGAGCTGGTGGAGCTCGAGGTGACGGACGCGAAGGGGCGCACGCTCTTCCGCACGGACTCGGTCTCGCGCTGGGCGCTCGACGACACGGCCTCGGTCGGCGAGACCTTCGGCGGGCTGCACGTGCGCGCGCAGGTCCGGGCGGCGATGGCGGACCAACTCGTCATCGGCGGACTGCCGCGCTCACGGCTCCCCTTCCTGCTCGCGCTGCTCGGCATCGCGGCGGCGCTGTCGTTCGTCGCCGTCGCCCAGCTCCGCCGCGAGGGAGAGCTGTCGCGGCTGCGCGCGGACTTCGTCGCCAACATCTCGCACGAGCTGCGCACGCCGCTCGCGCAGATGCGGCTCTACCTGGAGACGCTGCGGCTCGGCCGGTTCACGACGGATGCGCAGCGCGCCTGGTCGCTGGACAACGTGGAACGCGAGACGACGCGGCTCGGCCATCTCGTGGAGCGCGTGCTCCGCTTCTCGCGCGGCGAGCGCGCTGCCCCCGATCCACGCCAGCCGACGGACGTGTCGGCCGAGTTGCGGCGCATCGTCGCCGAGTTCCAGCCACTGGCCGACGCACGCGGCGCGAAGCTGGTGGCGGAGATCGACGAGGTGCCGCGCGTCGCGCTGCAGCCGGATGCACTGCGGCACATCGTGCTGAATCTGCTCGACAATGCGGTGAAGTACGGGCCGCGGGGGCAGACAGTGATCGTGCGCGGAGATGCGGAGATGGGGGGAGGCGGGGATGCGGGCTGTGTGCGGATCGAGATCTCGGACGAGGGTCCGGGCATTCCCGTGGCCGAGCGTGAGCGGGTGTGGCGGGCGTACCAGCGCGGGTCGACGGGTGAGCAGACGGCGGGCGGGCGCGCGTGGGTCGAGGACGCGCCGTCGGGGCACGGAGCGCGGTTCGTCGTCATGCTGCCGGCGCTGCGCGACGATGCGCCGCCGGCTGGTGAACACGACCAGACTGCCGACCCGTCGGCGCTCGCGCCGGCGGTCCACATCGAATGAGCAAGATCCTCGTCGTCGAGGACAACCTCGCGATCGCCGAGGGGCTCGCGTACAACCTGCGCCATGAAGGGCACGACGTGCGCATCGCCGAGGACGGCGAGCGGGCCGTCGCCGACTCGCGCGCCTGGTCGCCGGATCTCGTCATCCTCGACCTGATGCTCCCCAAGCTCGACGGCTACGGCGTGCTCGCCGCGATCCGCGAGACGAAGAACGATGTGCCGGTGATCATCCTCTCGGCGCGCGGCGAGGAGGCGGACAAGGTGCGCGGCTTCCGGCTCGACGCGGACCAGTACGTGACGAAGCCGTTCGGCGTGCTCGAGCTGCTGGAGCGGGTGAGCGCGCTGCTGCGGCGGAAGTCGCGCGGGACGGGGAGTTCGGCACCAACGAAGGGAGAGATGCTCCGGTTCGGCGACGTCGTGGTCGACGTCGCCGCACGCACGGTGTGCCGCGCCGGCGCGCCGGTGACGCTCACACCGAAAGCGTTCGAGCTGCTGCTGGCGCTCGTCGCGCGCGGGGGGCGCGTCGTGACGCGGCAGGATCTGCTTAAGGAAGTGTGGGGCTACGGCGCGTTCGTCCTCTCGCGCACGGTGGACTCGCACATCGCCGAGCTGCGGCGGAAGCTCGAGGTGGACCCGGGGCACCCGCGCCACATCGTCACGGTGTGGAAGGTGGGGTACCGGTTCGAGACGTCATAACTCTCACACATCCTCGGCACACCGCGGCCACCACTCGCGCGGTCTCCGGCGCCATCGTGTGCCCACGCTCGACACGACGTCGGGCGAGCACACCCGACAGGAGCCCACCATGCGCCCCCTTCTTCCCCAGCGTCACCTTGCCGCCGCGCTCGCGTGTGCGGTCCTCTCCCTCGCGGCGTCGCGCGCGGCGACGGCGCAGATGTACGTCCCCGCCGCGGCGCCGGTCACCGTGTCCACGACCTGGCTGGCCGAGCACCTGAAGGATCCGAACCTCGTGCTGCTGCACGTCGGCGACCGGAAGGAGTACGACAAGGAGCACATCCCCGGCGCGCGGTTCGTCGATCTCGAAGACATCTCCGTCTCGAACCACGATCACGATCATGGCGGGTTGATGCTCGAGATGCCGCAGCCCGATTCGCTGCGGGCGCGCCTCGAGGCGCTCGGCATCTCGGACAGGTCGCGCGTGATCGTGTACTACGGCAACGACTGGGTCTCGCCGGCGACGCGCGTCGTGTTCACGCTGGACTATGCGGGTCTCGGAGCTGCTTCCGCCCTGTTGGACGGCGGGATGCAGGCGTGGAAGACCGAGCATCGCGCGGTGTCGGCAGAGACACCGAAAGCGCAGCGCGGCAAGCTCGCCGCGCTGCACATCAACCCGATCGTCGTGAACGCGGCGTGGGTGAACAGCCACATCGGCACGCCGAGCTTCCATCTCATCGACGGGCGCGCCGCCGTGTACTACGACGGCGTCGAGGCGGGCGGGCCGCGCAAGGGGCACATCAAGGGAGCGAAGAGTCTCCCGTTCACCGAGATCACCGACGATCGGCTCTACCTGAAGAAGCCGGCGGAGCTGAAGCTGCTGTTCGCGAAGGCGGGGGTGGCGAATGGCGATACGGTCGTCGCGTACTGTCACATCGGGCAGCAGGGGACGGCGGTGTTGTTCGCGGCGCGCGCGCTCGGGCATCCGGTGCTGCTGTACGACGGCTCGTTCCAGGAGTGGTCGCGCCGTCCCGAGCTGCCGGTGGAGGATCCGCGCGCCGGCCGGTTGAGCGCGCAATGATCGCGCGGGAGGACGTGCAGCGGTCGTACGCCGATCCGTATCTCGCCGGTGTGGCGCTCGGGCTGGTGCTGCTCGCGTCGTTCGTGATCGCGGGGCGCGGGCTCGGCGCGAGCGGGGCGTTCGCCACCGCGGCGGCGACGACGGTGCGCAGCGTGGCGCCTCGGGTCGCGTCGACCAACTCGTTCCTCGCCTCCCATCTCGACGCGGGCGGACTGCTGCGCGACTGGCTCGTCGTCGAGATCCTCGGCGTGATGATCGGCGCATGGTGCTCCGCCGCGCTCGCGGGGCGACTCGGCGTGCGCGTCGAGCGCGGACCGCATGCCGGTGTGTCGCCGAGGCTGTGGGCGGCCGGTGCCGGTGGCGCGGTGATGGGCGCGGGCGCGGTGCTCGCGCGCGGATGTACGAGCGGGCAGGCGCTCACGGGTGGTGCGCTGCTCAGCGTGGGCGCATGGCTGTTCATCGCCGCGGCGTTCGGAGCGGCGTACGTCGTCGCGTACCTGACGCGCGGGAGCTGGACATGACCGCCCCACTCCCACTCGATGTCGCCGGCGGCACGACGCCGTCGCTCGTCGTCGCCCTCGGCGTCGGCGTCGCCTTCGGATGGTGCCTCGAGCGTGCAGGGCTCGGCAGCGCGCCGAAGCTGATGGGGCAGTTCACGCTGCGCGACATGACGGTGCTCAAGGTGATGTTCTCGGCCATCGTGACGGCGATGCTCGGCCTGTTCTGGCTGTCGTGGCTCGGCGTGGTGGATCTCTCACGCGTCGCCGTGCCGCCGACGTTCATCGGACCGCAGATCGTGGGCGGTGTGGTGTTCGGTGCGGGGATGGCACTCGCCGGCCTCTGCCCGGGGACGTCGTGCGTCGCCGCGGCCACCGGCCGACTGGACGGGCTGACCGTCGCAGCGGGGTTCTTCGCCGGCGTGCTGGTGACGGGACTCGCGGTGCCGGCGATGGCGGACTTCTACGAGAGCGGCACGCGCGGAGCGTTCGCCTTGCCTGCGGCGCTCGGCGTGACGCAGGGGACGGTGACGTTCGTCGTCGTCGCGGGCGCGCTCACGGCGTTCGCACTGTCGGGACGCGTCGAGCGCGCCATGGCCGCGCGAGCAGCCCGGGTGCGGCCATGACCGATACTCGTTCATTCGTGCGCGGACTCGGCGCCGCGGCCGCCGTGCTGGGGACGCTCGCCTTCGTCGTCGGCGCACCGGTGCGCCCGCCGCATACCGGGCGCGACACCGTCGTTTCCGCCGCGACACGCGACGCGCTCGACGAGCGGGCGATCGAACAGATCTCGGCGTCGCAACTCGCGCGGTGGATCCGCGACGGGAAGGCTGGGCTGCGCGTGCTCGATCTGCGTGACTCGTCCGCGTTCGAGACGAAGCACGTTCCGTCGGCCGAGTCGTTCGCGCTGACGGGTCTCGCGACGGTACTGCCGAAGCCGGGCGAGACACTGGTGCTCTACTCCGACGACGACCTGCGCGATGCACAGGCGACCGCCTGGCTCGCGGGAGTCGGGCACGCGCGCGTGCACGTCGTGCGGGGCGGGATGAGCGCGTGGATGACCGAGGTGCTCAGTCCGATCGTGCAGGGCGACTCGGCGAAGGCCGTCGGGGCGCTCAGCCGCTACTTCGGCGGCGTGCCGAGCCTCGTGTCGCCGGATGCCGATCCACGTGTGACATCAGGGGCGCGCGACGACGGCTCGAAGGAAGTGCTCGAGTTCGTGGCGAGGCGCGGATGCTGACCGGGACGACGATGCTGCGAGCCATGAAAGCGCCGGCGCGAGCGGTGGCGCCCGACTTCGCCGCGCTGCGTGCGCGCGAGTTCGGCCGACTCGACGACGGCGGACATGCGTACCTCGACTACACGGGAAGCGCGCTGTATCCGGACCGGCTCGTCGCCGCGCATGCGTCGGCGCTGCGCGCGTCGGTGCTCGGCAATCCGCACTCCGAGAGCCCGACGTCGCTCGCGAGCACGGCACTCGTGAATGAAGCACGCGCGCGGGTCCTGCGCTTCTTCGACGCCGATCCCGAAGAGTATGTCGTCTGCTTCACGCCGAACACGACCGGCGCGATCCAGCTTGTTGCCTCGGCGTATGCGTTCGGGCCCGACGCGCCGCTCATCCTCGCGGCGGACAACCACAACTCCGTGAACGGCATGCGGGCGTACGCCGAGCGGGCGGGGGCGCGCGTGCACCATCTGCCGCTGGACGACCAGCTCCGGCTGCACGACGTCGCCTCCGAGCTCACCGTGCTGCGCGGGACGCACGTCGGGGCGGGGCTCGTCGCCTTCCCCGCGCAGTCGAACTTCTCCGGCGTGCGGCATCCGCTCGCGCTCGTCGACAAGGCGCGCGCACTCGGCTACACCGTGCTGCTCGACGCGGCAGCCTACGTTCCGACGTCGCCGCTGAGTCTGCGGCACGCGCGAGCCGATTTCGTGGCGTGCTCGTTCTACAAGATGTTCGGGTATCCGACGGGAGTGGGCGCATTGATCGCGCGACGCGAGGCGCTCGCGCGCCTGCGCCGTCCGTGGTTCTCCGGTGGCACGGTGGAGTACGTGTCGGTGCAGTCGCGCTCGCACCTGCTGCGCGACGGCGCGGAAGGATTCGAGGACGGCACGGTGAACTTTCTCGCCTTGGGCGCGGTGATCGACGGGTTCGACTTCCTCGACGAGATCGGGATGTCGAACGTACGCCGCCACGTCGGCGCCCTCACCGACGCGCTGGTGGAAGGGCTCCGTTCATTGACGCATCGCGACGGATCGCCGCTGGTGCGCGTGTACGGTCCGCGCGACCGGTACGACTGCGGCGGCACGGTGGCGTTCAACGTCCTCGAACGGCGCGGCGACGTGGTGCCCTACGACGAGATCGAAGCGCGCGCGCGGGCGGCGGGGATCTCGGTGCGCGGGGGCTGCTTCTGCAATCCGGGGGCGTCCGAGGCGGCCTTCGAGTTCGTCGCCGATCGGGCGGCGCGGTGCATCGCGGAGACGACGCGTGCCGGATGGAGCGTGCGCGACTTCGCGCGACGGATGAAATCGTGCGGCGGCGCCGAGGCAGTAGGCGCAGTCAGAGCGTCGGTGGGGGTGGCGACGAACGAATCTGATATCGCTCGCCTCTTACAGATGCTGGCCCGATTGGGGTCAGAGTAAGTGGGGTCAGAGTAAGTGGGGTCAGAGTAAACGGGGTCAGAGTCAACCGAGTCTGACCCCGACGAGTCTGACCCCGACGGGGGCGTATAGAACGATCCGGCGCATGCCGAACGTGTGCACGCGTGTAACACCGCATCGATCCGCGGTGTCAGAGACATGTGAACCTCCTGCCGCGCGAGGCGCCTGCCTCGGACGATGAAGCCGCGCGACTCGCGGACGCCCTCGCCGCCGGGGACGCCGCCGCGATCGCCGCATGGCATCGGCGCGAGCATCCGCGCCTCATGCGCGTCGCCACCGCGCTCACGCGCGATCGGCACCAGGCCGCGGAGATCGTGCAGACCGCGTTCGTGCGCGCCGTGGAGCGACTCGCCACCTTCCGCGGCGACGCGCGGCTCGGCACCTGGCTTTCCCGCATCACGGCGCGCGTGGCACTCAACGAGCTGCGCCGGCAACGGCGCGCCGACGCACGTTCGGCGCCGCTCGACGACGCGGTCGTACGCACGACGGAAAGGAGCGACCCCTTCGTGCGCGACCGCGTGCGCGCCGCTGTCGCCGCGCTCCCCGAATCGCTCCGCCTTCCACTGCTGCTCGCCGACGTGGAGGGATACACCCACGACGAGATCGGTCGACGGCTCGGCATCACGCCGGGCGCCTCGCGCACGCGTGCCGCACGCGCGAGAAGCATCCTGCGCGTCGAGCTCGCGTCGCTCGCCCCAACCGACGATTCCCCATGACACGTCCCCTCTCCGACGACGAGCTGCGCGATCTGCTCCGCGGCGCCTATCGAGCACCCGTTCCGATCGCCGCGACGCGGCGCGCTCGTCCCTCCGCAGGATGGAGTGTCTCGCTCGTGCTGCTCGGGATCCTCGCGGGCGCGTCGCTCCGCCCGACGCATCGCGAGCGCGCCGGGGAGCAGCGGCCGCGGCGCGGAACGGTGGAAGCCGTGCAGGACGCGGGCTCGCGCTACGCCGAAGCGCTCGCCGAACTGGCGTCGGCGCCGGCTACGTCGCCGGAGTCGGCCGCCGTCGCACGCGAGGTGGTCGCGACGTCGCTCATGGGCGTCACGCGCTCACTGCTCTCCGCGGTGGATCAGCGACCCGTGGCGATCGGACTGTACCGGCTCGCCTCCGAGCTGCACGAGACGTCGGCGCCGAGGGCGAGCACTCCCCTGCGGGAGGCGTCCTTCTGATGCGGTCACGCCTCGCGGTCAACGGACACGTCGTCGCGCTGCTCATCCTCGGCGCGGCGCACCTCGGTGCGCAGACGGTGTGTGACGACGATGGGCGCCGCCCCGCTCCGCAACCGGGCTTCGGCCTGCTGCAGTGCGTCGGCGGCGCGTGCGACATCTACGGCGGAACGCCATCGGCGCCCGAGCATCGCTTCACCGTGGAACCACGCGTCTGGCGCATCGCACACCCGGGGCCGGCGGACGGCGTGCTCGAAGAGGGCGACCAGCTCGTCGCGGTGGACGGCGCGCCGATCACAACGCGCCGCGCGGGTCAGCGGCTGGCCCAGCTGAGCGCGCAGACGCCCCTCACGCTCACCGTGCGACGCGCGGGCCTCACGCGCTCGGTGCGGCTGCAGCCGGCGGTGGGATGCAACTACCCGATGCTCGTCGTCACCGAGACCAGCCAGCTTCCGGCTGAGCTCACGCGTCCCGCCCACGCGCGGCCGCGCGGGGGAACAACGGTGGACGCACCGTTCGAGCTCGGCATCACGCTCGCCTGCGGCGACTGTCGGTGGATACGCCGGTACGATGGAGGCCTCGAGTGGCAGACGCTGGAAGTGCCGCGCGTCGTCGCCATCACACCTGATGGCCCGGCCTCCCGCAGCGCGCTCGCCGTCGGCGATCAACTGCTCACCGTCGACGGCCGCGTCATGATGAGCGAAGCGGGTGCGCGATACCTCGGCTCGCTGCGACCGGGGCAGCGCGTCGTGATCGGCTACGCGCACGGAACGGAGATCCGCACCACCACGTTGTCGACCGGCGCACCGCGCACGACACGCTGAGCACGAACCTCAACTTCCCACCTCCATGCCTCGTCGTGTTGCCCTGCCCGTCGTCGCCGCCGCCTCGCTCGTGCTCGCTGCACTGTCACCACTCGGCGCGCAGCAGGTCGTCGCGCAGCAGGCGCCGCCTCCGCTCGCCGCGGCCGAACGCGCGCGCGTCGTCGCGATGAGCGCCCGTGCGATCGACAGCCTGTACGTCGAACGGACGATCGCCCAGCGGATGAGCAGCTTTCTCCGCGACGGGGCACGCACGGGACGCTGGGATCAGCTCACGTCGCCTACCGTGTTCGCCGACTCCCTGACGGCGCAGCTACGCGCCATCTCCCACGATCAGCACGTGCACCTCTTCTTCGACCCGCGCGATCCGCGGCTCGTCGAGGGCGTCACCCCCGAAGAGCGCAAGCGACGGTACGACGACGTGGTCCAGGAGATCGCCGACGCCAACTTCGGCGTGCCCGAGGTGCGCATCCTGGAAGGCAACGTCGCCCTGCTGCGGATGGACAACTTCAACGACCCACGACTCGCCGCGACCACGCTCGCCGCGGCGATGACGATGGTGCAGCGGTCGCGCGCGCTGGTGATCGATCTCCGGAAGAACGGCGGCGGCCACAGCGACCAGTTCGTGCTGATGATGAGCTACTTCCTCGAGAAGCCGGTCAAGATCGGCGAGTCGTTCACACGCCCCGACAGCACGCTCGAGCAGACGTGGACGTACGCCGTGGTGCCCGGTCCCCGCTATGCGCCGAACAAGCCGGTGTACGTCCTCACCAGCCACCGCACCTTTTCCGCCGCGGAGGCGCTCGCCGGCGCGCTCCGCCGCTTCCGCCACGCGACGATCGTCGGCGACACCACCCGTGGCGGCGGACACACCGGCGACTTCCAGCCGGTGGGCGAGCGGTTCACGCTCTTCGTGCCGTCGGGCGCGTCCACGGGGCACGACGACGTGGAGGGTCAGGGTCTGCGTCCCGACGTGCCCATCCCCGCCGATCGCGCGCTCGAGACGGCCCACCGTCTGGCCCTGCACTCGATCACCCAGGCGATCGCCGACACGAGCTGGCGGCGGAAGTTCGAACGCATCCAGCGCGACGTGGATGGCGCGGCGGCTGGCGTCACCGTGAGCGAGGAAGACTGACCCCAATCTCCAACGCCGACGGAGCTCAGGACTTCCAGAGCGAGGCGAAATCGCGCTTCAGTGCCTCCACCTTCGGGCGATCGTTGATCACGATGTACGCCGAGTTGGGGTGAAGGTTGTAGTAGTTCTGGTGGTAGTCCTCCGCCTGATAGAACGCGCGCAGCGGCTTCACCTCGGTGACGATCGGCTCCCTGAACGCCTTCGCCTCCTTCAGCTGCGCGATGTAGGCGTCGACGATCTTCTGCTGCGCCGGCGTCGTGTAGAAGATCGCCGAGCGATACTGCGTGCCGACGTCGGGGCCCTGGCGGTTGAGCTCCGTCGGATCGTGCGCGACGGAGAAGAACACCTTGAGCAGCTGGCCGAGCGAGACCTGCGACGTGTCGAACACGACGCGCACCGACTCGGCGTGGCCGGTGGTGCCGCTGCTCACATCGTCGTAGGTCGGTGAAGCGACGGTGCCGCCGGCGTAGCCGGACGTCGCGCTGACGACGCCCTTCACATGCTGGAACACGGCCTGAACGCCCCAGAAGCAGCCGCCGGCGAAGACGATGGTCTGCTGCCCCGCCGGCGCCGCGATCGGCTGGTCGACGACGGGGTCGGGAAGGGTGACGGCCGCCGCCGCCGTGGGGACGGCGGCGCGTGCGGCGAAGAGCAGGGCAGCGACGACGCCGGCGCCGAGCGCCGCGAAGCCGCGGGTGGAAGAGCGGGTCATAGGGCCTCTCGTGGTGGACGAAGATTATACGCCGGAACGAGAGGAATGGATTGGGGCGCGCGAAGCGCGCGCCCCCAAATCAATTCGTCGCCAACCGCGGCAGCGGCGCTACCCCCTTCAGCAGCTCCTTCGCTGCCTCTCTGTCCTGCTCGCTGATCGGGTCCTGGCCCTGGGCGGCATGAAAGGAAGCGAGCACTTCGTCACAGAGGTCGCGCAGGTGGACGCGCTGACGGCGGTCGGCGTCGCTGCGGTGGGAAGCTCTACGGTTCGGGGAGGTGCGAGAGCGCATCGGGTCAGGTGTTGGATCGTGGAACTGGTTCGCTCGAGCCTGGGTCGAGCCGGTCTCTGGCGCTTCCTAAAGCAGAGTCCGGGCCAGTGAGGAGATGCGGGGAGGCGGGGATGCGGGGATGCGAAACGGCCTCGGGAAGTTGCTTCGTCGCAAGCCGTTCCTCATTCCCCCATCCCCCATTCCCGACGAGCACATCCTTTCGAGATGTCATTCGTTACCGATGGCCCACATCTCGCTTTATGGCGGGCGGGGCAAATTCGTCGCCCCGCCGACACTCCATCAGCCGAGCATGCCTGCGATGACGCACCCGACACCCCGCCCCCGAGTCCGGGCTCTCCACCTCCTCTTTCCGCTCGCTCTCCTCGCCGCCGGCTGCAGCGTGAGCGATGCGGACGAGCGCAGCCATGCCGGGCAGACCCAGGAAGCGGAGGGCGACCTCGGCCAGGGGGCGTGGTCGCCGGCGTCGCTCACCGAAGTACAGGGCGTGCCGATCGCGACGCTGCGGAGCGCCATTCAGCAGCGGCTCGCCGCCAAACGGCCGGCCGTGGTCGAGGAGGAGGCCTGGCAGCACACGAAGCGGCTCTACGCCCGCTTCCAGCAGTCGCCGCTCTGGTTCGAGAAGGGTGGGCTCGACAAGGAGCGCGTCGAAGCGCTGACCAACGCACTGCTGAAGGCGCCGGACGACGGGCTCGCGCTCGACGAGTACCCCGTCGGCGACGTGGCGCAGTCGGTCGCAACGATCCGCAATACCAAGCAGCCGACGGCCGAGCAGCTCGCCGACGCGGACGTGCTCCTCACCTCGGCGTATGCCGCGCTTGGTGAAGACATGCTCGTCGGTCAGGTGAACCCGAAGACGGTCGGGCAGAGCTGGCACATCGACGCACGTGACGAGAACGTGGACAGCGCGCTCGTGCGCACGCTGACCAAGATGCCGCTCGACAAGGCGATGGCCGCGATGCGCCCGTCCGACGAAGGGTACGCGCAACTGCAGAAGGAGATGCTGCGCTTCCGCGACATCGTCGCGAAGGGCGGCTGGCAGCCGATCCCCAGCGGGAAGGCAGTCAAGCGCGGGGACTCCGACTCGCCGGTGCGGCTCGCCGCGCTCCGCGCGCGACTGGCCGCGGAAGGGATCGACGTGCCCGACGCGCCAGCCGCATCGGCCGCGCACGATTCCGCCCGCGCCTCGGCATCGGCATCCACCGCCGGCGACTCCGTCAACGCGGCGACGCGCCGGCGCGCGACCGGTGTCGGCGTGTTCGACGCCGGGCTGGCGGGTGCGGTCGCCGAGTTCCAGGCGCGGCACGGCATCAACGTCGACAGCGCGCTCGGCAAGGAGACCGTCGATGCGCTCAACGTGCCCGCCGAGTATCGGCTCGGGCAGATCGCCGCGAACCTCGAGCGCTATCGCTGGCTGCCGCGCACCCTCGGCGAGCGGTACATCTACGTGAACGTCCCCGCCTTCCAGCTCACCGCGTTCGACAAGGGCGAGCCGGTGCTGCAGAGCAAGGTGATCGTCGGGCAGGAGTTCGAGGACAAGGCGACGCCCGTGTTCTCCGACTCGATGGAGACCGTCGTCTTCCGTCCGTACTGGCTGATCACGCCGGACATCCAGGCGAAGGAAGTCGAGCCCAAGGTCGCCGCCAATCCGGGTTACCTGGAAGCGAACGACATGGAGTACTACAAGGACGGCGGCCAGACGCGCATCCGGCAGCGGCCCGGCGCGAAGAACGCGCTCGGCTACGTGAAGTTCCTCTTCCCGAACGACTTCAACATCTATCTGCACGACACGCCGAACCACGAGCTGTTCGACAAGGACGTCCGCGCGTTCAGCCACGGCTGCATCCGCGTCGAGAAGCCGGCGGAGCTGGCGCAGTGGGGGGCGCGGGCGACGCCGGTGACTGCGCCGATGAACGAGGTCGCGTCGAGGCTATCTCTGGAGGATATGGTGGCTGCCGCGGCGTATGCGGGGTCGAGGCGGCCGTGAACGGCCACTCCCTGTACTGAGTACGAGGTACCATGTGGTGAACGGCCACTCCCAGTACCGAGTACGAAGTACCTGGTACTTGGACTGGCATAAGAGCTCCCGGAAGGCTCGGACGTCGCTCTATCTGAAAGGCACACGGCCGTACTGAGTACCAAGGACTGGTACTGAGTGCGGCCGTTCGCATGTGGGTCAAAAAGAGAGAGAGGTCAGGCTCCCATGACAAAGGGGTCAGACACCTTCGGTATCTGACCCCAGATCTGACCCCTCATTCCGGGAGCCAGTATGCCAGTCTCGGTACTAGGTACTACGTACTCAGTACTGGGAGTGGCAGTCCACCTACTCTCCGGCCCTGAAACCGGCGGCGATCTCGCCCACGACGGAGGAGGGCGAGGGCAACGATGCGACGTTCACGTCGATCGGGATCTTGTGGCCGTTCCAGGTCTGCTTGACGTCGAGGATCCCCTGCCAGATCGCGGCGAAGGTGTGGCCCATCTCGGTGGGGTGCTTCGTCGTGTCGAAGCCGCGCGACTTGGCGACCCAGAAGGGCGGCTCGCCCTCGAGGCCGACCGAGGTGTACACGGCCTTCACGTCGTCGTAGACCGTGTTCGCGTTGTCGGTGTGGACGTAGATGCCGGGGACGTAGCGTCCGTCGTCGAGCACGGCGCGCACCCAGGCCGCGTAGTAGTCGCGCATCGACTGGTGGATCACGTCCATCCGCTCGATGTCGAGGAACACCGTCGTGCCGCGTGGGAAGCCCTCACGCGCCGTGCGTAGTGCGGCGTCCACGCCGTCGCGCATGCCGCGCGCGCCGCCGACGAAGTCGGCGTTGCAGGTGGCATCGGCACGCGGAGGCGGTGCCTTGCGCAGGACCGTCTTCATCACCGTCTTCGTCACCCGGTGACGATGCCGCCCCTTACCCACGTAGGTCGCCACTTTCTTCGGCACGCTGACGCGTACCATGTGCGGCGCGCCGGGCTTGCGGCCCCAGGTCTGCTGGCCGACGTACAGCACGGCGAGGCCGTAGCCCATCGCGGTGAGCGTGTCGCGCTTCCCCGACCAGCCCTCATCCTGATGGCAGGGGCTCGGCAGATAGTATCCCGTCCACTTGTACGGGGAGTTGCCGGTGCGCCACGCGCGCATCGCCTCGTCGCCCGGATAGGTGCCCGTGTCGAAGCCCATGTACGACGCGTTCTTCACCTCGTTGGCGAGCGGCGCGTCCTGACCGCTGATCGCCGCCGCGGCGATCGCGACCTGGGCCGATGCGTCGGCGACAGACTCGCGCGCGCTGTCACTCTGGCACGAGGCCAGGGTGGCAACGGACAACACAACGGTTGCGATGGGTCGAGAGGGACGACGCATGCGACGGGGCTCTCCGGACGAGTCACGACTCACTACACACTATAAACAGTTGGCGTTCCCCATCACGCGAAAATCGTGACGAAAATCACGAGCTCGAGTGCGGGGATACGGTAAGGCGAGGAATCCGCGCTTCGCAGCAGCCCTATGAGTCTGCTCCATTCAACGGCGGAGCTCGGTGCGTTGGGGCACAGCGTTCTGCCGAGGTCGCTCTCGGCACCCATTCTCCATTTCTTCGGGCCGCGCCGCGACGCACTTCCGCATCAGGCCGCCGATGTTTTCCCTTCGCCGCCGCGTCGCGAGGAGCGATTCGCATTGGAGGCGCGCCCGTCCGATATTGGCGCGCTCCCGATGCGTCAGCATCAGCTCCTCATCACTTCATCCCTCGTCTCACGATGCGCTCTGCAATCGGTCGCGCCCTGTTGTTCTCGATCGGCGCCTACCAGCTCGCGTTCTCGCAGACGGTGTCCGCGACTCAGGCCGAGCCGCTGGAGGGAACTCCGGCGAGCACGAACGCTCCCGGCGCGCAGTACCCGCGCATCAATGCCGATCGTTCGGTCACGTTTCGCGTGCACGCGCCCGAGGCGAAGTTCGTCGGCTTCCGGATCGACAGCATCTACGCCGCCGAGCGAAACGCCGCGGGCGACTGGACGGCGCGGACCAAGCCACAGGTGCCGGGCTTTCATTACTACTGGCTGATCGTCGACAGCGTCCGGGTGAACGATCCGTCGAGTGAGACGTTCTACGGCACCGGCAAGCAGACCAGCGGGATCGAGATCCCCGAGCCCGGCGTGGACTTCTACGACGTGAAGAAGGTGCCGCATGGCGAGGTGCGCGAGCGGTGGTACTTCTCGAGCACCACGCAGACGCAGCGCCGCGCGTTCATCTACACGCCGCCGGGCTACGATCGCTCGCGGGTCCGCTACCCCGTGCTCTACCTGCAGCATGGCGGCGGCGAGGACGAGCGCGGGTGGGTGGTGCAGGGTCACGTCGCCGCGATCATGGACAACCTGATCGCCGAGAAGAAGGCGAAGCCGATGCTCATCGTGATGGAGCGCGGCTACGCCGTGCGGCCCGCGTCGGCGACTCCACCGGCGGCGAGCACCGGTGCGCCTTCGGTGCCGGATCGATTCGCCGGCCTGGCGGCGTTCCCCGACGTCGTCGTCAACGACCTGATCCCGATGATCGATTCGACGTACCGCACGCTGACCGACCGCGAGCACCGCGCGATGGCCGGTCTGTCGATGGGTGGGATGCAGACGTTCCAGACGACGCTCAACCATCTCGACAAGTTCGCGTGGATCGGAGGGTTCAGCGGGGCGGGAGGCGGCTTCGGGGTTCCCGGTGCGGTGCCGCTCGACGTGAAGACCTCGTACAACGGCGTGCTCGCCGACTCGGCGGCGTTCAATCGGAAGGTGAAGCTCGTCTGGCTCGGCCTCGGCACGGCGGAGCCGCAGCGGATGCACGATGGCATCATCGCTTTCCATAAAGCGCTCGACGTGGCGGGGATCAGGCACACCTTCTACGAATCGCCGGGGACGGCGCACGAGTGGCAGACCTGGCGGCGGTCGCTCCGCGAATTCGCCCCGCTGCTATTCCGGGGCGGCGTGGAGAAGCAGACCGCGTCGCGTGGCGCAGGGCGGCCGAGGTCTGGAACTTGAATTACCACCGATGTGATCCCGGGGCCCACGCTCCAACGTCGGCCGAGTGCGCATGGACAACGGCGAGGAGAGCACGATGACTTCGGAGGGCGCTCGGCAGTCGCGACACGAGGGGGAGAACGGCCGGCAGGAAACGTCGGCGGTCGTGCTGGTGGACGGCTCCAACGTCGCGCACTCGAGCGAGGCGGAGCAGCCGTCGCTGGCCGACATCGCTGCCGTCTGCGACAAGCTGCGCGGCGAGGGGTACGAGCCCGTCGTCGTGGTGGACGCCGCGC
>JAEKKK010000104.1 GCA_019510405.1 Gemmatimonadota bacterium | reverse complement strand
CCGTACCACCTGCACCGAATCGATCAGGATGGAGGGGACGTTGAAGCGCAGGAAGGTCCGCGCGCCGGCGATGCCGCCCACCGCGAGCACGTTGCCTCCCGGCGAAGGGAGCGCCCCCGAGACGACGAGCGGGTACGCCGAGAAGAGCGAGGCGAGCGTCGCGTCCGACGCCGGGGTCCGGGACGTCACGAAGATCGAGTCCGTCGGAATGACGGTGTCGGTGGTCACCCGGTACGTGAGCCTCGGCGTGTACCCGGTGCCGTTGATGCGGAGCCGATCCGGCGACGTGCCCCGGATGCGCAGCCCGACCCGGAGCCGCGCGCCCGCCTGCACCTTCGACAGGACGAAGGTGGAATCGATCGGCATCTGCAGCGAGTCCGTGATCGCGATCGACGCAAAGGTCGCCGATCCGATGAGCCGGTCCGGCCGGAAGAGCGGCACCAGCGCCTGCGTGAGGGTGTCCGCCGCCGTGGTGTCCACGTCGTACGCGTCGATCGTGATCGGCGCCGACAGCCTGCCGTAGCTCGTGTCCACGGCGAAGTGAAGCAGCGGGCTGATGATCTTCGTGACGGCGCTGTCCACCGTCGCGGTAGGATTCCGGAAGGTGGCGCCGCCGAGCGTATCGAAGCGGAACACGACGCGGAGGTCGCCGTCCACGCCCTGTGAGAGCAGGGTGAAATCGCGCGCCGCGCTCTGGAGCGGGAAGCCGGAGACGACCGTATCGACCACGAGCACACCCGTGAGCGTGGTGTCCCGCAGCAGCGCGCTCTGATCCTGACAGAGCTCGGGGCAGCCGAGAGAACCGGTCAGGTTCTCCGAGCATGCGGCCAGGGCGAGAGTGAGAAAAGCGCCCAGCGCGCCTTTCAGGATCCGATTGGGCAACCGATTCGACAAAACGAACACTTCTTCCTTCGTCATGCGGACGCCATCATCGGCGCCCCAGAGACGTGGGGGTGAATGCGTGAGGCAGCAATTCCGAAACCGACCAGCGCGCTTCGGCGCCACTCGTCGTGGCGCAGAGCACTGGCAGCTCCGGTGCGAACTCGATCAGGACCTGACGGCAGACCCCGCAAGGCGGCGTCGGTTCCGTCGCTTCTGTAACAACTGCCAGGGCGACGAACTCACGCAGCCCTCTCGTGATCGCCGCCCCGATCGCGACGCGCTCGGCACACGAGCCCGCCGGGAACGACGCGTTTTCGACATTACATCCCTCTACGACGCTTCCATCCGAGGCCAGCAGTGCGGCCCCGACCCGGAAGTTCGAGTAGGGAGCATAGGCCTGCTCCATCGCCGATGCCGCCCGCTCTCTCAGCTGCGTCCAGGCTTCCGGAGACGGCTCGCGCCGTTGCGCGCCCGGGCTCAATGCCCACGCTCCAGAACGGGAAGGAAGGAGGCTCCCTGCCCTCGAAACCCCACGTTCAGCCATTCCGCCACCGTTGCCCCCAGATCCGAAAAGGTCGCCCGTTCACCGAGCGAGACGGGATGCACCGCCTCGCCAAGCGCGAGCAACGGCACGCGCTCCCGCGCGTGATCGGTCGAGGGGGTCGTCGGATCGTTGCCGTGGTCGGCCGTGATGAAGAGCAGGTCGTCCTCGCGCAGCGCCTCCCGAATCGCCGGCAGTGCGTCGTCGAACTCCCGAAGTGCCCTCTCGAAGCCGGCCACATCGTTCCGATGACCGTACAACTGGTCGAAATCTACCAGGTTGGCAAAGAGCAACCCACCCTGCTCCCCGCGGAGCCAGTCCAGGATGGCCGAGATCCCCTCGGCGTTCGACGTCGTATGGCGGGCGCTGAGCGAGCGGCCGGCAAAGAGATCGTCGACTTTGCCGACCCCCGCCCGCGGTACGCCCGCGGCCGCCAGGTCGTCGAGCAGCGTCTCCTCCGGAGGAGCGAGCGAGTAGTCGCGGCGATTCGCCGTGCGCACGTACGCGCCGGAGCGCCCCACGAACGGCCGCGCGATCACGCGCGACACGTCGTGCGGCGCCACCAGTTGCGCGCGGGCGACCTCACAGGCGGCGTACAGCTCCTCGAGGGGCACGACCTCCTCGTGCGCCGCGACCTGGAAGACGGAATCCGCCGAGGTATAGACGATGAATCTGCCGGTCCGCTCGTGCTCCTCGCCCAGCCGCGCGATGATCTCCGTTCCGCTCGCCGCGACGTTCCCGATCACCCCGCGCCCGACCGCGGCGCTGAACTGTTCGATGACCTCGTCCGGGAACCCGTCGGGATAGGTCGGAAAGGGCCGGCTGAGGTGCACGCCGGCAATCTCCCAGTGGCCGGTCGTGCTGTCCTTGCCCGCCGATGCGGGGCGCATCGTTCCCCACGCCCCTTGAGGGTCAGGGACTGCGTGCACCCCATCAAGCGGCGCGACGTTGCCGAGCCCCGCCGCGGCGAGATTGGGCAGATTCAGCCCGCCGACCGCGCGCGCGAGGTTGCCGAGCGTGTTGCTCCCGGCATCACCGTACGCCGCCGCATCGGGCGCGGCGCCGACGCCGACCCCGTCGAGCACGAGGATCACCGCGCGACGTCTCACGCCGCCGCCTCGGCGTCGTCGGAGTCGCGGTGCACCCGCGGCAGGCGCTGATGGAGGCCCGTGAGCAGCTCGTACGGTGACAGCTCCCCCAGCCCGGCGAGCTCGGACACCGTGACCACGTCCTCGCCGTCGCGGCCGAGCAGCGTGATCACGTCGCCGAGCGCGGCGTCCGTGTCGGTCACGTCGAGCATCGTCATGTCCATCGTCACGCGTCCCACGACGTGAATTCGCTGCCCCGCGAGGAGCGCGATCCCCCGGTTTCCAAGGGATCGTCGATATCCATCGGCGTACCCTACCGGGACGGTCGCGATCCTCCTCGCATCAGGCGCACGCCACGTCCCTCCGTAGCTCACCGTCTCGCCCTTGTTGACGGTGCGCAGCTCGACGATCCGCGCGCGGATCGAGGCGACGGGCTCCGGCACGAGTGGGCTGTTCGCGCGCGTCGCCACGCCGTAGAGGAAGACGCCGGGGCGGCAGAGCGACCACCGCGACGGCGCGCGCCCCTCCACCGCCGGTCCGTTCTCGGCGTGCACGAGCGCCGGCCGCTCGGGGAGCGCGGCGAGCGCTTCGTCGAAGCGCGCTTCCTGAACGTCGCGGCTGTCGTCCTCGAGGTCCGCCGAGTGGAAGTGCGTGAACACTCCCGCCGGCCGCGTCCGCTCGAGCAATGCACGATGCTCCGCCACGTGATCCCATCGCATGCCGGCGCGTGACATCCCGGTGTCGATCTGGAGATGCCAGTCCCGCCCGGTGCGTGCCCACGACTCGATGACGGCGGCATCGCCGAGCGCGGGAGTGAGATCGGCGCGACGCAGCGCATCGATCTCGGTGCGAAGGATCGGCGTGAACACGACGATCGGGCGCGTGATGCCGCCGCGACGCAGTTCTTCACCCTCGGTGGCGGTCCCGACGCCGAAGCCCCACGGCGCGAGCTCCTCGAGCGCCAGCGCGGCATGCAGTGCGCCGAGACCGTACGCGTCGGCCTTCACCATCGGCAGCAACGGAACGCCGGCGCGCGCCGCAACCGCGGCTCCGTTGCGGCGCAGCGCGGCAAGGTCCACCTCGACCCAGGCGCGTGTCATCGGACGCGGCGGTGCGCTATCATGTGAAGACTGAAGAAGATAGAAACGCGAGGAGAGTGATGCAAGAAAAACCCGGGCTGCCCGAGACGCTCGAGCTGATGAAGGATCTGCGCCGGCGATGCGAGTGGGATGCCGCGCAGACGCACGAGTCGCTGCGCCCGTATTTGCTCGAGGAAGCCTACGAGGTAGACGATGCGATTCGCGCCGGCAACGACACCCTGCTGCGCGAGGAGCTGGGCGACCTGCTGCTCCAGGTCCTCTTTCACAGTGTCGTCGCCGAGGAACGCGGTGCATTCGACTTCGGCGACGTCGCGGAAGGTTTCCTCCACAAGATGAAGTCGCGGCACCCGCACCTCTACGAAGGGGGCGAGCGCCAGAGCTGGGAGGGGATGAAGGCGCGCAAGCGCGCGAGCATCGTGGACGGGCTGCCCGCCGACCTCCCCGCCCTGCACCGCGCATTCCGGCTGCAGGATCGCGCCGCCGGCGTCGGCTTCGACTGGCCCGACGCGAGCGGGCCGGCCGAGAAGGTGGAAGAGGAGTTGGCCGAGGTACGCGCCGAAGTCGCACGCGGCGCGACGGCATCGGGCAATGGCGTCCCCGACCCGCTGCTCGAGGAGGAGCTGGGCGATCTGCTCTTCGCGGTCGTGAACCTGTGTCGCAAGTTGGGCGTGCACCCGTCGCTCGCGCTGGACAAGGCGAACGTGAAGTTCGCGCAGCGCTTCCAGCAGGTCGAACGCCTCGCCACTGAACGCGGCATCGACGTGCGTGATGCGGGGCTGGACGTGTTGGACGGGTTGTGGGACGAGGTGAAGCGCGGGGATGCGGAGATGAGATGATGAGGAGATGCGGAACGGCCTCGGGAAGCAATCGCTTCCCGAGGCCGTTCGTCTTTCCGCATCCCCCCATCTCCGCATCCCCTCATCCCCGCTAGGGTCTCAATCGATGCATCAACCTCGGGAATGCAATCACCTCGCGCACATGCTGGATCCCACAGATCCATGCGATCGTACGCTCGAGGCCAAGGCCGAAGCCGGCGTGCGTGAAGGTGCCGTAGCGCCGCAGGTCGAGGTACCACTCGTACGCCTTCCGATCCAGCCCTTCCTCGGCGATGCGCGCGACGAGCTTGTCGTAGTCGTCCTCGCGCTGTGAGCCGCCGATGATCTCACCGTAGCCCTCCGGTGCGAGCAGGTCGTCGCACAGCACGGTGCGCGGATCGTCGGGATTCTCCTTCATGTAGAAGGCCTTCTCTTCCTTCGGGTAGTTGAAGACGAAGACCGGCTTGTCGTAGTCCTCCACGATCAGCGCCTCGTCTTCGGCGCCGAGATCGTCACCCCACTTCGTGTCGCTCCCCTTGCGCTGCACGAGGGCGACGGCGTCGGTGTAGTTCAGGCGCGGGAATGGAGGCGTGATCCGGCGCAGCTTGTCGACATCGCGTTCCAATTCGGCGAGCTCCGCGGGGCGCCGCTCGATCACGCGCTGCACGAGATATGCGACGAAATCCTCCTGCAACCGCATGTTGTCGTTCGAGTCGTTCCACGCCACCTCCGGTTCGATCATCCAGAACTCGGTGAGGTGGCGCCGCGTCTTCGACTTCTCGGCGCGGAAGGTCGGGCCGAAGGTATAGATCTTTCCGTACGCCGCGGCGGCGGCTTCGCCGTAGAGCTGTCCCGTCTGCGCGAGGTAGGCGTTCCCCTCCTCGAAATACTCCGTCGCGAAGAGTCCCGATCGCTCGCCGATCGCCGCCGTCAGGATCGGCGTGTCGACGCGGAGGAAGCCGCGCTCGTAGAAGAAATCGTGGATCGCCTGCTCGATCTCGTGGCGAATCACCGCGATGGCACGCTGGCGCGGGGAACGCAGCCAGAGATGGCGGTTGTCGAGCAGGTGATCGATCCCGTGCTCCTTCGGCTGGATCGGGTAGTCGCTCGGGCTGGCGCCGACGATCGTGAGGTCCGTCACACCGATCTCGAATCCGCCCGGCGCGCGCGGTTCGGCACGCACTTCGCCAGTGATCTCGACCGAGGTCTCGGTCGTGAGCTCGGCGAAGCGCGTCCAGACGTCCGCAGCGAGCTGGTTCTTCACGAACACCGTCTGACAGATGCCGGTCCCGTCGCGCAGCACGGCGAAGGCGATCTTTCCGGAAGAACGGAGATGGGTGACCCATGCGCGCACGAGCACGTGCTGACCCGTGTGCGCGGAGAGCTCGGCGATGCGAACGAACGATGCAGATGGCATGTCGCGTGTGTCGTGCGAGTGGCGCGGCGCCCGCGCCGCGCCTAGAATCCCGAGCGGATGCGCGCAGCGGTGCGGCGTGGACCGCGGCGCATCTCGGGCTGAGCCAACAATGGTATACGCCCACCTAAGGGGATCAAAGGGCCTCGACGGCGGGCTCCTCGTCCCTCGACTCGACACCAGTACGCACTCGCTTTGCACATGACCTTGCGCGCGAGGCTCGCACTCGGCCTCGCCATCATCGCCGTCGTCCTGCTCGTTCCGCTCCTCGTGGTGCGGGAGCGGCTGGGACGTCTGCACACACAGGTCATCGAGCTGCGCGACCGCGAGTTCAAGGCGTCGCTCGCACTCGGCAAGCTGCGCGACGCGCTGGGCGACGTCGCCGGCCGCGAGACGGCGCTCGGCATCGTCAAGAACGACACCGTGCACCGCCAGCTCCTCGAGGCGATCCGCACCGCGCAGGGGCACGCCGCAACGCTCACCTCTGCCTCGCAGGACAGCGCCGCCAGGACCCTCGTGACGAAGCTCGAGGCGATGCCCGAGCTGGCAGTCCGGGAGTACGAGGCGATCAAGGCGGGCGCGGATCCCGACTCCGTCTCGGCCGCCATCATGGGGCCGGCGATGGCCGAGGTCGAACGGGCGATCCGGCCGATCGAAAGCTCGATCCTGAACGCGACCTCGACGCGCGTGGAGCAGGCGGAGAGCGCGCTCGACGAGGCGGAGAAGCTCTCGGCCGCCGCGCTCATCGTCGCCCTCGCGCTGGCGACCGTCATCGCGATCTGGCTCACGCGATCGATCAGCGGCCCCGTTCAGGCGCTCGAACGCGGGATGCGCGCCGTCGCCGAGGGCGAGCTGGAACCCCCGCTCGACCTCTCCTCCCAGCGGGCCGACGAGTTCGGGCGCCTCGCAGTGAGCTTCCGCACGATGAGCCGGCAGTTGGCCGAGCTCGACAAGCTCAAGGCCGAATTCGTCTCCGTCGCCTCCCACGAGCTGAAGACGCCGATCAACGTCATCCTCGGCTATCTTCAGCTGATGCAAGACGGAATGTTCGGCCCGCTTTCTGCCAAGCAGACCGAGGTGTTGACTACCATCGAGTCACAGGGGAAAACCCTGGCCCGCCTGGCGGCCCACCTCCTCGACGTCACCCGCTTCGAGGCGGGGGGCGGTCGGATCGACCCGCGCCCCTTGCGCCTCGCCGCCCTGTTCGAGGAGCTCGAGCGCGCATTCCACGTCCTCGCCGTTCAACGGGGCGTGGAGTTCCGCGTGACGATGGCGGACGGCGTTCCCAATGAGGTTCGCTGGGACGAGGACCGCATCAACGAAGTGATGGGGAACCTGCTCGCCAACGCGTTCAAGTTCACCGGGGCGGGCGGACACGTGGAGCTGTCGGCCGCACCGTCGGACCGCAGCGTGCGCATCGAGGTCCGGGACAGCGGCGCGGGAATCCCTCCCGAGCAGTTGCCGCACATCTTCCAGAAGTTCTACCAGGCGGACAATCAGGGCGCCGCGTCGGCGCGCGGATCGGGGCTCGGGCTCGCGATCGCGAAGGAGATCGTCGAGGCGCACCACGGCACCATCCGCTGCGAGAGCACGGTAGGCGAAGGCACGACCTTCACCCTCCTGCTCCCCGACGAGGTGGACGCGCGCCGGCGCACCGACCAGCATCGGACGCCGGAGCTCGAGGCCGTGTCGTGAGGCCAGTCGGCACCGCCGTCGGCGCGGCGCTCCTCCTCGCCGGCTGGGCGTGCCAGCCATCCGGCTCGCAGATGGCACCAGCGCCCGTCGCGACGGCAGCGACCGAATGGCCGCGCATCTATGCGCAGGCGGCGATGGACGCCCGCGAGGCGCGCCTCCCCTCGGCCGACCGTGCGCTCGTCGCCTTCGCGGCGCGCTTTCCCGGCTCGGCCGAAGCGGCGGAAGTGCCCTACTGGCGCGCGGTGATCAAGCTCGATCCGGCCAATCCCGCGTCGGGCCATGAAGCGCTGCTGCTCCTCGACGCCTACCTGGCCGACACCTCCTTCCGGGCGCATCGGCTCGAGGCGACGACGTTGCGCAACCTGGAGGCTGCGCTCGAGCAGCGCACCGCGGCGCTCGCCGCGCAGCCCGCGACGCCGGCGGCTCGGCCGGACGACAAGGCGCGGGACGAGGAGCTCGCGCATCTGCGCGACGAGCTGGCGAAGGCGAACGCGGAGCTCACGCGCATCAAGCGGCGCCTCACCCGGCAGAAGTAGCAGCGCGCCGGCGCGAGCCCGGCGCCGCGCAACCACTCGCCTTCACCCCACGCGGAACAGCTCGAGCGAGCGCGCGTAGCGCTCGCCGAGCACGCGCCGGATCGGCGCATTCGCGGGCGACTCGAGCTCCGGATCGGCGGCGAGCAGACGGTCGGCGGCATCGCGCGCACTCTCGTTGAGCAGCTCGTCGCGGATCGGGTCGGCGACACGAAAGGTCGCCACACCGCTCTGCCGCTCGCCGAACAGATCGCCCATCCCGCGCAGCCGGAGGTCCTCCCGTGCGATGACGAACCCGTCGTCGCTCCCCACGAACACGTCGAGCCGCTGCTTGGTCTCGGGGCTGACGTCGCCGAGCAGGATGCAGTACGACGCCTCCGCGCCACGGCCGACGCGCCCGCGCAGCTGGTGCAGCTGCGAGAGCCCGAAGCGCTCGGGATGCTCGACCAGCATCACCGTCGCGTTGGCGACGTCGATCCCGACCTCGATCACCGTCGTGGCAACAAGGACGTCGATCTCGCCATCGCGGAAGCGCCGCATGATCGCGTCGCGCTCCTCGCCCGGGATGCGTCCGTGCAGCAGCGCGACGCGTCGCGACTGGAACGCGCCCTCGGCGAGGATCTCGTACATCGTCGTCGCCGCCTTGAGGTCGGACTTCTCCGACTCCTCGATCACCGGGTAGACGACGTACGCCTGGCGCCCCTTCTCCAGCTCGCGGTCGATGAACTGGAGCACGCGATCGCGCGCCGACTCCGGACGCAGCGCGGTCGTGACGGGAAGTCGTCCCGGCGGCCGCTCGTCGAGGATCGAGAGATCGAGGTCGCCGTAGAGGGTGAGCGCGAGCGAGCGCGGGATCGGCGTCGCGGTCATCAGCAGCACGTCCGGCGCTTCCCCCTTGGCGCCGAGCGCCTTGCGCTGCTCCACGCCGAAGCGATGCTGCTCGTCCACGACGGCGAGGCCCAGCCGCGCGAACGACGTCGCCTCCTGCACCAGCGCGTGCGTGCCGACGACGAGCGCCGGCTCCGGATCGGCGAGCCGCGCGGCGACCTCGCGACGCTCCTTCGCCTTGAGCCCCCCGGTGACGAGGATGGGCGCGATGCCGAGCGGCTCGAGCAGCCGCGTCATCGAGCGCGCGTGCTGCTCGGCGAGCAGCTCGGTCGGCGCCATGATCGCCGCCTGGAAGCCGTTCTCCATCGCGAGGAGCGCGCTGAACAGCGCGACGATCGTCTTGCCGCTGCCGACGTCGCCCTGCAGCAGCCGCTGCATGCGGCGGTCACTGCACATGTCGGCGAAGATCTCCCGCAGCACGCGCGACTGCGCACCGGTGAGCGTGAACGGCAGCGCCTCGCGCAGCCGCGTCGTGAGCTGGCGCCGGTTCTCGAACCGGATGCCGCGTCGCACCTCGCGCGCCAGCGCCTTGGCGCGCTGCTGCAGGAGCTGCACGAACAGCAGCTCCTCGAAGGCGAGCCGCGCACGCCCTTCCATCGCTTCGCCGAGCGACGTCGGGCGATGCACCATCCGGAGCGCATCGGCGATCGACGGCAGCGTGGCGGTGCGGAGCACATCGGCCGGCAGGTACTCGGTGACGAGCGAGAGCAGCTCGTCGAGGTGCGCGTCGATGATCCCGCGAATGACCTTGAACGAGAGCCCTTCGGTCGCGGGATAGACCGAGAGCACCAGTCCTTCGGCGAGCGCGTTGTCCTCGTCGCCAAGGTTGACGAACTCGCGCGGCTGGAGCTGGCGCCCGTGGAAGAAGCGTACGCTTCCCGTCACCAGCAGGACGTCATCCTTGGCGATCGTGCGGTCGAGGAAGGGCTGGCCGGGCCACGACACCTCGATCATCCCGGTGTCGTCTTTCAGGACGGCCTGGAAGATCCGCAGCCCCTTCCGCGTCGGGAGCACGCCCTTGGAGATGACGCGGCCGACCACGGTGCCTTGCATGCCCGGCTCGAGCGACGCGATGGACGCGATGGTGCTCGCGTCCTCGTAGCGATGCGGTATGTGGTAGAGGAGATCACCCGCCGTGAGGATGCCGAGCCGCTTGAGGGCCTCGGCACGCGCCGGACCGACCCCCTTGAGGTAGGTGACCGGCGTGTCGAGCCGGAGGCGCGTCTGCCGCGGGGCGTCTCGCTTCACTCCTCGCCCAGCATCTCCTGCGCGAACTCCGCTGCGTCGAAGACGAGTAGATCGTCGCTCGCCTCACCCACGCCGAGGAACTTCACCGGCACGTCGAGCGCCTCGTGCACCGCGACGACGACGCCGCCGCGGGCCGTTCCGTCGAGCTTCGTCACGACGAGTCCCGTGATCGGCACCGCGGCGGCGAACTGCTTCGCCTGCTGTACCGCGTTCTGGCCGATCGTGCCGTCGAGCACGAGGAGCGTCTCGTGCGGCGCCTCGGGCAGACGCTTGGTGATGACGCGCGCCACCTTCTTCAGCTCCGTCATCAGCCCTTCGCTCGTATGCAGCCGGCCGGCGGTGTCGATGATCAACACGTCCGCCCGGCGCGCGACCGCGGCGTCGATGGCGTCGAACGCCACGGCCGCCGGATCGGCACCCGCCACCGCACCGATGAACTCCGCACCCACGCGCTCCGCCCACACGCGAAGCTGATCGATCGCGCCGGCGCGGAACGTGTCGCCGGCGGCGACGAGCACGCGCATTCTCTCGCCGCGGAGGCGAGCGGCGAGCTTGCCGATGAAGGTGGTCTTCCCGGCGCCGTTCACCCCGACGACCAGAATCACGGTGGGCGCAGTCGCAGCCATCTTCAGGGCGGGATCACTGTTGCCGGCGCGAAGCGCTTCGGTGATCCCCTTCTGCAACGCGCGAAGGAACTCGTCCTGGGTCTTCACGAATCCGCGCGTGGCGAGCCGCTCGACCTCTTCGACCAGCCGCATGGTGGTCGGCACGCCAATGTCGGACTCGAGCAGGATCTCCTCGAGGCGCTCGAGGTTGCCGGGCGAAACGCCGCCGCGAGCCAGGACGGCGACGTCCATCAACGCGACGTCCTTGATCTTCTGCCAGAGCGAGCGCTTCGGGACGTCGCCCGCTTTACGGAGGATGCGCATGCTCAGGAGTCTAGACCGTGCTTCGAGGGCGTGGTAGCACTTGCCGGACATAGACCCGGAACTCTGACCGGAGGCGCGCGGCGCCGCAGGGAGGAGCGATCACAACACGGCACCACTCCTGCGAGCGCTGCCTTACCGCAATCCCGCCCGCCGCCGGAGCAGCCACTCGGCGCAGAGCGCGAGCACGACCACGGCGTACAACCAGCCGAGATCGCGCGCGAGGGGCGCATCGGCGAGGCTGGGGCTCCCGCCGATCCGGCCGTTCGTCACCGTGGCGCGGCGCGGCAGCAGCTCGGCGGACGCGTTCACGGCGATCACCGACGAGCCGCCGACGGTGCGCACGTCGTACACTCCCGGCAGCAGCGGCGGGGTCTCGACGAGGGTAGCACCGTTGGCGAAGCGCAGGCGCATCGAATCAGTGCGCGCCGGCGCGCCGCGACGCGTGATCGTGAGCGCGACGAGGGTATCCGTCACCGCGCCGCGGCGCCAGCGCACCGGGGCACCGGCGCGGAAGACGCCGGCGTCGGGGACGACCGCCCGCTTGTCGCTCCGGCCCGCGGCCAGCCAGTCGAACAGGGTGCCGAACAGTGTGCCGTAGGCATCGGACCGCTGGCCGCCGCGAAAGCGCCAGCGCCAGAAGCCCGATGCGCCGAGCACCGCGACGCGTCGTGGCGACTCCCAGCCGGTGAGCGCCACTCGGCGCTCGCCTCCCGCGCCGGGCTCGCGCGTGATCAGTCCCTGCCACTCGCCGCGCGGCAGCGAGGGCGCCACGCTGAGCGGCGGCAGGCTGTCGAAGGGCAGCGCCGAGATCGCGCCCGCGAGCGGCGACGCCGGCGCCGCGGCGGCGAGCCACTCGCCTTCATCCGTGGTGGGCGGCGCAAAGAGGAGCAGCGCGCCGCGCGTGAAGCTCCGCGGTGGGCCGAACAAGGTCGTGTCGCCATGGAGGATCACGATCGGCGCGTCCCGGACGGCTGCCTTCACCTCATCCTCGCCGACGCGCGCCAGCGTGCCGTCGGTGCGCCACGCGCCTGGCGCCACGCGGTAGTAGGCGCGCGTGGGGAGCGACGTCACGCCCCGGAGTGCGGCGACCGCCTCGCGCGCGTCGAAGTCCGGCGCCGTCGAGGCGAAGACGGCTGCCGCCGCGCGCGATACGTCCACCCCGAGCGAGAGCGTGTCGTTGCGCGGCTCGGCGTCTCCCGCGCCGCGGAACTGTGCACGCAGCACCGCGGGTCGTTCGGCGCCCGCCGCGACGCCGCGCAGCGACACCGTCTGCTCGGCGTACGCGCCGAGCGCGCCCACTGGCTGCGACGCCACGAGCTGGTCGTCGAGACGCAGCTCGACCTGGCCGACGGGAGAGCGGGCGCCGCCCGCAACGACGGTGAGCCGAGCCGTGATCGTATCGCCGGCGAGGATGCTGCGCGGCGCGTCGATCGCCGAGAGCGCGAGGTCCGGGGCGTACGGGCAGCGCATGACGACGGCGCGCGAGCCGCGCGGCAGCGACGAGAGCACATCGGCGTCATCGAGCTCACCGTCGGTGATGACGATGACGGGATAGCCCGAACCCGCCGCACGGTCGGCGACCGCGCGCAGCCGAGACGCATGATCGGTCGGCGGCGCCGTCGAGCGATCGACGCGGAGGGAGTCGCCGAAGCGAAG
>JAEKKK010000219.1 GCA_019510405.1 Gemmatimonadota bacterium | reverse complement strand
ATCGGCGTTGAGATGCGTGCTGATGGCCACCTTGCGGCCCGGCGTGAGCTCGGCCGCCGCCTGCTCGATCGCGGCGCGGCGGTTCTGAGGTACAGAGAGGAGATCGGTCGTCATGGCCTCGACAATCTATCCACGAAAAGAACGCGGCGCCCTGAAGGACGCCGCGTCGTCGTGCTTGCCGCTGGATGGATCAGTCGCCCATCCCGGGTGCGGCTGCCGCTTCGCGGCCGAGGAGCGAGTGCTTCTTGCTGTACGCGAAGTAGATGATCAGCCCGAGAATCAGCCAGATGATCAGACGGATCCACGTGTCGCCCGGCAAAAAAGCCATCAGCGCGAAACAGCTCAACATGCCGAGGATTGGAATGAGCGGCACGAGCGGCGTCTTGAAGGCGCGAGGAATCTCCGGCGACCGCACCCGGAGCACCCACACGCCTCCGCACACGATCACGAACGCGAGCAGCGTCCCGATGCTCACCAGCTGCCCGAGGAGCCCGATCGGAAAAAGACCAGCCACGATCGCCGCGATCGACCCGGTGAGGATCGTCGTGATGTAGGGCGTCTTGAACTTGGGATGCACCTTGCCGAACACCGGTGGGAGCAGGCCGTCGCGCGCCATCGAGAAGAACACCCGCGGCTGGCCCATGAGCATCACGAGCACCACCGACGCGAGTCCCGCCAGCGATCCAATCTCGACCGCGTAGCGCAGCCACGCGAGCGCTGGACCGGCTGCGGCCACCGCGACCAGGATCGGCGCGGGATCGTTGAGCTTCGAGTAGTGCACCATCCCCGTCATGACGAGCGACATGAGGATGTAGAGGATCGTGCAGACGAACAGCGACCCGAGGATGCCGATCGGCATGTCGCGCTGCGGATTCTTCGCTTCCTGCGCCGCGGTGCTCACCGCGTCGAATCCGATGTAGGCGAAGAAGATCACCCCCGCGCCGCGCAGCACGCCGCTCCAGCCGAACTGGCCGAACTTGCCGGTGTTCGCCGGGATGAACGGGTGCCAGTTGGCGGTGTTCACGTACGCGAAGCCGACCCCGATCACGAGGAAGATGATCGCCAGCTTGATGAACACGATGATGTTGTTGAACCGCGCCGACTCCTTGATGCCGATCACGAGGATCACCGTCATCAACGCGGTGAGCACCACCGCCGGCACGTTGAGCGTCGCGCCCGTGCGCGAGAAGTGATTCGCCGCATCCACCGCGAACGGCGCGTTCGTCAGCGACTCCGGCATTGCGATCCCGAACTCGGCGAGGAACTTCACGAAGTTCCCTGACCAACCCACGGCGACCGTCGCCGCGCCGAACAGGTACTCCAGCATGAGGTCCCACCCGATGATCCAGGCGATCAACTCGCCGAGCGTCGCGTACCCGTACGTGTACGCCGACCCGGCGATCGGGATCATGCTCGCGAACTCCGCGTAGCAGAGCCCCGCGAAGCCACACGCGATACCTGCAGCGACCATCGAGAGCACGACGCCGGGCCCCGCGTAAATAGCGGCGGCGTTGCCCGTCAGCACGAAGATTCCCGCGCCGATGATCGCGCCGATGCCGAGAAAGGTCAGGTTGGACGCCGTGAGCGTGCGTCGCAGTCCGCCTTCGCCCTCCTGAGCCGCCTCGCGCTGGAGCACGGCAATACTCTTACGTGACCACAACCCCATCGGATGTACTCCTGAGAGCGGTAGCGTGCGTGACGTTCGATTATGGAGAATGCAAACTGCATACAAATTGTATGCAGTAGAGAGGAAGGGCGACATCTTCACCGCAGATGTCGAGCTTGTCAAGCACTCGACACCCGCGGCTGCTGCGTCAGCGACTCACACGATCACAGACTGTAGTTGGGAGCTTCCCGCGTGATCTGCACGTCGTGCGGATGCGACTCGCGAAGCCCCGCTGCGGTGATCCTCACGAACTCGGTATTCGTGCGCAGCTCGTCGATCGTGCCGCAGCCGACGTACCCCATTCCGCTGCGCAGCCCTCCGACCATCTGGAACAGCACGTCGCCCAC
The DNA here is from genome assembly GCA_019510405.1 of Gemmatimonadota bacterium. Taxonomy (GTDB): domain Bacteria; phylum Gemmatimonadota; class Gemmatimonadetes; order Gemmatimonadales; family Gemmatimonadaceae; genus AG11. The sequence goes on along the minus strand of JAEKKK010000219.1, from coordinate 2,289 downwards.
GGGACCCTTGTATGGCACCCGCCCCTCGATCCCCTCGGGCACGAGCTTCTTGGGCGAGAGCTCGCCCTCCTGGAAGTAACGGTCGGCGCTGCCGTCCTGCATCGCCGACAGCGATCCCATCCCCCGGACCATCTTGAAGCGCCGTCCCTCGAGGAGGAACGCTTCCCCCGGGCTCTCCTCGGTGCCGGCGAGCATCGATCCCATCATCACGCTGGACGCGCCCGCCGCGAGCGCCTTCACGGCGTCGCCCGAATACTTGATGCCGCCGTCGGCGATCACGGGGATGTCGCCCGCGCCTTCGATGGCGTCGAACACCGCCGTGAGTTGCGGCACGCCGACGCCGGTGACGACGCGCGTCGTGCAGATCGAGCCCGGCCCGACGCCGACCTTCACCGCATCCACGCCACGCTCGACGAGCGCGCGCGCCCCCTCGCGGGTGGCGACGTTGCCCGCGACGAGCTGGATGTCCGGGAACGCCTCGCGCACCCGCGCCGTCGCGTCCAGCACGGCGTCGGCATGTCCGTGCGCCGTGTCCACCACGAGCGCATCCACGCCCGCGTCGATCAGCGCCTTGGCGCGCGTGAGGAAGTCGCCGCCCGCACCGATCGCCGCGGCCGCACGCAGGCGCCCGATCTCGTCCTTGTTCGCGCCGGGAAATTGCCGCCGCTTGTGGATGTCCTTCACGGTGATCAGTCCCTTCAACCGACCATCGGCATCGACCACGGGCAGCTTTTCGATGCGATGCTTGCCGAGGATCTTCTCCGCTTCGTCCAGCGTCGTTCCCTGCGGCGCGGTGATCAGGTTGCGCGTCATCGCGTCGGCGACGGGGCGATCCAGGCTGCGCTCGAACTGCAGGTCGCGGTTCGTGAGGATCCCGACGAGGCGGCCATCGGCGTCCACGATCGGGACGCCGGAGACGCGGAACCGGTTCATCAGGTTCGTCGCCTCGCGCAGCGTCGCGGTCTCGGGGAGCGTGTAGGGGTTGCTGATCACGCCGCTCTCGCTGCGCTTCACGATGTCGACCTGCATCGCCTGGCGATCGATCGACATGTTCTTGTGCAGCACCCCGATGCCGCCCTGGCGCGCCATCGCGATCGCCATATCCGACTCGGTGACCGTATCCATCGCCGCCGAGACGAGCGGGATGTTGAGCTCGATCTTGCGCGTGAACCAGGACTTGGTGGAGACGTCCTTGGGGTGCGTCACCGAGTGACGGGGGGACAGCAGGACGTCGTCGAAGGTCAGGGCGACGTCGGCTCGGACCCGCGACGCGCCATTCGTGGCCTCGGAACGCGAAGGCCCGCGCTCAGCCTGGGGCTGTGCTGCGGGCCGCGAATTGGAACGGATTGTGGTCGCCATGGCGAAACGTAGGCGCCGACTCGGGCGAAGTCCAGTGCGGGGAAGCGGTTAGCGCAACCCTACGCTCTCCCGATCATCTTGAGCTTCCGCCGGATGCCCCGCGGCAGGAAGAACGCAGCGGCAGCGAGCGCCTCCTTCAGATTCAAGTCGGCGAGGTCCTCCATCGCCCCGGACCAGTGGGCCTGCAGCACGGGCCGGCCGGCGTTCGCGACGAGCCGTTGCAGCGCGATGACGAGCAGGAAGACGGACGCGCCGGTCGCCCAGCAGGCCGCCGAGCAAACGCACGTAGTTCGGAAGCTGCTTGATGTAGTACATCACGGTGCGCTTGGCACCGGTGCGCGGCGAGACGTCGGCCCCGCGGGCGCGCGCTGCGGTCGCGTTCGCGCCGCGGCGGCTGCGTCGCACCTCCCCTTCGCTTCTCTCGCTCACGCGCTCGCTCCTACCTGGGGGTGGACGGGTCGGCACTCGACCCGCTGGTCGGCGGTGCCCCGCCGGCCGGCGGCGGTGACCCGCCGCTCGGCGAGGCTCCACCAGTCGCAGCAGTCGTGCCGCCGGTCGAGCCTGGGGTAGCCGGCGCCGCCGCGGCCGCCGCGGCGTCCACGACGCGCGACGTGGCGCTCATCAGGTCGGAGGCGACCGACTTGCCCGCCGCGGCTGCCCCGTTGAGGACGCCCACCGCCTTGTTCATGAGGTTCATCGTCTCCGCGATCGTGCTCGCACTCACGCGACCCGCGCGCAGCTTCTCCTCGACCGCATCGGCGAATCGGCTGAGCGGGTTTCCCGCCGTCGCGGCGCCCGCTGGCTGTCGCTCGGCGTACTTCGATTCGAGGAACTCCGCGTAGTCGAGGAGTTGATAGCCGCGCTCGTCAGCCATCGTCTCGAGCTTCTGGACCAGCTTGTCGCGCAGATAGGGATTCATCGTGACACTCC
>JAEKKK010000103.1 GCA_019510405.1 Gemmatimonadota bacterium | reverse complement strand
GATGTAGTCCTTCGGCAGGAGCACCGTGGCCAGCCGAGCGAAGGCATCAGGCTCGTGGCGCCGAAGCCAGAGCACCTTCGGCAGCGTGAACCCTTCCAGCGCCGGGTTCGAGGCGAGGTCGCGCAGCCGCTCCTCGCCGCCGACGCGCGTCGTGATCTCGGCACACTCCGCCGTCGTGCGGCCGTCGCACCAGAGCAGCGCCGGGCGGATCACCGCCCCCGCTCGATCGAGGAAGACGGAAGAGTGCATCTGCCCCGAGATCCCGATCGCCGCGATGCGGGCGTCGCGGCGCTTCGCCCGCACCGCATCGATGGACGACAGCGTCGCCTGCCACCACGCCTCCGGATCCTGCTCCGCCCAACCCGGATGCGGCGTGGCCAGGGTGAGTGGGGACGTCGCGGATGCCACGACGTCGCCGCTCTCCCCGACGAGGATCGCCTTGACGCCGCTCGTGCCGACGTCGAGTCCGAGGAACAGTGGCTCCGTCACGTCAGCGCACCCCGAGCAGGAGCTCCATCGTCAGCTGGTCCAGTCGCTCGTAGCCATAGCCCTTCGCGCGTAGCCCCTCGAGGTCGAACTTCTCATCGCGAATAGACTGCGCGAGTTGTGACGAGTACTTCACCCGCGCACCGGGCTTCCCCCCACGGGCGGCGAGCTCGCCGACGAGCGCCTGGATCTCCGCATCCTGGTTGAACTGCGCGGCCTTCTCCTTGAGGATGAGATAGGTGCGCATGCTGCCGGCGGCGAAGTCCCACACCCCCTGCTGGTCTTCGGTGCGGTAGGCGTGGCTGTCGAAGTGCCGCATGCCGGGCCACTTGGAGTCCTCGAGCAGCTTCACGAGGAAGAACGCCGCCTTCAGGTCCTCGCTGCCGAACCGGTGATCCTGGTCGTACCGGCCCGGCTTCTGGGCGTTGAGGTCGATGTGGAACAGCTTCCCCGCCTCCATCGCCTGCGCCACGCCATGCGTGAACTCGAGACCGGCCATCGTGTCGTGCGCGATCTCGGGGTTGAGCCCGACCATCTCGGGATGGTCGAGGGTGTAGATGAACGCCAGCGCATGCCCGATCGTCGGGAGGAAGATGTCGCCGCGCGGCTCGTTCGGCTTCGGCTCGAGGGCGAACTTGTAGTTGTAGTTCTGCGCGATGGAATACTCGCTGAGGAAGTTGATCGCGTCGCGGAACCACTTGATCGCCTCCTGCGGATCCTTCGAGGCGTTCGTCTCGGTTCCCTCGCGCCCTCCCCAGAACACGTACGTCTCGGCGCCGAACTCCTTGCCGAGGTCCATCGCGCGCATCGTCTTTTGCAGCGCGTGCCGGCGAACGTTCGCATCGACGCTCGTGAATGCGCCGTCGCGGAACACGGGGTCGCCGAACAGGTTGGTCGTCGCCATGGGGACCTTGATCCCCGTCTCCTCGAGCGCCTTCCGGAACTCGCGCACGATCCGGTCGCGCTCCGTGGACGACGAGCCGCGCGGCACGAGGTCGTCATCGTGGAAGTTCACCCCGTAGGCGCCCAGCTCGGCGAGCTTGTGGACGATCTCCACCGGTCCGATGGCGGGCCGCGTCGGCTCACCGAACGGATCGCGGCCGGGGTTGCCCACCGTCCACAGGCCGAAGGTGAAGTGATGCTCGGGCCGAGGAGTGTAGGCGTCCTGCTTCGTCGAACGGGTGGGGGTCATGACTTTGCTATCCGCGCGCAGAGGGTGAGCGTGAGTGCATCACGCTCGCCGAGCGGTGATGCACGAGTGGATCAGGGAATCCCGTCGCAGCGAGGCTTGTCGCGATTGGCCGGACAGGTGATTCGCTGGTAGTACGCGAGCGGATGCGCCGGCTGCTCGTAACCTGCCGGGATCGGCATCCGCGAGAAGCTCTGGAAGTACGTGAGGGCCGCGTCGCGCCACCACCGCGCCTCGCGCTCCTGGATCGCCAGGAAGCTCGACACGTCGGCGAAGCGCTCGGAGTCCACGGCCGGTCGCACGGACGCCCACAGCTTCTGCATCGAACGCACGGTATCGACTCCGGCGTTGTACCGGAAGACCATCTCATCCCAGAGCGATCGGCCGGAGCGCATCTTATACGCCCACGGTACGTGATGGAACCACAGGAGGAGTGAATCGGGGACGGTCTTCAGGCTCCCGTACCGCTCGCGCACGGGGCCGGCATACTGGGCAACCGCATTGCTGCCCGACGCCGTGCGGTCGAAGCCGATCCCCAGCGTATCGGCCTTGTGGTAGTACGTCGGCGACCAGTCGGCGCGCGAGAGCCGGACCCAGGGCGCCGGACCGTAGTGGTGTCCGGTGGCCATGATGTGGGCCAGTCCGAGGGGAGTCATGTAGTTCACCACGGCTTCCCGCGACTGGAGCATCATCGTGCGGATCGCCGCCACGGCGGTGGGGGCATTGGTGAACGTCATGCGAATCCACTCGTCGGCGATCGCCGTCGACGACGCCTCGGGATTCCAGGCGAGCCGGCCGAAGGCGTACCAGTTCGCCTGGTTGAACTGCGACCCGGTCCAGTCGCGGTCGTCGCCGATGTTCGCCACGCCGGCGATGCCGGTGCGCGAGTAGTGGTCGACGGCGCCCTCGACGACCTTCGCCACCGTGGAGCCCTTGCCGTGCACCCAGGTGTCGGCGCGGAGCACCTCTTCCCACTCGCGGCCGAGATACACGAGATGGGTGTCCTGGCCATGGTATTCCTTGGTGACCTGGAACTCCATCATGAGCGGCGTCTTCGGCATCGCGCCGAAGAGCGGATGAAACGGCTCGCGCGGCTGGAAGTCGAGCGGGCCGTTCTTCACCTGGATCAGCACGTTCGGCCGGAAGGATCCGTCGAGCGGCTTGAACTCGTCGTACGCCTGCTTCACGCGATCCGTCGGCACGTCGTTGCTGTACACGAAGGCGCGCCACATCACGATGCCGCCGTGCGGCGCGAGCGCATCGGCGAACATGTTCGCGCCGTCCGCGTGCGTGCGATGGTAGTCCTGCGGACCGGGCTGCCCCTCCGAGTTCGCCTTCACGACGAAGCCCCCGAAGTCGGGGACGTACTTGTAGATCTCGTCGGTCTTCGCCTTCCACCACTGCCGCACGTCGGGATCGACCGGATCGGCGGTCTTGAGGCCGCCGATCTCGATCGGCGCACTGAAGCGCGCCGTCAGGTAGAGGCGGATGCCGTATGGCCGCAGCACGTCGGCGATCTTCGCGACTTTCTCGAGGTAGGCGGGCGTGAGCACGCGCGCGTTCGCGTTCACGTTCGTCACGACGGCGCCGTTCACCCCGATCGACGCGTTGGCGCGCGCGTAGTCGCGATACCGCGGCGACACGATCGCCGGCAGGCTGTCCCACTGCCAGATCGACCGGCCCGCGTAGCCCCGCTCGACCGAGCCGTCGAGGTTGTCCCAGTGGTCGAGGATGCGGAGCTGCACTTTCGGCGCATCGCGCAGGGCGACCGCGCAGATGTGCTGGTGGGTCTGGAGCTGGCGCAGCAGCGCGAAAGTGCCGTAGAGCGCGCCGACGTCGCTGTTGCCCGCCACGACGATCGCCCGATGTCCGCCCATCCGGACCGCGCGCACGATGTACCCGTCCGGGCCCAGCGCACGCAGCTCGGCGGCGAGCGGCAACGCGGCGATCACGCGCGAGCTGGTTGGCGTGCCCACGAGCAGAGTGCCGTCGGCCGTGATCGCGTCGCTCGTCGCCGGCGCCGCGCCGAGCAGGCCCGTGAGGCCTTTGATCAACTCATCGCGCGCGGCGCGCAGCGTCGGCGAGTTGCCCTCGACGTCCACCTGCCTCAGCGCGCCGCGATATTCCGTCAGCAGCCCCGCATCCGCGACGCGTGGATACCGGAGCCAGAGATCGTAGCCGTCATCCGCCCGGAGGCGAAGCGCAGGGATGGCGAGCAGTGTGAGCGCCAGGACGACGGCGCGGCGCAGCGAGCGAGCCATCACGGCGTGACGCGCGGTGTGCGGCCGTCGAGCGGGTCCGCCCATCGCGTGTTGGGGACGAGCGGTGTCCAATCGGGACGCAGCGGGTCGCGATCGTACGGGTAGGTGCCGAGCTCCTTGAACAGCTCGTGGTACTGCTCGAGCTTCGCGCGGTCCAGCGTCACACCGAGGCCTGGTCCATCCGGCACGGCGATCGCGCCGCACTCGTAGCGCAGCTTGCCGCCGACGATCACGTCGTCGAGCAGGTGGTGGTAGTGCGCATCCGCCGAGAAGGTGAGGTTCGGCAGCACCGCACCGAGATGCAGCATCGTCGCCAGCTGGATCCCCAGCTCGCCGGACGAGTGCACGGCGACGCCGAGCTGGAAGGTCTCACAGACTGCCGCGGCTTTCACGCACGGACGGATGCCACCCCAGAAGGTGGTGTCGAGCAGCACGACGTCCACCGCGGTATCGAGCACGTTTGCCGCGAGCTGCTCGAACCCGACGACGACGGTGTTCGTCGCGAGCGGCATCCGCACCTTCTCGCGCGTGCGGCGCATGCCGGCCAGCCCGTAGACCGGATCCTCGAGGTAGTCGTTGTTGATGTCCTCGATCTGCCGGCCGAACCAGATCGCCTGCTCCGTCGACCACACGCCGTTGGGGTCGAAGCGGAAGCTGTCGCCGGGGAGCGAGTCGGCGAGGGCGCGATAGCACTCGAGCTCATAGGACGGCGGGAACACGCCGCCCTTCAACTTGTGCGACGTGAATCCGTGCGTGCTCTTCAGCGAACGCGCTTCGGCGACGAGCTGATCGATCGTCCGAACCTCGCCGCTGCCGTCCCGATGATTTGCATAACGAAAGAACAAATACGACGCGAAGGGAACGCGATCGCGCAGCGCGCCGCCGAGGATCGAGTGGACCGGCACCCCCCACTTCTGCCCCATGATGTCGAGGCACGCGAACTCGAGCGCGGCGAGCACCTGGGTGCGGTTGTTGTACAGCGACGCGGTGGGATTCGCGACGATGAACCGCATCTCCTCGAGACGCGTCGGATCGTGCCCGAGCAGGTAGGGCTTGAGGCCATTGAACGCGGCGACGGCGCTCTCACCTCCCCCACCCATCTCGCCGAGTCCGACGATCCCGTCGTCGGTCTCGACCTCGACGATGGTGCGAACGAAGCGTCCCCAGTGCGAGCCGTTCGCGTGGCGGAGCGGCGCCGCCAGCGGCACGGTGACCGGGGTCGCCCGGATGTCGATGATCTTCATTGTATTCGACCGAGTCGAGTTGGGGCGCGCATTCCGGGAGGCGCGCGATGCAGCCAGGGTGGTCATACGCCGCTGAAGATGCTGAAGCCCCCGTCGACCGGAATCACCGTGCCGGTGACGAATGAGGCGGCGTCACTGCAGAGGAATCGCACGACGCCGATGAGCTCTTCCGGCCGGCCGAAGCGTCCCATCGGCGTCTGGGCGATCACGCGCTTCGATCGCTCCGTGTATTCCCCCTCGGAAGTCAGCAGCACGTTGCGGTTCTGCGTGGTGACGAAGAAGCCGGGCGCGATCGCGTTGACCCGGAGCCCGTCGCCATGCTTGCGCGCGAGCTCGACGGCCATCCAGCGCGTGAAGCTGTCGATCCCCGTCTTGGCGACGGAATATCCGAGGACCCCGCTCAGCTGACGGAGCGCGGCCATCGACGAGATGTTCACGATGCAGCCGCGACCGGCGGCGGCCATCGTCTCGCCGAAGATGAACGTCGGCACGACGCTGCCGTGCAGGTTGAGGCGCAGCACTTCCTCGAACGCGTCGAGCGGCACCTCGAACACGCTGCGGTCGTCGCTGCGCGAGCGGGCGACGCTGCCGCCCGCCGCGTTGATGAGGATGTCGATCCGCCCCCACGCCTCGAGCGCCGCGTCGCGCGCGGCGCGAAGCTGCGCTTCGTCCATCACGTCGGCGATGAGGACCATGGCCTCGCCACCCGCTTCGCGGATGGCGTTCGCCTGCGCCTCTGCGTTGTCGCGGCGTCGGCCGAGGATGGCCACGCGCACGCCGGAGTCGGCGAGTCCGGACGCGAGGCTCGCGCCGAGGACGCCATACCCTCCGGTGACGACGGCGGTCTTTCCGGCGAGACCTTCCAGCGCCGTCGTCATCGCGCTGCTGGAAGACATCTGATGACTTTGCTCACAGACGCCAAATCTGGCGTCGAGCACGGCGTTGGGAAGCCCCTTGCGCCTTCTCTTCGCCTCCGATCAACCCACGGCGAGCGCGGCGTATCCGGGCGCCGTCACCAGCGCCACCGCGCCGCGCAACCGATACTCGGCGGGCGCGCTGTCGGGAAGGACCGGTGTCGCGCGCGCGCGATCGGTGATCGTGCTCGCCGCGAGTGCGTCGCGGATCGGACCCTCGAGCAGCTCCCACACCGCGGTGATCTCGCCGCCAACATACACGCGTCCCGGGTTGAACGCGTTGACGACGAGCGCGAGTCCCTTGCCGATGTGGTGTCCCGTCTCGACGAGCGCGGAAACGGCAGCCGGCTCGCCGCCGCGCGCGCGCCGCACGACTTCGTCGATGCCTGGCCGCAACGTCCCGCGCGCCGGGCGCTTCGTCGCACCATTCTTCGGTGTCGGGATGCCAGTCGACAGCTCGATGTATCGATCGACGGTCGCGCTGTTGCAGGCGAGCGATTCCCAGCAGCCGATGCGGCCGCACACGCACTCCGGACCATTGGCATCGAGCGGGACGTGGCCGAACTCGCCGGCCGTGTGTCCCTCGCCACGCAACATCTCACCATTGAAGGCGAGACCGACACCGATGCCGTCGGAGATGCTGACGTACGCGAAGCTGTTCACAGTGCGCGTGGCGTCCGGCTCGAGCCAGAGCCGCGCGAGTGCGCAGGCGATCGGCGCGCTCTCGATGTAGCACTTCATGCCGACGCGCTGCGCCACGACGGCTCGCAGATCCACATCGCGCCAGCCCAGTCGCGGGGCATAGATGAGACGACCGGTCTTACGGTCCACCATGCCGGGGAGCACGATGCCGAGCCCCTGGCATCCGTCGATCCCTTCGGGGGCGTGCTCCCGGAGCAGGCTCGCCACCTCGGTGGCGAGGAGATCGGGCAGATCCTCGGGTGCCTCGGGCGTCTCGAAGCTCTCGCGGGCCGACACGTGTCCACTCACATCGGCGAGGGCGATGACCGAGCGTCCCGGACGGATGTCCACGGCGACGACGTGCCGGCCGCGGGTCCGCACGCAGAGGAGCGTGGGGCGACGGCCGCGCGCCGTGGCCGCCGTCCCCTTCTCGAACACGACCCCACTCTCGACGAGCTCCCGCACGAGCGGCGTCATCGTCCCCCGGTGCACCTGCATCCGCCGCGCGAGCTCGGCGCGCGAGATCGGCTGGTACTCGCGGATCAGGTTGAGGACGATGCGTCGGTTGACCTCACGTGGCGTCGAGCGGGTCGCGAGTCGAAAGTTGCGCGTGTTGATCTTCCGCATCGGCAAGAACTCCGGTGCATGCGTGAGGAGGGATTCGTCGGGAGGATAGATCATCGGTCATCTATTGAGGCTCGGGCCTGCAGTGGCTCCGGGCGGATCGGTAAGACGAAGGGCGCGCCGTGCGACTGCACCAGAACGCGCCCGCGGCGGTCCAAAATGGCCGCCTTTCGTTGGGAAGTTTCCAATAATGCACAAAAATTTGCCGAAAATGCACACTCTCGTCGGCTTCTGTGCCGTAGTATCGCTGTTGGTACCGGCACGCGTCAAGCTATTTGCGCATATTTTACAGTATGGTTGCTATTTTTTTAGCATTTGGCTCATCGCGCGCGCCCTGCACGACTGACGTGACTACCCGATGCGACGGTCAGGCCGCAGTACGGGCGCTCATTGCTCGACGACCTGCGTCAGCTGGCTGGCGACCTGCTGCCATCGGCCGTCGCGGCGCACCCAGACGACGAGGGCGCGATAGTGGCCCTGCTGCTGGGTCTTGCCACTGTACCGGCCGCCGAGTGTGAGGAGGGTCGAGTAGAGGACCACGTTGCCGTACGACTGGAACTGTTCTTCCTCGGGGGCGTGGGCCACGGTGTCGACGGCGGTGCGGCCGGTGCGCAGGTTGGCGAGGCGCTCAGCCCGCGTGAGGCGCTGGCCGCGCGCGTTGACGAACACGTATTCGGGCGCGAAGAACTGTCCGACCGCTGCCGCGTCGGCGCGGCGGAGTGCCGCATCGTAGCGCCGCACGGCGTCGCGCACTTCGCCGATCACCGCCGGCGACGCGCCGGCCGGCGCCTGCGCCGGCACCTTGGCGGGAAGGGCGGCACCGAGCGTGAGCAGCATAGAAACGCGCAGCAGGCGGCTGAGCATGGAGACCTCCGTGGAGGGTGGGCGCTGAACGCCCCACGCTAGATCGCCCCGCCACCGAAGTCCAGCGACAACGAAAAAGGGAGCCAGCCTCGACGGACTGACTCCCCACATGGAGCGTATCGGGATCGAACCGATGACCTCCTGCTTGCAAAGCAGGCGCTCTCCCAGCTGAGCTAACGCCCCGAATCTTGCACTGCGCGAAAACTAACGGACCCGCCACGCTCGGAGAAGCGATCATGTCCACGGCTCAGGAGACGACCTCACAGGCACCGCACGTCACCCTGCCCTGTCCGTCATGCGGCCGATGGAACCGCATCGCCGCGAAGCGCATCACCGACGGACCGAAGTGCGGCGTCTGCTCGGCGCCGCTCCGGCTCGATCACCCGATTCTCCTCACGGATGCAACGTTCGATCGCGTCCTGCGTGAGACGACGCTTCCGGTGCTCGTGGATTTCTACGCCGACTGGTGCGGACCGTGTCGCATGATGGCGCCCGCCGTCGACGAGCTCGCGCGCTCCTCCGCCGGCAGCATCCTCGTCGCAAAGCTCGACACCGATGCGTCGCAGCGCGTCGCCTCGCGCTTTCAGATTCGCGGCATTCCAACCGTCATCGCCTTCCGCAACGGCCGCGAGGTGCGGCGCCAGAGCGGGGTGATGCCGTTGGCGGCGTTGCAGGAGATGGTGAGATAGAAACGCTGTTGTCGGTGATCGGTGAACAGTTTACGGCCGGCCTCGGGATGCTCCTGCATCCCGAGGCCGGCCGTTCACCTATCACTGTAAACCGTTCACGGCGGGCGCGGCGCGCCGCGCCCGCCCCGCGCGCCCGCTATTCGTGCGCCGGCAGCGGCTCCATCGTCTCCGGGTTCACCGGCACCTGGACCTCGTCGCGGTAGGGCGACGTCATGAGCACGACGCGCACGCGCGGGAAGGCGTTCATGAACGCCAGGTAGCAGCTGCCCCACAACCCGATGAAGCCGAGCGTGACGCCGATCTCCCACAGGCCGAACGGCATCGACGGCACTACGCCGTACAGCGACGGATAGACCTCGATGTAGCGCACGAGGTACATGCCGACGAGGCTGATCACGGTGAAGAGCACCAGCGTGGGCCGGTACACCTTCGCGGCGCGCGAGAGAAGGCCGAAGAACGGAATGAGGAAGACCATCGACGCCGCGGCGACCGTCGTCCACACCCAGGGCTGCATGAGCCGCAGCCGCGGCCAGTGCGTTTCCTCTCCGAGGTTGCCGTACCAGATGACGAGGTACTGGCCGAACGTCAGATACCCCCAGAACGCCGTGAAGGCGAAGCAGAGCTTTCCGAGATCGTGGAAGTGGTTCTCGCCGATGAACGCCTCGGCGCCGAGGTAGCGACGCCACGCCATCACGAGAAGCGTGAACAGGGTCAGCGAGCAGAGCCAGCCGCCCATGAAGAACCACCAGCCGTACAACGTGCTCTGGAAGTGCAGCGAGAGCCCCATCGACAGGTCGAAGGCGAGCAGCGACCAGCCGTAGCCGAAGCAGAGTGCCAGGATGACGGCGAGCTTCCCCTGCAGCGAGTGGGTGCTGTGCAGCTCGCGACGCTCCTCACCGAAGCCGGTGCGCATCCGATTGCGCAGACCCTCGGCCCACTTGGAGCCCCACTCCGGCAGCAAGCCGACGTCGAGCCGCACCGACGTGTAGATGTACCAGAGCGACAGCAGCGTGATCACGCCGAACGAGACGATCACGCGCGTCGACAGGAAGAAGGCGTTGTACCACAGCACCTTTTCCGCGACTGGCGGCCGCTCGTGCGTCCAGGGGAAGATGTGCCCCTTCCCGAGGAACAGGCTCACCAGCAGCAGCAGGAACGCGACGGGGAGAAAGGCGACGTAGCCCTCGAGCAAGCGCACGATCGGACGCGACCAGCGCGCCGTCGTGATGCGCTGCACCGCGACGAACATGACGCCCGCCGACGAGAGCGACGCGAAGAACAGCCAGTTGAAGTGATACGCGCGCCACGCGCGATCCGGCGCCATGAGCAAACCGGCGACGAACACGATCAGGCCGAGAACGCCGAGGACGGTCAGCAGCATGCGCAGTCCCTTCGGCAGCGGCTTGCTGTACGTCGCGAGGAGCTCCTCGCGCGAGGGCACGGGTGCGGGGTGCAGACTCATCGTGCGCCTCCGGTCGGCGAAGCGGTGGGACGTGGAGCAGCGCCGCTGGGCGCGGCGTTCGGTGCGGGCCGGCGCGCGGCAGCGGTATCACGACGCGCCGCTCCGGTATCCGCCGGCGTGCGCAGGGCCGTGTCGACAGCCGCGTTCGCGCGGGCGCCCATGCCGGACGGCCATGGGCCCGCCTGCGATCCGACGCGATCGTAGTACGGCGCGGGACGCGTCGGTCCCGACTGCGAGAAGCCGGGCACCTTGTCACCCGTCTCGCCCGGAAGGCCGACCGGGCCGGTCGCCACCGCGTAGCGCCCCTGCAAACCGCGTAGGTAATTCACGATGTCCCAGCGATCGAACTCCTCGATGCGGTTGTACGTCGGCATCAGGCCGCGACCGTTGCGGATCATCCCCCAGATGTAGCCGTCGGTGCGGCCAGGCGCGGGGGACGCGGCACCCACGAGTGGAATGCCCGGGAAGCCCTTGGCGACGACGGGACCGTCCCCCTTCCCCTCGTAGCCGTGACAGACCGCGCAGTTGATGGTGTAGTACTTCCGCCCGTTCGCCAGCGAGCGCGCGTCGGGCGCGATCGGGTTGGCGATCGCCGCCATGGAGTCGATCGTGCCCGGCAGCGCCGCGCGCGACACGGCGTAGCCCGGAGCGAAGGTGCCGTAGACCGGCACGGAGTTCTGCGGATTGCCGCGCATCCCGACAGTGTCGGCCGACTCCCAGGGATCGATCTTCGGCTGCTCCTTGAAGTCGGTGAACCAGGAGCACGCGGCCAGCACGGTGACGAATGCGAGCGCACCGGTGCGGCGCACTCGCACGAAACGGTCAGCGCTCATTCCGCACCTCCACCGCGCCGTGCTTGCGGAGCACATCGGCAGCCGCCGTCGCGCGCTCCGGACCGACTGGAACCCAGATGCCATAGTCTCCGTGGCTGAACCGGCCGTCGTAGCCCACCGTCATGGTGAGGCGCGGTATGCGCGAGACCGCGAACATGCCGAACACCGTGGACAGTGACCCGATCAGCACCATCAGCTCGAAGCCGATGATCGTGTACGGCACCCAGCTCGCCACCGGCTTGCCGCCGACGACGATCGGCCAGTAGTCGGAGATCCAGACCGGGATCCAGTAGCCGAAGGTGACGCCGAGCAGTCCGCCGATCAGCGTGAACCGGCGCACGGGACTCGTGGGCGGCTGGAGGGCCTCCTCGAGCTCGTGGCGTGGAGTAGGGGTGTAGACGGTGATGTCGCTGAAGTTCTGCTTCCGCAGATCCTCGATGGCATGGACGGTGGAGTCCAGCTCGGCGAACGCTCCGATGACGCCCTGCATCAGTCGTCCCCCGCGGTGTTGATGGGATCGAGAGTCAACGTATCCAGATCGTGCTCGCGCTCCGCCGGATCATGCGGCTGCCGGTACTTCGGCGGCACGATCTCCTTGATCTCGGCGAGCGCCATGATCGGCAACTGCTTCATGAACAGGAGGAACCACATGAAGAACCAGCCGAACGAGCCGAGGAGGATGGAGTAGTCCACCCACGTCGGCGCGTAGCTGCCCCACTGCCAGGGCTCGAACTCGTGCGAGAGCGACGGCACGACGATCACGAAGCGCTCGAACCACATCCCGATGTTGATGAAGATCGAGAGAATGAACAGCCAGGTGGTGTTCCGCCGCAGCTTCTGCGAGAAGAGCGAGAGCGGCAACACGCAGTTGCAGATGAGCATGATCCACGCGGACCAGGCCCACTGGCCGAACACGCGGTTCCAGAAGTACTCCTGCTCGACCCGGTTGCCCGACATCCAGGCGACCTGGAACTCCGTCAGGTAGGCGAGTCCGACGACCATCGACGTGAAGAGGCAGAGCTTCGCCGCCGCGTCGAGGTCGTTGATCGTGACGAAGTGCTGGAGCTTGAAGTACTTCCGGAGCGGGATGATGATCGTGAACACCATCCCGATACCGGAGAAGATGGCGCCCGCGACGAAGTAGGGCGGGAAGACCGTGGCGTGCCATCCCGGCGTGAGTGCCATGGCGAAGTCGAACGACACGACGGAGTGCACGGACAGCACGAGCGGTGTGGCGAACGCGGCGAGGAAGAGATAGGCGCGCGTGAAGTGCCGCCATTCCTTGTCCGAGTTGCGCCAGCCGAGCGAGAGTGCGGCGAAGATCCGCTTCCGGATCGGGTTGGTCTCCTGGTCGCGCAGCACCGCAATGTCGGGAATGAGGCCGACGTAGAAGAACGTCGCCGACACGGTGAGGTACGTGAGGATCGCGAAGACATCCCAGACGAGAGGGCTCTTCGGGTTCGGCCAGATGAGCCGCCAGTTCGGGTACGGAATCAGCCAGAAGAACTTCCACGGCTGCCCGAGGTGGAGGATCGGGAAGAGTCCCGCCGTCATGACGGCGAAAACGGTCATCGCTTCGGCGCAGCGGTAGATCGTCGTGCGGAATCCCGCGCGGAAGAGATACAGAAT
>JAEKKK010000114.1 GCA_019510405.1 Gemmatimonadota bacterium | reverse complement strand
CTCGCTCGGGATGACAGGGCGTGGTTTCGCATCCCCTCATCCCCGCATCCCGCATCCCCGCCAATCAGAACGTCCGCTCGATCCCTACCGTGTACGCGAGGTTCGGCCGGAGTCCGCCGCGGTTGAGCGGGAAGAGCGCGTTCATCACGAGGATCGTGTTGCGCGCCGGGGCGATCTTCACGCCGAACGAGCCGTCCACGACGTCGTCGCGCGTCGTCGGGATGTTCGTGGGGTTGAGCGAGCGGCGGAAGGGCGCTTCCCACGTCACCACGCCGGGGAGCACCAGCTTGCTGTCGCCCACCTGGAGCGCCGAGACGAGATCGGCGGCGAGGGTGACCTTGGGGCTCATCAGCTGATCGAAGCCGACGGTGCCGAGGACGGCGTCGTTCTGCTGATCACCGGCGTGATACAGGTAGCCGCCGTTGATGTGCGGGGAGAAGTTGCCGAAATGCGAGTCGACGATGCCGATCACTCGGCCGCTGAACTTCCCCGAGCCGAGCAGGTCGGCCGTGCTGCCGGTGGGAAAGCGCGCGTCGACCAGCACGGCGACGTCGGCGTTGACGTTCTGGCGCAGGTTGACCTTGGCGCGGACGTCGACGTCGCCGAGGCCCGCCGCGGAGCCGATGCTCTCGCGCGACGCCGACAGCACGGGATTCTGCGGCGTGCCGGCGAAGTAGTGCGTCGCCGTGGTGCCGCCGAATGGGCGGATCTGCGCGTTGCTCGAACCGCGGAAGTCCGCCTGGACGAGCGGGAGCACGACGCTCACGTCGATCTTGTCCGTCACGCCGTAGGTGACGTAGACCGGTGTGACGGCGACGTCGAGATCCATCGAGAGATGGAAGTCCATCACGTCGTTCTCGACGCCGGGTATGCCGTACTTCGAGCAGTCGCCGCCGACGGCCGCCGAGCAGCCGGGAAAATCGACGTTCTGGTGCGTGAAGGTGAGCTGGATGTCGTGCATGTTCACACCGCGCAGCGTCGCGAAGCTGAAGCTGGTGCGGCTGATCCCCACGAGCACCCGGTCCTTGCCGAGAGTGGCGGCCCGCTCGGCGAAGATCGCGCCGGCCGACGTCGACGTCCGCTCCGGCACGCCGCCCGCGAAGCGGAAGGTCTCGCTGCCGCTGGTCGAGCCGATCGGGATGCTGCTGATGCTCTGGCCGAGCGCGTCACCGATGAGCGAGATGAGGGTGCCGTTCTCGGCGCTCGACGACGGAATGAAGTGCATCCCGTGCACCTGCAGCGACGCCGGGTTGTTCGGGTCGCCCGATCCGGCGAGGAAGAGCGGCTCCTCGCCCTCGCCGAAGATGAAGAGATCGGAGAACCGTTGGCGGAGGCTCTGCGCTCCGGCGGGCGCGGTGACGACGACGGTCGCGAGGGCGACGGCGAGGCTGCAGCGAGCAGACTGGGCGGCAATGCGCGCGCCCGTCACGACTCCCATCCCACCGATGGCTCAATTCAACCTGGAAGTCTTCCGGTTCCGTTCGACGGCGGCGACGATCGCACGCGCGCTCGGGATCGAGCCGCCGCCGGAGTGCCGTATCCAGAATGGGCGTACCTACCTGACCTTTCGCCGTCTGGGTGCGGCGCGCTGGGCGGAGTCGCAGCAGATGGATCTCGTGCGCCGCGCCGTCGCCGTGACGCGCGCCGTGCTCGCCGACGACGAACGCCGACAGCTGCGCAAGAGTGCGCCAAAGGCGGTCGTGGTCGCGTTCGAGGATTCGACGCTCGTGGACGGCTGCCCGGTGACGATGCGGTGGGAGTGTACGGTACCGGGGCTTGGGATGGCGGAGTGATTCGCGGGGATGCGGGGATGCGGGGATGAGGGGATGCGGAACTACGCTGTCATCCCGAGCGAGCGCCTGATCCCGAGCGAGCGGAGCGAGAGCTGTCATCCCGAGCGAGCGGAGCGAGTCGAGGGATCTGCACTTACTGAGCATCGGAGCCGGTGAGCCGTCAGGTGAGCCCAGCGGCGAGCGGGCAGCGGCGAGCGGACAGCTCTTGCCCCTTTTCGAATTCTCGAAGGGAGGATCCGGCCCTTATCCCCTCGCGCGGTGGGGGCGCGCCGGTCGGGCGGGGCGGCGTGGGCGATCTCTGGGTTCCGGGCGCGGCAGCGGGTGCACCGGCCAGGTCAGCACGAGGCGCTCGCCTTCGGGGACGGCGAGCCACTGGGCGTACATGCCGTCCAGAGTGGCGCGCAGAGGGGTGTCTTCTCCACGTCGCCATGCGGCGTAGTGCCCGTTCACGATCCCCTCGACGCGGTTCAGTGCGTCGTGGTACTGCCGAGTCAGCGCGCGCCCGTCCTCCGTCGGCTTGCGGCCCGGGACGCTCGCGAACGATGCGCCGTGCGCCAGGAGTCCCCAGAAGCCGTCACGGATGTCGAGCGCGCGCTCGATCGTGAACTGCACGAGATCGTGCGGGAGGTCGCGCCCGGCGGCCATCGTCGTTCCCTCGAAGGGCCGACGATGTGGCGGCGTCGCGATCCATCCGCAGACGCGTGGTGCCCGGAAAAACTCGACGGTCATCTCCATCACATCCCTCCGTATTCGTGTCGATCCCATCAGTGTAGCACACCGGTCAACAGTGGCTGACGTTCGACGCCAGCTGCCCGCTGTCGAGCCCGACCAGTTCATCCCCCATGAATGACTCGTCTTTCCATACGGTCCATTCTGAGGGTAGAATCGGCGAAGCGCCGCTCACCGAGCAGGACTCGGTGACCACGCGGATCCAGCGCGAGGAGCGCGAGCACTCGCAGCTCTATCCCCTCGCGCAGACGCTCCTCGACTCGATCGGCCCGCGGCTCGTCGGCTCGCGCGAACAGCGGCGTGCGAACGAGTGGCTGCTGAGCATGTACCGGAAGTGGGGCATCCCGGCGCGCAACGAGCGCTACGGCACGTGGAACGAGTGGCGCCGCGAGATCGCGCACATCGATCTGATCGCGCCGCGCGAGCGCGCGCTCGAGGGCATTCTCTCGACGTGGAGTCCGGGGACGAAGGGCACGGTCGAAGCGGGCGTCGTCGTCGACCCGGACGTGCAGAGCCGCGCCGAGTTCGAGGCGTGGCTGCCGCGCGCGCGAGGGAAGTTCGTGCTCCTCGACTTTGCGTGGCCCACCTGCCGCCCCGACACGGAGCTGAAGGCCTCGGCGACAGCCGAAGCGTATTCACGGCTGCAGGCGGAGCGTTCGGCCGCGTTCGACGCGTGGTACGCCGGCCGCCGCCGCACCGGGCTGCGCGGCACGGACAAGGTTCGACGACTTGCCGAGGCGGGAGCGGTGGGAATCGTGACGTCGCTCGTGCCGCCGCCGGGACCGCAAGGATGGGGCGTGAGCAAGATCAGCACGACCGTCTCCGACACGATCCCCGAGATCGGTCTGAGCTGCGAGGACTATGGGTTGCTGTATCGGCTCGCGGAGCACGATCAGGGGCCGAAGCTGCGCGTCGACGCGCGCTCCACGCTCGGCGCGGAAGTGCCGGCGGCGAATGTGATCGCCGAGCTGCGCGGCAGGGAGAAGCCGGACGAGTACGTCGTGCTCTCGGCGCATCTCGACTCGTGGGATGCCGCGTCGGGGGCGACGGACAACGGCACGGGCACCGTCGTGATGATGGAAGCGATGCGACTGCTGCGCCTCGCGTACCCGAACCCGAAGCGCACGATCATCGTCGGACACTGGAACGGGGAAGAGCAGGGGTTCAATGGGTCAGGGTCTTTCGCAGCAGATCATCCGCAGGTGATCAGCGGGCTGCAGGCGCTGTTCAACCAGGACAACGGCACGGGACGCATCGTGCGCATCTCGATGGAGGGATTCTCGGGCGCGGGCGCGTTCTTCCGCCGGTGGCTCTCGCGCATGCCGAGCGACATCGCGGGGGAGGTGCAGCTCGTCGATCCGGGGACGCCGGGCCACGGCACCGATCACGTGTCGTTCACCTGCCGCGGCGCGCCCGCGTTCAACCTCGGCGCGCGCGAGTGGGACTACGTCACGTACACCTGGCACACCAACCTCGACACGTTCGACAAGCTCGTGTTCGACGACTTGCGCCACAACGCGATGCTGATCGCGATGCTGGCGTATCAGGCGTCGGAGGATCCGCAGCGGGTGCCGCGCGAGCGCCTGGTGTCGCCGGACCGGCGCACGGATCTCAGAGTGGCGCCGCCGGCGTGCCGGCCTCCGGCGCGGAGCTGGGCGGAGAGTGCGGGGTGAGCTGCCACTCGCGTCGCGCTGCAGCGAGACGCTCGTCGAGCCAATCGAGTGTCGTCGCCTCGAACGATGTGCTGCCCTTGAAGATCTCCGTGCCGTGGCCGGCGCCGCGCAGCACGACCATCCGGCTCGCCCGGTTGGTCGACGCCGCGACGACGGGCTGGACGTAGCCAACGGCCGCCCCTTCTTCGACGCTCGCGGCGCCGAGCACGCCGATGCTCGGCGTCCGCGCGATGAACGCGCGCTGTGCCGCATCGCTGGGCCCGGAGAGAATGACGATTCCCCTCACCTGTTCGGCGTGGTGCGCGGCGAAATCCAGGGCGAGCGCGACACCGCAGCTGCCTCCCACCACGCCGAGCCGTGTGCGATCGACGCCCGGTTGCGAGGCGAGCCAGTCGTACACGCGATCGGCGTCGCCACTCCGCGTCTCGCGCCACGAACGGCCGGCCGCCTCGGCCACGCGATAGTCGTACACGATCACGTGGGCGCCGCGCGCAGCCAGCTTACCGGCGAAGCCGTTCATGCTCGCGCGGCCCTGATCGCAGTTTCTGAACAGGACCACGGCGGGTCCAGACGTCGAGGGGGCGTAGTAGGTCGCCGCGAGCTGCACGCCGTCGAACGACGAGATGCGCACGTCGTGCACGCCGCTGGAGGCGACCACCAGTTGCGCGACGATGCCGATGACGGCCAGGATCCTCCGCATGAAGCGGGAAGTATGCGGCCGCCGGACAGCGCATCTTGCACCTTCCTGCGAAAGTGTCGTGGCGGGCGCAGGCGAGCGGACCTGCCATCGTCAGGGCGACGGCGACGACCGAACGATGAAACGCACGCGGCCCCCGAATACGTAGTCAGTCCCAACCCAGCGACCTACCGACATGCTTCGCCACTTGCTGTATCCGCTGCTTCCGTACCGTAGCATGGTGTTTCCGTTTCTCGTGCTATGCGCGATCACGATCCCCTGCTGGCTGCTCTTTCGGCTGTACCGCGGACGGAGCAGCGAGCGACAGGTGTCGTTCCCGCGCGAGCTCTTGCTGCTCGTCTTCGTCGTCTACCTCTCCGGCCTCGCCGCGGCCACGCTCGAGCCCAACCGAGGCTCGCGCGCGGCGGTGGCAGCGACGGACGGGCTCGAGCTGCGGCCCGATCTCGCGTCGCTCACCTGTTCGTCCGCCAGTCTGCCCACCGAGTCGCGCGCACGCGGCTTCTGCGTGCGGAACGCGCGCGGAAACTTCGCGCTGTTCGTTCCCCTCGGCATTCTGCTGCCGCTGGTCGGCCGGCGGCTTCGTTTCGGGAGTGCGTTGCTGATTGCGACCGCCATCTCCGTCGGCATCGAGCTGGCCCAGTACCTGACGAGGCCGTGGAGCAATCGATTGGCGGACGTCAACGACGTGATCCTGAACGTGCTGGGGGCGTGTCTTGGCTTGGCGCTCGTGTATCTGCTCCACTTGCGCCAGGGGACGCGCCGCGCGATTGCGCGGGCGTGACGCCGCGCGGCCGCCAACGCTTGCTCTTGGTGTTGATCAGCACGACCGGCAGCCATGCCGTCGTTGCTCACCGAGTCATTTCGCGACCGACTGGTTGTGCTTCACCGCCTCGCGGATGAGCGCCTTGAACGCCTTCTCGTCGATCTTCGCGTCTTCGGGAAAGTCGATCGCGCGCCGCGTGTTCCCCTCGAGGCTCGAGTTGAAGAGCTTCGACGGATCCTTCAGCGCCGCGCCCTTCGCGAAGGTGAGCTTCACGACCTTCTTGTACGACTCGCCCGTGCAGATGATGCCCGCGTGCGACCACACCGGCACCGCCCACTTCCACTCCTCCACGACGTCGGGATCGGCCTCGTGGATCAGCTTGCGCAGTCGGCTGAGCGTCTTCCCGCGCCAGTCGTCCAGCTCCGCGATCCGCGCGTCGATGTGCTCCGAGGCAGTCGCGCCGGCCTTCGCCGTACTCTTCTTCATTGCCATGGCAGTTCCTCATTCACCTTGTAGCGGCGCGGTCGCTTCGGCGCGCCAGAGTCCAGGATAGTCGAGCACACAGCCGAATGCATCGACCTGCAGCTCTCGCCGGAATGCGCCCCCCGCGCTCTCGTATACGTAGCGGTCGGCGCTCACGCGCGCGTACGTCTGGACGAGGACCTCTGCGGTCAGCTCGGGAAACCTGATCCAGGCGGCCCGCACGATGGACTGCGCACCAACTGGCAACGACAGACGCCGGAT
>JAEKKK010000102.1 GCA_019510405.1 Gemmatimonadota bacterium | reverse complement strand
GGCGTGGCGCGCCGCACATGGCGCCGGTCTCGCACGCGGCGCTGAGCAGCGACGCCGTCTTCGCCTCGATGAGCGATGCGTACTCCGCTTCCGTGAACGCGAGGCGCTCGACGGCCGCGAGCTGACGCATCTCCCCGATCGTGAGTTGGCTCGACACGCTGGTGAGCACGCGGAGCAACTCGAGATCGCCGAGCGCGACGAGCGCCTCGAGCGCGCGCGAGTAGAGGAAGTCGCCCATGATCACGCTCACCTGATGGCTGAAGAGCGAGTTCACGGTCGGCAGCCCGCGCCGCAGCGAGGAGTGATCGACGGAATCGTCGTGCACGAGCGACGCGAGGTGCATCAACTCGACGATCGACGCGAGCGTCACGGCGCGCGGCTCGGGCGTGCCATCGGTCTCGCTCGCGAGCAGGGCGAGCGTGGGCCGCAGCATCTTTCCGCGCATCTGCAGCAGGTGTCCGCTGACCTGCTCGATCATCGGCAGGTCGGCCGTCACGATGCGACGCATCTCGGCGACGACGTCCTCGAGCCGCTCGCGGACCGGCTCCTGGATCTCACGCAGCGCGGCGTTGCCCGGCGTGCGCGCACGCGCGACGACGCTGCTCACGATCGCCCGCTCTCGATGGTGGCGAGCCGCTCGCCGACGTCCTTGAACTGGATGTCCACCACGAAGACACGCTGATAATACTCGAGCGCCTGCTCACGCTGGCCGCGGATCTCAGCGCAGCGCCCGAGCAGATAGAGGACGCCGACGAGCTGGTCGTCGCTCACTCCCTTCTCGTGGAGCGCGCGGGTGAGAATCGTCGCCGCCATCGGGAGCTGTTCCTTCTCCATGAAGCACTGCCCCAGCGCCTCGTACGTGGAGACGCGATTCGTCGGAGCGCGCAGTGCCTTCTGGAACTCGGCGATCGCTTCGTCGAGCAGTCCCATCTCCTTGTACGCGACGCCGAGATCGTAGTGGCTCTGATGGTCCTCTTCCTCGACGTTGTCGGCGATGCCCTGCTTGAACCTCCGGAGCATGTCGTGGAAGTCGGCGTCCTCGTCGCCCGTCGGCTCCTTCTCCTCCACGACCATGCGCGTGTCCTTCGGCGCCTCGTCGTCGCGGAGCCAGTCGCCGAGGTTGACGAATTCGTCGTCAGGCACGGGGCTCAGCGGACGGGGAGGCACCTTCGGCATGACGCCGGACACGCGCGAACGCGGCGCCGGCGACGGCGTCGGAGTCTCCTGCTCCGTTTCCTCGTCGGCGAAGTTCTCGAGGGCTGCCTTCGCGCGGTGATCGTCGGGCGCGAGCTCGATGACGCGATGATAGATCGCGCGCGACTTCTCGGCCTGGCCATTCCGGAACAACGCGTCGGCGAGCGCCAGATACGCTTCGATGAGGCGTCCGCGCTCGTTGGTCCGGAACGCGTACTCGACGCGCTTCTGGTGGTGGCGCACCGACTCCGGATTGAGGCGCACGATCTCGTCGGCGACCGATGCGGCGGACTCCAGCTCGTCGGCGCGCTCGAAGCCGATCATCGCCGACTCGAGCTCGCGGAGGCCACCTTCCCGGTCTCCGGACTCGAGCATCGCCTCGGCGAGCTGCTGGCGCTTGTAGTGATCGTCGGGTTGTTCGTCGACGAGCGCCTGCAACAGCTCGACCGAGTGCTCCGCCTCGATCGTGTGATTCGGGAGCGGCGCGGGCGGAGTGGGAACGCCGGAGACGGCCTCGTAGTCACCCGTCAGCGAGAACGCCGGCGTCGGCGTGCCGGTGGCTCCGCCGGCCGACGTCGGGGAGTCGTCGAGCTCGAGGAAATCGATCGCCGGCGGCTCCGCCCTGGCGGTGGCGTCGATGCTCGCCATCGCTTCGCCGGGCGTGGGCAGCGAGAGATCCATCAGCGGGATGTCGGCGAGTGCATCCGGCGTCGCGGACACCGGCTCGTCGTCCGGCATGATGAGCGGCAGATCTCCGCCGATCGACGGCTCGTCGTCGAGCTCCGGCACGGCCGACGACGCGGCGGGCGTCGGGAGCGCGAGGTCGGGCTCCGTGATGAAGGGAAGATCCATCGCCGAGGCGACGGGCTGCCCCGCATCCGGTTCCGGCATCGTGAAGTCGATCAGATCCGCCGCCGGCTCCTCGACGGGCTCCGGCTGCGCCGGCGTCGCCATCGGCGTGGGCTTCGCCGGCGGCGCGGGGGGCGCCCCAAACGAGGCCGTCAGGTCGGTCGGCTCGAGGTCGAGGACGCGAGCCGACCCCGCCATGACCGGCATCCCGTCCGTCTCGATCACGACGTCGTTCAGCCCGTCGAGGGGGCTACTCTGCTCGTCGACGTGCTCGAACTCGCCGGCGCGCGTGAGGCCGTCGAGGAGCGCCGGCTCGATCGCGGGGGTCTCGAGCACCTCCGGGGTCGGCGCCGGAATGTCCTGGAGCGCGGGCTCCGGCTCGATCAGCGGCTCCGGAGCGGTCATCTCAGCCGAGGCGGCCGCGGGAATCTCCTGAAACTCACCCGTGTGGATGATGTCGAGGCCCTGCGTGGCGCGCTTCGCGATGACCGAATTGCTCCGGCTGCGGCGCTCCTCGAGATCGAGGAACACCAGGTCGCTCGCGCCGCGCGGAGGGCCGTCGGTGGAGCGCGGCTGGGCGTTGGGATCGATCGCCTTCATGCGATCCATCGTCGCGCGCGCCTCGAGCTCGCGTCCCTGCGCGATGTACCGCTCGTAGAGGAGCTGGAGCTGGTCGAGGGCCTCGGAGCCCCGTTCCTGCTTGGAAAGCTGATCGGCGAGGAGGAGCCGGACGTCGTCCTGATCCGGGCACAGATCGGCGAACTCCTTCAGCGCGCGGAACGCCTCGTCCTTCTTGCCGGCCTTCTGCATCCGGTCGGCATACTCGAGGAAGTTGATCTTCGCGTCGCTGACGAACCCCTTGTGCGCGCTGATCTTGCCGAGCTTGTAGTAGATCGAGGCGCGGCCCGGCGAGTTCCGGAGGATCTTGTTGCAGAGCGCGATGGCGTTGTTGAAGAAGCCGCTCTCGGCGTACCGGTCGACCGCCTGCTCGTAGTAGTCGACGGCGTCGGCGACGTTGCCCTGCTTGAGGTAGATGTCGCCGACGCGATTATACAGCCCGACGTCGATCTCGTCGTCGGACTTGTCGTAGCTCTGCAGAATCTCGATGTAGACCGCCAGCGCCTTGTCGAACTGCTTCTTCAGCTCGAGCTCGGCTGCCTTTTTCTTCAGCTTGGCGACATCAGGCATCGGCGAGTGGCGGGCTCCGCGAAGGGCATCCCCGGCCTCGCGCGGGAGGGGGGCTCGGCGTCAACAAGCTAGTGCTAAGTCACGGGGGTGACAAGGTTTGCCGCGCGTCCACGAGGCCACGCAGCGGCCCTCCCCGAGCCAATACGGCAGCTCTCGGAAATCCTCGACATCCCACAGCGCCAGATCGGCGGAACAGCCCGGCGCGAGCTGGCCCGTGCGGTCGGCCAGCGCGAGGGCCGCCGCGCCGTTCGCCGTCGTGGCGACGATCGCCTCGGCGGCCGAGAGGCGAAGCTGGCTGACGCCCAACGTGAGCACGAGGGGAAAGTTCGTCGTCGGCGACGTCCCCGGATTGAAGTCGGTCGCCAGGGCGATGGGCACCCCTGCCTCGATCAGCTGTCGAGCAGGCGCCTGCTGGCGCTTCCCGAGGAAGAGCATCGTGGCCGGGAGGAGAGTGGCAACGGTCCCGGCGGAAGCGAGGGCCGCGATCCCCGCGTCGCTCACTGCCGCGAGGTGATCGGCGGAGGTGGCGCGGAGCTCGGCCGCCAGCTCGGCGCCGCCGCCGGGCGCGAGCTCGTCGGCGTGCAGCTTGACGCCCAGTCCGGCCGCGCGCGCCGCAGTGAGCAACTCGCGCGACTCCTCGACCGTGAAGACGCCCGGCTCGCAGAAGACGTCGGCGAAGCGGGCGAGCCCTTCGGCCGCGACAGCGGGGATCATGTCGTGAATCACCCGGTCCACGTACTCGCGCCGGCCGCCGGTGCGCTCGCGAAAGTCGAGCGGGATCTCGTGCGCGCCGAGAAAGGTCGGGACGATACGCAGCGGAAGTGTTTCCGCGAGTCGTCGTACCACGCGCAGCGTCTTGAGCTCGTCGTCCAGCGTGAGCCCGTATCCCGACTTGACCTCGACCGTCGTGACGCCGGACGCGGCGAGCCGCATCAGGCGCGGCGCGGCGAGCACAAACAGCTCGTCCTCACTTCGGACGCGCAGGTCGCGCACGGAGGCGTGAATGCCCCCGCCCCGCCGCGCGATCTCCATGTAGTCGATCCCCGCCGCGCGCAGCTCCTGCTCCTCGTAGCGTGCGCGACCGAAGATGGCGTGCGTGTGTGAATCGACGAAGCCCGGCGTCAGCACGCCACCGGCACACTCGACGATGGCGGCGTCGGAATTCGCCGCGTGCAGCTCGGATTCGGGAGCGACGGCGGTGATGTTTCCGTCGCGCACGAGCAGCGCGCGGTTTGTCACGACTGCCGCATCGTTCAGTTCGCGTCCGACGCGGGCGCGTGACGGGCCGGCGCAGGTGACGATCTGCCGCGCGCCGACGAAGAGAAGCGCGTTCGTCACGCGACCGGGCGCGCGTGGCCCATGACGTCGCGCACGCGCGAGAGCCGGAGTGGCGCCTGTGCCTCGCCGCGGCACGCGTAGAAGCAGGCGTCGCAGTCGATCGGCTCGTACCGTTCGAAGTCGCGCCAGTGAAAATCGGTCGGAAAATCGGGGCAGCGCTTCACGCGCCCCGCCGGGTCGAGATGGATCGTTCGCTCACCGGAGCGACACGGCTCGGTGAGCTCGCCGCGCACCCACTGCGGCACCATCTCGAGGTAGGCGTCGGAGTTCGTGATGACGCCGCGCCGCCGCCGCTTGTAGTCGAGCACGCGCGCTACCGCGTCATCGAGCTCGGCGAGCCGCACCCCGTCGATGAGGTGCGTGCGATTGCCGTTCTTCGCGTCGGTGTACACGCTGAAGTTCACCCCACAGCCGAGTGACGCGGCCCGCTCGACGATCGGGAGCAGCTGATCGAGGTTGTCGTCCTTGATCACCGTGTTGAATCGGATGTTGTCGATGCCACGGGCACGCATCGCGTCGACGGCGCGGAAGATCCGCTCCGTGAGGCCGGGAATGCCGCGCGCGACGTCGTGCCGGCCATCGAGGTAGTCGAGCGAGATGGAGAACTGGTCGATCCCCGACTCACGCAGGGCGACGGCACGCTCCGCCGTGAGCATCGCGCCGTGCGTGATGAGCGTGACGTACTTGAGCCGGACCGCTTCGTTCACGGCGGCGACGAGATCCTCGAGATCACGCCGGAGGAGCGGCTCTCCCCCGGTGAACGTGACGAGCATCGGATTGAAGAACCGGGCCGCGTCGGCGAACGACTGGAGCTCGTCGGCCTTCGCCTCCGCCGGGGTTTTCCAGTAGTCGCAGAATCCGCAGCGCGCGTTACAGCGCAGCGTGACCTCGAAGTGCACGAGCACGGGGCGACGGCGCGCCGCCAGCCAGGCGTACTTGGCGAGAAACAGCGGAACGTGATACGGCTTGAAGCGATGCGAGAGCACGCTAGGGCGCCATCGGCAGATCGATGCCTTCGCGACGCGCCGTCTCCACCGCCAGCTCGTAGCCGGCGTCGGCGTGCCGCGCGACGCCGATGCCGGGGTCGTTCGTCAGGACGCGCTCGAGGCGCACGCGCATCTCGGGCGTCCCGTCGGCGACGATGACCTGTCCCGCGTGCAGCGAGTTGCCGATGCCGACGCCGCCGCCGTGATGGAACGACACCCAGCTCGCGCCGCTCGCGACGTTCAAGAGCGCGTTGAGGATCGGCCAGTCGCTCACCGCATCGGTGCCGTCGCGCATCCCTTCCGTCTCGCGGAAGGGCGAAGCGACGCTGCCCGTGTCGAGGTGATCGCGGCCGATGGCGATCGGGGCCGACAGCTCGCCGCGCGCGACGAGATCGTTGAGCGCCACGCCGAAGCGCGCGCGGGCGCCTTGCCCCAGCCAGCAGATCCGGGCCGGCAGCCCCTGGAAATGAATCCGCTCGCGCGCGAGGGTGATCCACCGGCGGAGATGGGCATCGTCGGGAAAGAGCTCGAGCACCAGCTCGTCGGTGCGCTGAATGTCGGCCGCATCGCCGGAGAGGGCGACCCAGCGGAACGGTCCCTTCCCCTCGCAGAACAGCGGGCGGATGTACTCGGGGATGAAGCCCGGGATCTGGAACGCATCCAGCACACCTGCGTCGTAGGCGACGGTGCGGATGTTGTTGCCATAGTCGAACGTCACCGCGCCGGCCCGCTGGAGCGCGAGCATCGCGCGCACGTGGCGCGTCGCGGTGGCCGTGCTCGCGGCGACGTACGCCGCCTCGTCGCGCGTCCGCAGCGCCGCGGCCTCCTCGAGGGACAGGCCGTCCGGGACGTAGCCGCGCAGCATGTCGTGCGCGCTGGTCTGATCGGTGAGCACGTCCACCCGCACGCCGCGACGCACGAGCTCCTCGAGGGCGGGAGCCGCGTTCATCACCACGGCGACGGACAGCGCGCGGCGATCCCTGCGCGCCGCCTCGATGAGCGAGAGTCCTTCGTCGAGCGACGCCGCCTTCACGTCGCAGTAGCCGGTCGCGATGCGCTTGTCGATTCGCGATTCGTCGACGTCAAAGGCGAGCATCGCTGCATCCTGCATCGTAGCGGCGAGCGGCTGCGCACCGCCCATGCCGCCGAGACCGGCGGTGACGACGAGCCGGCCGGCCAGCATTCCGCCGAAATGCCGGTCCGCGACGGAGCCGAGGGTCTCGTACGTGCCCTGCACGATCCCCTGCGACCCGATGTAGATCCACGAGCCCGCTGTCATCTGGCCGTACATCATGAGCCCACGCCGCTCGAGCTCGCGGAAGTGGTCCCACGTGGCCCAGCGCCCGACGAGGTTCGAGTTCGCGATGAGCACGCGCGGCGCGGATGCGTGCGTGCGAAAGACGGCGACAGGCTTGCCGCTCTGCACGAGCAGCGTCTCATCGTGCTCGAGTGCACGCAGCGTGTCGACGATCGCGTCGAACGCCTCCCAGCTCCGCGCGGCCTTTCCCGTGCCGCCATAGACGACGAGATCGTCCGGCCGCTCGGCGACGTCGGGATCGAGATTGTTCATCAGCATGCGCAACGCCGCTTCCTGCTGCCACCCTTTGCAGCTCAGCGTCGCGCCACGCGGCGCGTGCACGATCCGCGGTCCCGCGACAGCGGTGCTCACCAGTCGCCTCGCACGGCAGCGGTGAAGTGTCCGCGCTCGATCGCCTCGGCGACCAGCGCGATGTCGGCCGACAGCGCGCGATCCTCGACGAGCGGTGGGACCAGCTCGCGGACGAGCGCCTGCCCGCGTCGCGCGCCACGTCCTGCCTTGAGCGGCTTGCGCTGGTCGAGGCCCTGTGCGGCGCAGAGCAGCTCGATCGCCAGCACATACCGCACGTTCGCGACGATGCGGCGCAGCTTCCACGCCGCGCCCATCGCCATGGGAACGACGTCTTCCTTGTTGCCGTCCGTCGGGATCGTGTCCACGCTCGCCGGATGCGACAGCACCTTGCATTCGCTGGCCAGTGATGCCGCCGAGACCTGGGCCATCATGAAGCCGGAGCTCACCCCGGCATCGGGCGTGAGGAAGGGCGTCAGCCCCTGATTGAGATCCGGATGCACGAGCCGGTCGATCCGACGTTCGGCGATCGTGGCGAGATTCGTCAACGCGATGGCGAGGAAGTCGAGCGCCATCGCCACGGACTGGCCGTGAAAGTTTCCGCCGCTCAGCAGCTCGCCGCTGTCGGCGAAGACGAGCGGATTGTCGGTCGCCGCGTTGAGCTCGCGGCCCACGACGCCGGCACAGAAATCGATCGCGTCGAGCACGGGGCCGTGCACCTGCGGCATGCAGCGGAGGGAGTACTGATCCTGTACGCGTGGATCGCCGTACCGATGTGATTCGCGAATCTCGCTGTCGTGCAGCAGCTCACGCAGCAATGCGGCGCTTGCGGCCTGCCCGAGCTGGCCGCGCGCATCCTGGATGCGTGCATCGAACGCGACCGGAGTGCCGAGCAGCGCTTCGAGCGACATGGCGCCGGCGAGATGCGCCACCTGCCAGAGCCGGTGCGCATCGACGATCGCCAGCGCGGCGACGGCGGTATGCGCCTGGGTGCCGTTGATCAGCGTGATCCCTTCCTTGGGCCCCAGCGTGACCGGCGCGAGGCCGGCGCGCGCGAGCATCGCGGCCGCGTCGCCCGATTCGTCACCGCGCGTGAGCCGTCCCTCGCCGATGAGCGACAGCGCGAGATGCGCGAGCGGGGCCAGGTCGCCGCTGGCGCCGACGCTCCCCTGCTCGGGGATCGGGGGATAGAGCCCCGCGTTCAGCATCGCGACGAGGAGGTCGGCGAGCACGCTGCGCGCCCCCGAGTAGCCCTTCGCGATGACGTTCGCGCGCAGGAGCATCATGGCGCGGGTCTCGCGCTCGGGCAGAAGCGGGCCGACACCGGCCGCGTGGCTCCGCACCAGATTGACCTGCAGCTCGCCCAACCGTGCCGGCGGGATCGCGATCTCCGAGAGCTTGCCGAATCCGGTCGTGACGCCGTACGCGACGGCGCCACTCTCGACGAGCGCGGCGACGACCGCGTTCGCCTGCGCCATGCGCGCTCTCGCGGCGGGTGCGAGCTCGACCGGTGCGCGCTTCACCGCGACCGCTACGACGTCGTCGAGCGTGAGCGATTGCCCGTCGAGAACCACAGCCGTCGGCATGCGCGCAATGTCAGCGGCGCATGGGGACAATTCAAGGGCGCGCGCTCAGCGGAAGCCGCCCAGGCCCTCGTTGCGGTACGTCGCCTTGTGGTAGTCGAACTTGAGGTCCGGCTCGGCCTTCAGCGCGATGAGGAAGTTGAAGGCGAAGCTGCCATTCGGCGCCTGCGTGAAGGCGAAGATCGCGCGCCAGTCGTGCAGGTCGCGCTCGAGCGACACGATCTGACTGGCGAAGCTGTGGTGCACGAAGTCGTAGTTCGTCTGCCAGGACGCGGCCCAGTTCTCCGTGACGCGGAAGCTCAGGCTGCTGCCAAGCGAAGTGGTCGGCGGCACGCGGAAGTAGGGCGAGCCGGCGAGCCCCGAGGTGATCGGCACCTCGGGCGACGGGTTGGTCGCCGCGCGCGCGACGCAGTCGTCGAAGGCGAGCCGCAGCGCCGGCGTGTTGAACTGCTGGCAGCGCGACGCCGGATCGAACTCCACGAGGTTGGACGGAATGCCACCGGGGGGCCGCTGCCGCGCCGACGTGAAGTTGAACGACGCTTCCCATCCACTCTTCGGCGTGGCGACGAATGCCGCATTGCGAGCGGCGCGGCCGGCGACCGGCTGCGAGGCGATCTCCCGCGCGTACCGGTCGTCGGGCGGCTGATCGACGCGGTCGGAGCCGGGCGAGGCCGTCGGCACCGCCCTGCCGAAGATGCGCGACAGGACGACGAACGGGTTGTTCGTGTTGCTGAACGAGAACGACGCCGACACGCGCTCGCGGAATGGCTTGAAGATCGCCGTGTCGCTCTCGGTCGAACCCTGGAACAGCGAATAGTCGGTGCCGATCTGCACGCCGGGGAGCAGATCGGACGTGATGGTGTAGCCGACGTTCTGCGTCGTGAGGCCGCGGATGCGCGAGTGCGTCGCCCGCGCGCGCTCGAAGTCATAGGTGATCCCGGTGAAGTTCACCGAGATGAGCTTGATCTTCTCCCCGGCGTCGGGCGCCGAGTCGTTCCGGCTCCGCAGCTTGGCCTCGATGTTCGTCGAGAGGCCCATGTTGAGGGAGTTCTGCGCGAGCGACGGCAGGTAACCGGTCGACGAGCTCGAGTTGCTCTTCCGCGTGCGGCCGAATGCGGCGAGGTACTCGTCGCTCACCGACGCAGCCGGTGCATACGCGTAGCCGAACGTCGGCGAGACGGAGTGACGGATGCGCGCGAATGGCCCGAAGCCCTTGCCGCCGCGATCGAACAGGCCGAACAGCGTCGGCGCTGCGGAAAGGCCGAAGGTGAGACGCTTCTTCTGGTGCACCCACTGGCCGCCGGTGCGCTCGTTGCGGATCCAGAAGGCGCTGCCATCGACGTTCGAGAGCGAGACCGACGGCGTCAGGTTGAACAGATTCCGACCGAGCGGCGGGAGGGCGAAGGAAGGGCTCCAGTCCACCTGGGTGCTGTACGTCGAGGCGTAGATGCGCTCCTGCTCCACGCCGCTCTCCACATCGGCGACGATCGCGCGCTCGGGGAAATCGTTGCGCATCGACTGGATCGCGAACCGATTCCCGATACTGTAGCCGAAGATCGTCAGCGGCGTATCGAAGGCGAGATTGCTCGTGTACGCGTTGCGCTTGAGCGTGTCGCCGAACACCGTGTCGACGCCGGCGGGCGTCTGGCCGCGCCGCACGAGCAGGCCGAGGGAGGTCGGCTGGTCGATGTTCAGCGTCTGAGTGGACGAGTACGTGAGGTTGGGCGTCCACGACAGCCAGCTGCCGATGCTGATCGGGCTGGTGGTGAGGCTCAGGGTCGGGAAGCTGCGATCCACCTGCGGGCGCCCCGGATACTGGCGGTTGGTGCCGCCGAGGCTCAGCTGCGCCGGACCGATCTTCTGCTGGTAGTTGACGGACGAGCTGATGGTGGCGAGCGCGGTGTACGGATTCGACGTCGTGTTCCGCTGGATGGCTGTGCTGGTGACGTAGTTGATGTTCGCCGTGAGGGAGCTGTTCCGCGTGAAGTTCTGCTGATGCCCCCACGAGATCGCCGTGTTACTGCTGCTGCCCAGATTGTTGCCCGATCCCATGTTGGTCTGGCTCATCGCGAGGTTGCCGGCGATGTACCGCTCGAGCCAGCGGTAGCGGATCTCCCCGTTGTACCGCACGAAGCCGGGGTCGCCCTGCTGCGTCTCGCCGGCCGAGCTCCGCCAGTCGACGGACGTCTGCGCGTCGAAGTAGTCCGACAACGCCCAGTAGTACCCGAGCCCTTCGACGCTCCGGCGATACGACGGACTGTTTCGGATGATGTCGCTCACGCCGAGGCTCGGCGCGAGGAGCCCGCTGTGGCGTCCGCCGCGCACGTCCTGGAAGACGAACGGCAGCCACATCACCGGGACGTCGCCGATGTAGAGGATCGCCGGCCGCGCGACGACGAACTTGCCCGTGCGCTTGATCTCCCGCGCCCGGAAGTAGTAGTCGGGGACCGAATCGTCGCACGTGGTGACGATGCCGTCGCGCACGTAGTAGTTGACGTCGTTGGCGTTGCGGAGCGAATCGCCGACGGCCACGGCGGCGTAGCGTCGCCCGCTGATGAACATCGTCTGCCCCTTCTCGTCGAACGACGTGTGCAGGTTCGTGCCCGCGAAGCGGCGCTCGCTCAGGTCGTAGTGGGCGGTACCCTGCGTGACGATCGGCGCCGTCTGGCCCGGCACGACGAACACGTTGCGCTGTCCGATCGCCTGGACCCCCGACGACTGACCGCTGTAGTTGATCGTGTCCGACTTGACGATCTGCGAGTCGCGCTCGACGAGGGCTCGGCCGGTCAGCGACACGGCGCGCGTCGGCGCCTCGAAGGTGATGACGTTCGCCTGATAGCGCGTGAGGTTGTATCCGCCCAGCATCATCAGGCGCTGCATGACGCTGTCGGGCGGCAGGAAGTTCGGGACGCCGGTCGTATCCGCCTTCGCGGAATCGGCCGCGGTGCGCAGCGAATCGCGCGGTCCGCGCGCGGTGTCGCGCACGCCCGCCGAGGGGCGCGGCACACTCGGGCGGCTCGGGGTCGGCCGACGCGTCGGGAACTGTGCCTCGGCGCGCTGACTCCCGCCGAGGAGTGCCACGGCGAGGACGAGCGCACCCAAGGCCCGGTGAAGCGTCACGCCGGCACCTCGTCCTCGAGGGCCGCCAGATCGCGCTTCTGGCGCTTCCGGAAGACGAGCCACGAGAGCCCGATGCTCAGCTCATACAACAAGTAGAGCGGGATCATCAGGGCGACCGAGGTCACGAACAAGTCGCCCGGCGTGATGATCGCCGCCACGAGGTACGAGGCGATCACGGCATGTCGCCGGAACTTCGAGAGGAACTGCGGCGTCACGAGCCCCAGCGCCGACAGCAGCAGGATGGCGATCGGCAGCTCGAACACGGCGCCCATCGCGAGCACCATGCTCGTGACGAACCCGAAGTACTCGCTCACCGTGATCATCTGGTCGAACGACTCGTCTCCCAACCCGGAGAGGAACTTGAGGGTCATCGGGAGGACGAAGTACCAGGCCAGCGCCGCGCCGCAGATGAACAGGAACACGGCGCCGATGATGACCGGCACGACGATCTTCTTCTCGTGGCGGTGCAGCGCCGGCGAGAGAAACGCCCATACCTGGTAGAGAATCACGGGCAGCGCGAGCACGACGCCGACGATGATCGCCGTCTGCATCAGGATCGAGAAGCCGTCCCCGGGATGCGTGTAGACGAGCCGCTTTCCGTGCAGATACGGCAGGATCGGCCCCTGCATCCAGGTGAGGAGGTTGAACTTGAGGACGACGACGAACGCGGCCCCGACGCCCACGACGACGGCCGCCAGCGACCAGATGATTCGCCAGCGCAGCTCCTCGAGGTGATCGAGGAATGGCATCTCGGCCGTGCTACCCATCGTCAGCTCCTCGCCTTGCTACTTGCCGAGTGTACGCAGCTGCTCACGCGCGAGCGCTGCTTCGTCCGAGCGCGGATATTCGCGTACGATCCGCTCGAGCGAGGCACGTGCTGCGGCGCTCTGGCCGGCCGACTTGAGGACCAGCGCGCGCTTGTAGAGTGCCGTCGCCGCCTTCGGCGACCGCGGATAGCGCTGGACCACCAGCCCGTATACCGAGTCAGCCGCCGCCTGGTTCCGCTCCGCCGCGTACGTCTCGGCGATGTAGACCATCGCCTCGGGCGCGTCCTCGTACGACGGATACGTTCGAAGCAACTCCTCGAACCCACTCCGCGCAACACCGACGCTGCCGCGCCGAAGCTGGTCCAGCGAGCTCTGGAAAAGCTGGCCAGGTCCGGGGGCGCCGGCGGCGGCACCGGTGCTGGC
>JAEKKK010000101.1 GCA_019510405.1 Gemmatimonadota bacterium | reverse complement strand
GTCACCAGCACCGAGAAGGCGAAGTACCATTCGGCCTTCGCGCTCAGCTTCTCCCGCTCCGCGCTCTCGATCTCCGCGAAGTCGACGAACAGGCACGAGATCGCGAGGCCGATGGCGAGCGCGTTGATGACGAATCCGAAGATCCCCTGATCCATCGCCGAGCCGAGGGGGACGCCCGCCCACTGCAGGACAGCGCTCAGCAGATACACGACCAGCAATCCGATCAGGCCGATCGCGACCTTCTCGGCGAACGACTCGCTGACCTCGATGCGTCCCGACGCGAACAGCGCGAAGCACAGCCCTGTGATGCCGAGTGTCGCCACCGCCGCCTGGAGCGGGATGCCGTGGTAGCGCGCGTTGACGATGAACGAGATCGCGCCGACCGCGAGGCCCTCGAGCACCGCGTACACCGGCGCCGTCACCGGTGCCATCGTCGGGACGAAGCAGGTGAAGAGCGCGACGAGGAACCCGCCGAGGATGCCGATGCTCGCCGCACCCATCACGGCATCGGGCCCGTGCACGGCGGCGGTGCGCCAGGTATACGCCGCGCTGGCGACGACGAGCACGAGGAGGCCGAGCGATTTCCGCGCGACGCCGGGGATGGTCATGGTCGTGCCGTCGGGGACGTGCGCCCGGACGAGGCGCTCGATCGCGCCACGACTATAGGTCGGATTCGACGACTTCATTGAGGTTGGGGAGCCGAGGGTGAGTGCCACCGTCCAGTCCACGTACCTTCGTAGACCAGAAGTTAGACGACCTCGACTATACGGCAGATACGTGCCGCGTCAACCGATGCGCCTGCGCGTGTCTCAGCCCGCATCCCCGCATCCCCGCATCCCCGCATCCCCTCAATCAGCCCGCAGCGCGATCGTGGCGCGGTCCTCGGTCAGCGGCTCGTCCGCGCGCGCGGCCCGCTCGCGGATCGCGTGTACGACCGCGTCCACCGAGATGCGCTTCATGCACTCCCGTTCGACGGGATTGTCGCAGCCGTTCCAGCGCCAGCAGGGCGCGCACGGCAGCTCGGAGAACAGGTTCGTGTTGCACGAGTAGCCGCTCTGCCACGGGTGCTCCCGCCCGCCGTAGATCACCACGGCGGGGCGGTCCACCGCGCGCGTCAGGTGCATCAGAAATCCGGCCTGCACGACCGACAGCATCGAGCTCGCGAGGATCGCCGCGCTGAGGTGAACTCGCCGCGCAGCGCATGCACCACCTGCTGCATCCGGCCGCGCACCCACTCCTTGTTCTGCATCGCGCTGTGCGCGCTGAGCCCCGAGCTGTGCAGCGCGATCTGTCGGGGGCCGAGCCGGCCGTCGGCGCGCTCCTCGTCGGAGAGGTGCAGGTACGGGCGCAGCGTGATCTCACCCGTCAGCTCGCACGACGCGCACATCCGCGCGATGATGTGCTCCTGTGGGATCGGGCTCCGGTCGCGCTCGTGGTCGTGCCCACCGTAGTGGATGTACCACGAGTGTCCGCCCATCCACTGCACGTAGCGCTCGTAGCGCTGATCGTGCGGCACCACGCGGTCCACATCCGTGTTCCGCTCGAACAGCTCGGGGAAGCGCGACATCATCCAGACGGACCGATAGCCGCGCCGCCGCATCTCGCGCAGCACCGCGGTGCACATCAGATCGTCGCCCAGCGACCTGCCGTAGAAGTGCACGACGTGTCGTGGCCGCCCGGCGCGGACCAGCTCGGCTGTTGCCCAGGCACCGTGCTTCAGGACGGCGCGTGCAACGTCCGCGGGCGACTTGCTCTCTATGACCGACATGTGACGATGTTGAAATGATCAGTGCTGCTGTCTTCGCCGAGGCCCCGAGCTTGCACCTGGGAGCGGCCGCGCGAGGGACACGCCCGCTGGCTTCGGGCTCGGGCGCCACGACAGTGGCAATGGCCGCGCCGCAACTCGACGATCGGTGATGCATGTCACCGGGTCGCATGCAGTACGTGGCTACTCGACGCCGGACGGCGTGCGAAGTGCAACTGCGATGCCCTCGCACGGCCGTGCAATTGAAGCGCTCTCTGACATTTGGATTGGCATGTACGATCTGGAGATCAATCACGTCTCGAAACGGTATCGGGTGCGCGCCGACCGTTCTACCGCCCGCGATTCGGGGAACGTGCTCACGCGCACGCTGCAGCGGCTCCGTCCACGCTCCGAGGAGTTCTGGGCGCTGCGCGACGTCGATATCAAGGTGAACCGCGGCGAAGCACTCGGCATCATCGGACACAACGGCGCGGGGAAGTCGACGATCCTCAAGCTGATCGCCAACATCACCGTGCCCACCGAAGGCGAGATCCGCATCAATGGGCGGCTCTCCGCGCTCATCGAGGTCGGCTCCGGGTTCCATCCCGAGCTCTCGGGACGCGAGAACGTCTACCTCAGCGGCTCGATCATGGGGATGCGCCGTCGCGAGATCGACGCGAAGCTCGACAGCATCGTCGACTTCGCCGGCGTGCGGCAGTTCATCGACACGCCGGTGAAGCGCTACTCGTCGGGGATGTACGTGCGTCTCGGCTTCGCCATCGCGGCGCACCTCGATCCCGAGATCCTCCTGCTCGACGAGGTGCTCGCCGTCGGCGACGCCGCGTTCCAGGCGAAGTGCATGCAGCGCATCAAGGAGCTCGAGGAGAACGGCACGACGATCGTGTTCATCTCGCACGATCTCACCGCCGTCGAGCGGCTCTGCCAGCGCGTCGTCCTCATGCGCCACGGCCGCGTCGCCGCGGAAGGGCGCTCGCGCGACGTGATCCGCGACTACCACCAGGGCGCCGTCGCGCCGTCGAAGGGTGCCGCGCTGCTCACCTCCGCCTCCCGCCGCTGGCCCGCCGGTGAAGAGGCGCCCGGCAACGAGATCGCGCAGCTGCGCAGCGTGCGCCTGCGTACCCCCGAGGGTCAGACGACGAGCACGTTCGACATCCGCCGCCCGATCGGCATCGAGGTCGAGTACGACGTGCTCGACGCGGGACACGTGCTCATCCCCAACTACCACTTCGTGAATCAGGACGGCCTGCACGTCTTCTCGGTGCAGGACGCCGAGTCCGAGTGGCGCCGCCGCCCGCGTCCCGCCGGCCGCTACGTCAGCACGGCGTGGATCCCGGGGAACTTCATGGCCGCCGGCAACTTCTCGGTCGACATCGCCGTGAGCTCGCACGTGCCGCTCGTGCGCGTGCACGCGCTGGTGCAGGGCCCGGTCTCGTTCGAGGTCGTCGACAGCTTCGACGGCGACAGCGCACGCGGCGACTACATGGGCGACTACCCTGGCGTCGTGCGCCCGGTGGTCGACTGGACGACGAAGTACAGCCCGATCATCGCGGCGGAGTCGCTCTCGCTGGATGAGCTGGCGGCGTCGTAGGCGGGGATGCGGGGATGAGAAACGGCCTCGGGATGCTTCGGCATTCCGGGGCCGTTCGGCTTGCGCTGGCCGCTGAATGCTCGCCGCTGGCCGCTCGCCGCTGGCCGCTCGCCGCTTTCAATCTGGCCGCTCGACGCTCTTAGCTCGCCGCTGGTAGTGCAGATCCCTCGAGGCCATCCGGTGACGATCCCTCGACTCGCTTCGCTCACTCGGGATCTGCGCTCGCTCGGGATGTCAGCGCACCTCAGCGCACCTCTTCGTCCACTGCGTCGAGCGCCTGGACGAGATACCGGAACGGCCCGAGCACCTTCGCGATCGTGATGTGCAGGCGAGCGCCGTCCTCGAGGTGCAGGACGAGCGGAGCACCGAGGTAGCCGGCGAGGGCGCCGGGGTCGGGGCAGGTCATCAGTCCGTACACATTACGGCGATACGCCGGCGATCCGGTCACGTCCACCGTCGGCGGCGCATGGATGGCGCCGCGCTCCTCGATGTCGCGCAGCGCGTAGTCCACGTCCGCCACGACGCGCGTGCCGTCCAGCACGTCGCCGCGGCCCGTGAGCTTCCGCATCACGTGGAGCGGTTCGACCGTGCTCGCCGGAATGCTTCCCGCCACGACGGCGAGTGGCGGAGCGCCGTCGAGTGGCGGCGCGCCCTCGACGCTCGTCGGGATCGGGCGGGCGGCGTCCGTCACTCGTACAGCGCCGCCCACGCGAACTTGTGCGCCTCGACGGCCTGCTCGTAGCGGGCGGCGTTCCGCACGATCAGCTCGTCGGTGATCGTGTCCGTGTCCACCTCCAGCGTCGTGCCGGCGCGCGCCACCTGTCGCTCGAGCGCGTCGACGACGTGGTGCACGTCGATCCGCTCGAGGCACATGCGGTGGTAGGGGCAGGTGTTCAGTCGCCAGCAGGGCGAGCAGTGCACCGCGGAGTAGAGGTTCTCGTTGCAGCGATAGCCCGACTGGGACGGCGTCTCGCGCCCGCCGTACACGATCACGGCGCGGCAGTCCACCGCGCGCGCGAGGTGCATCAGGAATCCCACCTGGCCGACGAACGCGAGCGAGCGGTGGAGCACCGCCGCCGTCTCGCGCAGCGACGTCTTGCCCCGCAGGTCGAGCACGCCGTCGAGCGATGGATCGTTGCGCGAGCCGACCTGCACGAAGTCGTAGCGATCGCGCAGCGCCGACACGACGCCCTGGTACTTCTCGAGCGACCAGTTCTTGTTGCGCATCGCATGCTTCGCGTCGAGCCCGGAGCTCATGATCGCCACCTGGCGCGGTGCGCGAACGCCGAGCCGCTTCTCCTCGTCGGTGAGGTGCAGGTACGGACGCAGCGTGACCGTGCCCGTGATCCCCGCCTTCTGGCACATGATCGAGATCAGATGCTGCTCGGGGGTCGGGTCGTCGCGGTCGAAGGCAGGGTGATAGCTCGTGTACCAGGGATACACGACGCTCGTCCCGACGCGCTTCACCAGCTTGTCGAACCGCTCGAGCGGCGGCACGACGACGGGCACGTCCTCGTTGTGCTGATAGAGCTCGGGGCGCGTCGTCCGCACCCAGAAGTTGTTCCGGCCCCGACGACGCAGCTCGTGGAAGACGGAGGTGAGGAGGAGGTCGTCCCCGATCCCCGCGCCGACGGCGTTGAAGAAGCGCGCCGGCTTGCCATGACGCGCCAGCAGGACGACGGCCGCCGGAAGCAGCTTTGCGTAGTCCACCACCGGCTGGGTGAAGGGATTCACCCTGTCCCTGATCGCCGATCTCACTCCCGACATCCCGTATCGCTGCGCCACGCGCCGCAGCGTGCGTACCTTCTTCGCCAGACCGGCCAAGCTATCCTCCTCGCGCCTGACTCGGCTGACGCAAGTCGGCGGGCCGCCCCGTCGTCACGAGGGGCGACGTCGCCGCCGGTGCCGCTGCGCGCTTGCCCGCGGCCCGGACGAGATTCGACGTCGAGTGTCCGGTGACGAGATCCACGAGCACGATGCGCCCGCCGCGCGCTTCGACGATCTCCGCGCCGACGACGTGATCGCGCGTGTAGTCGCCGCCCTTGATCAGGACGTCCGGCTGCAGCGCCTCGATCACGCGGCGCGGCGTGTCCTCGTCGAACACGAGCACGGCGGAGACGCCCTTCATCGCGCCGATGATCGCGGCGCGCGCACTCTCGTCCTGCACCGGGCGGAGCGGCCCCTTGAGGCGCCGGACCGAGGCGTCGGAGTTGAGCGCGACGATCAGCCGGTCACAGGTACGCGCCGCCTCCCGGAGGAGTGCGACGTGACCGGGATGCAGCAGGTCGAAGCAGCCGTTCGTGAAGCCGACGACGAGCCGCTCGTGCGCCCATCGCTGGCGCAGGGCTCGCGCCCGCTCGATCGCGACCAGATCGCCGTCTCCATCCGCCGCCGGCGCATCCTCGACGAGCGATTCCGCCAGCTCGGCGCGCGTCACCGTCGCCGTGCCGACCTTCGACACCACGATGCCCGCCGCATGGTTCGCCAGACGCATCGCCTCGAGCAGCGGGACGCCCGCGCCCACCGCCGCGGCGAGCACGGCGATCACGGTGTCGCCCGCACCCGATACGTCGAACACGTCCTGCGCCACGGTCGGCATGTGGATCGGCACGCCGCCGCGCGGGAAGTACGACATTCCCTTCTCGGAGCGCGTCAGCAGCACGTCGGCGTCGCACACCGACTGCGCGTGCGCCACGGCGAATGCCGCCTCGTCGTCCGTCTCGCACGGCAGCCCGGTCGCCTCGCTCAGCTCCTTCCGGTTCGGCGTCAGGATCGATGCGCCCGAATAGATCGACAGGTCCCGCCGCTTCGGGTCGACGAGGAGACGCTTGCCGGTGCGTGCCGCATGCTCGACCACCGCACGGATCAGCGTGTCGGAGCACACTCCTTTGCCGTAGTCCGAGAGGACGGCGACGTCGGCCACGTCGATCGCGTCCATCGCCGCGAGGATGCACGCACGCTCGAGCTCCGCCGACCACGGCGTCGAGTCCTCGTGGTCGATGCGCACGATCTGCTGCCGCTCGCCGATGATGCGCAGCTTCTTCGTCGTGTGCCGATCGGGCGCACTCACGATGCCGCTGCAGTCCACCTGGCCCAGCTCGGCGAGGCAGCCGAGGAGCTGCGCGCGCGCCTCGTCCTCCCCGCAGAGACCGACGAGGTGCACGTGCACGTCGAGCGCGGCGAGGTTCGCCGCCACGTTCGCCGCGCCGCCCGGCACCGGACGCTCGGAGCGGGCGCGCATCACGGGCACGGGCGCCTCGGGCGAGATCCGGTTCACCTCGCCGTGCAGGTAGCAGTCGAGCATCAGGTCGCCGATGACGGCGACGTGCACGTGCTCGAGCGAATCGATGTACTCGTTCATCGGACGGGCGTTCCCCCGGCGTCGGCGGTCGCGAGTCGTGCCTGGCGCAATGACCGTGCACTGGCGTCCGAGGCGGCGAACATCAGGTGGTAGAGCGAGCTCGCGGGGACGTAGTCCACCAGCGGCGCGCCATCGGGCGAGATGTGGTCGATCCAGCCGCCGCTGAACGGGCGGTCGAGGAACCGCTCGAGCAGCGTGTCGGACATCGTCGCGGCGAGTGCGTCCGCTCCGGGCGCGCCATCCGCTCGCCGAGCGCCCGCCGCCTTGATCGCTTCCGTGTGCGGCCAGACGCGGTGCGAGCGCTTGCGAACCGAGCCGTCACTGGCGAGCTCGTCGTACACCAGGCCGTCGGCCGAGAACCCGTGCGCCACGGCGAAGTCGTGGAGGGCAGCGCGTGGCTCGACGAGCGAGATGCCGGCGAGCTGCTCGTACTCGTCGAGCAGCCAGACCCACTCGAAGAGGTGGCCTGGCTCGACGACGTCGGAGAGCGTCGCGTCCGGGTGCGTCGACCAGTCCTGGGTGAAGTGCTCGCGCAGGACGCCCCGCTCCCGGTCGAACAGCCTCGACTTGAACAGATCGATCACCGTGGCGGCACGCGCCAGCCAGCCGCGCCCTGGCGCCGTCCGCTCGAGCGCGAGATACGCCTCGAGCAGATGCATGAGCGGATTCTGCCGCTTCGTGCGCGACGTCGCCGGATGACTGTCGAACAGTCCACCGTGCCGCGCATCGACGAGATGTCGTCGGACGAACGCATCGGTGCGCTCGGCGAGTGTGAGGAGCGTCACGTCGCCGGTGCTGCGATGAAGCCACGCAATGGCGAAGAGCACGAACGCGTGCGTGTACGCGTCGCGCACGTCGGAGGCGATGCCGCCGCGTCCGTCGATCGAGTAGGCGAAGCTCGTCCCGTCGGCGGATTCGTGGGCGAAGTCACGCTCGAGCGAGCCCATCGCCTGGTCGGCGAGCTCCGCGCCGCGGTCGTGCCAGCCCAGCAGGTGCGCGTGCGAGTAGACGTAGATCTGTCGCGCCTGCACCATCGCCCGATGCGGCACGTCGAGCGGGGCGCCTCGCAGGTCGAGACGCTCGCGGAAGCGCTCCGCCGCCGCGTCGAACCCGAGGGTCGACCACACGGGCAGCGCACTGCCGACGATCCAACTGCAATATGCTTCCACGCTCCTCCATCACCGGATGGACCGGTGTGCGTTCATTCGAATGTTCGATAAGGCGCGACGCGCCGGACTACACGTCGCGCCAATCGCCGGCGCGACGGTGACCGCTCACGCAGCAACCGCCGCGCGCCAACGATCGCGACGCGACACCATCTGCCGCGCCCGCCTGGTGAGAGCCCAGACATGCGAACGGCGGAATTCGCACTTTTGATACCGCCGTTGCACTCCGCGCACCGATCGAGTCACGATCGTTGCCGCGCGGCAATAGTCAGCGCGAACGGCGAAATGCGGCGTTGCGGGGAGTGCTTGTCATCCGAGCGAGCGCAGCGAGTCGAGGGATCTGCACTCTGCGGTCAGGCATCGCGGCGCCCCAGTGTCACGCGGAGGCGCGGAGGACCGCGGAGGCGCGGAGACCGGCCTTTCGGGTCGAGATCGCTACCTCTTCTTGTGATACACGAACAGGTACGTCGTCGTCCACGTCGCGCCGCCGTCGGTGGAGCTCTCGCCGTGCTGCTGCACCGTGTTCGAGTCCAGCGGTGTGAAGGTGAGCCGCATCTCCGTCGCAGGTGACTTGCCCGCAGCGGGAGCATGTGCCCGGAATACGATGCTCGGTCCCGACCACGTGCTCTCGCGGAACTCCGTCGGGTTGCCGTCCTGCCCGATCCAGTACTGCTGCCACTGGCCGACGGCCGGGTTGAACGCGTTGAGGCTCTTGCCGTGGCCGCCGCTGGCGCTCGTCCAGTTCTCCAGCAGCGCACAGCCGCCACTCACGGATTGCACGCTGCTCGTGCCGGCACGACCCCCCGCGGGCGTGGTCACCTCCCACTCGCCAATCCAGAAATCGAACCGATGCCGCTCCGCCACATCGACGCACGGCGTCGGCGCCTTCGCTGGAGCCGACGTCTGCGCCGCGAGTGTGCATGGCGCGATGAGCATCGACGAGAGCAGCAGTGAACGCACGATGCGAGTGATCATGAATGCCTCGTTGCGGGGATGCGGGGATGCGGGGATGCGAATGTGCGAGACGACATCGTCATCCGTGCGAGTCGCGGAATCTGCGCGTACCGACGCTGCGCAATGGATGTCACAGGGATCCGCGTTCCGTCGTTGAAGAGTCAAAAAGCAGAACGGCCCCGGCACGCCGAAACGTCCCGAGGCCGCTCCTCATCCCCTCATCCCCTCACTTGATATCCGCCGACCGGTTCGTGC
This sequence comes from Gemmatimonadota bacterium, assembly GCA_019510405.1. Taxonomy (GTDB): domain Bacteria; phylum Gemmatimonadota; class Gemmatimonadetes; order Gemmatimonadales; family Gemmatimonadaceae; genus AG11. The sequence goes on along the minus strand of JAEKKK010000101.1, from coordinate 5,288 downwards.
ACTGCCCGCCCGTGAACTGCGGATTGTTCGACTCCTCCTGCGGGATCGGGAGGTTCACGTCGTTCCCGTAGTTCGTGCCCTGCTTGTCCGGGTTGCCATCCTGGTACGGGCCCGTCGGCCAGACGGTCTCCGGCGCGCGACCGTACTGATAGGTCAACCGCCGCAGGTCGCCCACGCGATGACTGGTCAGGAAGAGCGTCAGCGCGCGCTCGCGGAACAGCAGATCCACGCGCCCCGCCTGCGTCGCGGGCACGTCGGCCGCCGTGAGCGGATCGGGCTTCGGCAGATCGGGTGACGTCGTGCCCGGATCGGCCGGATACGTCAGCGCACTCGCGCGCGCTTCGTTCAGCTTCGTCAGGAAGGTGCCGACGTCCCCGATGTTCAGCGCCGCTTCCGCCTCGATCAACCGCGCCTCGGCGCCCATCGTCAGCGGCGTCGGCGACTTGTAGTCGCGGTACTTCGTCGTGAAGTACAGCGGCGTGCTGGCGTCGAAGCCGAACTCGTACACGTCGCCGAACACGTCCCCCGCGCGGAACGTCGGGGCGCGAGGATCGGCGAGGGAGAGGAAGGGAAGGCCGTTGATTCCCTCGTTCTCCGAGATCGTGAACCGCTGCTCGAGATAGTTGAACGCGAAGAAGGCGTTGTTCTGCCGGCCGGTCGTCTCGCTGTGCTCGACCTGGTAGACGAAGTCGGACGGCACGTTCGCCACCGCGGTCGCCGCCGCCGCGTACTGTCCCAGGTCCAGCAGGGCACGCCCCTTCCCGAGCTGGGCGAGCATGAGCGCCTCACTGCCATCCGTGCCCGCCGCGGTCGCGACGGTGATCGCCGAATCGAACTTGGCGACTGCCGTGTTGAGCAGCTGCGTTCCGGATTGCGGTGCCCCGTACTCGAAGCTGCCGTCGGCGAGCACGCGGCTCGTCGGCACGCCGTTGCAGTAGTCCTCGGCGAACAGCACGTACATGAACCCGGCCAGCGCCTGTGCCTCGGCACGATTCGGGTTCTCCGGATCGAGGTCGCGATAACGGCCGGCCACGAGATCCGCCGTGGCGCGGGCGCGCTGCGCGTCCTGGAAGGTCTGCAGGGTGGTTGTGTTGATGATCGTCGTCGCGCGACGGTCCACCTCGATGCGCGTGTTGTACGTCTCCGCATCGAGCATCTCGTCGCCCAACAGCGCGGTCATCTGCGCGAGCCCCTCGTTGTAATCGAGGAGGGGAAGCTGGCCGCCGTAGCCGCCGGCGTAGGCGAGCTGGAAGTCGCCGATGGCCGCCGCGAACGCGCTCGGCAGCGCCGCCTTGCTCGCGATGTCCCGCGGCTGCACGACGTCCGGCGTCGGCGCGGTGAGCAACTTGTCCTGGTTACAGGCCGCGAGGCTCGTGATACCGAGGAGCGACGCGCCGATCAGGACACGTGCGACGGAGCTTCGGGAGAGCATGGGGTTCGTCATGAGTGGCATCCCTCAGAAGCCCAGCGCGATACGCGCGGTGAAGTAGCGGACCTGCGGAGCGGTCAGGAAATCGGCGGTGCTGAAGTTCGACTGCGCGCCCGCGTTCACTTCGGGATCGAGCCCGCTGTACTTGGTCCAGGTGTGGAGGTTACGGCCTGCGAACGTGAGCACGGCGTTCGCGGCCCCGATGCGCGAGGCGAAGCGCTGCGGCAGCGTCACCGCGAGCGCGACCTCGCGCAGCTTCGTGAACGACGCGTCCTCGATGAAGCCGCCGTTGAATCCGTTCGCCGCTGCCTGTGCGGCGGCCTGTTGCTTCAGATTGCTCGCGTCGGGCGTCTGCACCGCGGCGCCGTTCGAGAGGATCGCGTTGCGATACACGCCGGTGAGGTTGTAGAGCTTCTGCCCCGTGCGGCGATCGAGCAATGCGCTCACACGCGCCCAGCCCACCTGCAGCGTCGGCGCGAAGGTGAACTCCGCCTTCGGGAACGGCACGCCGATCAGCTCGGGCTTGTCGGAGACGGAGAACTCGCACGTCGCCGAGCCCGGCCCGTCGGGGCAGCCGATCAGCCCGTCGCCGTTCGCGTCCTTGTACGACACGGTGTTCGAGTAGTACGCGCCGAGCGGCAGTCCCGACTTGAAGATCTGCGTCGCGTCGAAGCCGCCGGTGAACTCGGGGATCGGAACACCGTTCTCGTCCTTCCCGAGATCTTCGAGGTTGTTCTTCGTGAACGATCCGGTGACCGTCATGTCGAGTCGGACGAGCCGGCCCGTGAGCAGCGCGCCCCGCAGCAGCAGCTCGTCACCCCAGTTGCGGACCCGCCCGACGTTGATGAACCGGTTGGGGCTCGTGCCGAGCGATGGCGCGTTGTTCACGTTCACCAGCTCGTCGCGCGTGATCTTGTTGTAATGCGTGTACTCGAGGCCGAACCGGTCCTGCCACACGCCGAGGTCGAAGCCCAGCTCGCGCTCGGTCGACTTCTCCGGCTTGAGCGTCGCGTTCCCCGCGCCGCCGACGGTGAATGCCGGCACGTCCTGCCCCTGCACGATCGCCGTCACCGGCAGGTAGTACTGCTCGGCGGCGAGATAGCCCGGGTTCTGGCCCGCTGATCCAATTGCCGCGCGCAGCCGGAGCTGCGACAGGAGCGGGAGCTTCGGGAAGAAGTCCTCGTCGCTCGCCACCCACGACGCGCTGACCGACGGATACAGCACGCGATCGAAGTTCATGCCGAACGCGCTGTTCCGGTCGCTGCGCACCGAGCCGGTGAGGAACACGCGGTCGCGCCACGCAAGCTGCTCGCGGCCGAGGAAGCCGAGCGTGCGGATGTCGTTCGTCGTCTCACCGACGGAGAACCGCGCCGCCGTCCCCGCCAGCGAACCGCTGCCGGCGAGCAGCTTGGCACCGTACGCGTCGGTGCGGTGGAAGCCCACGTCGCTGTACTGGCTTCCAAGCGTGGTGGTGAGCTTGAGCGTCGCCATCGGATCCCAGATCGCCGACGCGTTCAGCGCTCCGCTGTAGTTGAAGACGTTCGCGTTGTAGACGCCACGATACCCCTCCGCCGACGGCTGATCGACGAGCAGCCGGTCGGGCTCGAGCGTCTGCGTGTCGGCGCGATGGTTGATGTCCGCACCGAGCGTCCCGTTCACGGTGAACCAGCTGAGCGGCGTCCAGTTGCTCGTCAGGCCGCCGGTGAGGCGCTGCACGTTCTGGCGCGTGTCGAGATTGAAGAAATCGTACGGGCTGATGCCGCGGTTGTAGTAGCCGAAGCTCACCGTGTCCGTGCCGCCGCTGCACAGACTGGCGTGGAACTGCGCCTGGCCCGGCGCGCAGTTCGCCGCGCTGCCGAGAATCGATGCCGAGACGACGCCATAGGAGTTGTTGTCGTTCTGCGGGCGCCGCAGCTCGCTGTTCACGAAGCCGATGTTGAGCTGTGCGTCGAGCGAGCGGGCGAGCTGCGACCGCAGGTTCGTGCGGATGTTCATCCGCTGGAGCCCATTGCTCGGCACGACGTTCTGCTCCTTCTGGTACTCGCTCGCGATGTAATACGTGACCGCGTCCGAGCCACCCGTGACGCTCGCGCCGAGCAGGCGGCGGTTGCCGTCCTGCAGGATGCCGGACGACTTGATCGGGATGTTGGAGATCGTCGAGTCCACGGCGACGCAGCTGCCGATCGTGCGGGCGAACAGGTTGCAGTTCGTGCGCAGCCCACCCGCCGCGTTGTGGCCGTACGAGCGGAGGTTCTCCGGATAGTCGTTGACGTCGGTGAGCCGGCCCGACTCGGCAAAGGTATCCCAGCGCGTCTTGCCGGCGCGTCCCTTCTTCGTCGTCACCTGGAGCACGCCGTTCGCCGCGGCGGTGCCGTAAAGGGCGGCGGCGGCCGGTCCCTTGATGACCTCGATGCTCTCGATGTCTTCCGGATTCAGGTCGTTGATGCGCGACGGGAACTGTCCGCCCACGTCGATCGGCGACGACTCCGGCGTGTTGTCGAGCCGCACGCCGTCGACGATGAGCAACGGCTCGTTCGAGAGCGAGATCGAGTTCGACCCGCGGATGCGCACGCGAGTACCCGCTCCGCTCTCGCCGGCTGATTGCAGCACGACCACGCCGGGCGCGCGCGAGCTGAGCGCGTCGGAGAAGGTGCTGACTGCGGCGGTGGTGATCTGCGTCGATTCGATGGTCGAGGTGGACGCGCCGCTCTCACGCCGCCGCTCGCTCTGTCCCGTCGCCGTGACGACGACCTGATCGAGGGTGGTGACCGCCTGCGCGAGCGTGAAGTCCACCGTCGTGCCCGAGCTGGAGACGGTGGCGGTGCGTGCCTGTGGTGCGTAGCCGATCTGCTGGGCGGACAGCTGCACCGTGCCGACCGGGATGCCGGCGATCCGATAGGTGCCCGTCGCGTCGCTGAGCGCGGCGCGTTGCGTGCCGACGACGCGCACCTGCACGCCGGCCAGCGGGCGCTCGGAGCCGCGATCGCGTATGGTGCCCGACACCGTACCGACGGTGCCCTGTGCCCCCGCGCGCGGCGCGAGCGCCAGCGCGAGGGCGGTGAGGGTGATGAGCGAAAGGAATGAACGGCGCATCAGAGAGCTCCTTGCAGGCGGAGACAGCGGTGCGACGGCGTTCGCCGCGCCGTAGTGCGTGGAACACCCGAATCCTCGAACGTCTCGTCACGCGGATGCAGCGAGTGAGGGGTTCGATGCAGGGAAGTGCCATGGGAGCGCGGCGAGTTTGCACGCGCGGAGAGGGCGGGAATGAGGTGATGCGGCGATGCGGGGATGCGGAAATGCGAGCGGCCTCGGAAAGCGTCTGCCTCCCGAGGCCGTGCCATGTCGCATCTCGTCATCCCCGCATTCCCGCCTTTCCTCACGGAGCGGTCTCGATCAGCGCCTCCAGATCGCGCCGGCGTCCGCGCGTCAGCCGGAGCCGCGTCGCGTCGTCGAGCACCAGCGTGTGATCGCCGCGCGCCGCGACGCGGATCTCGCGGATGCGCGCCAGGTTCACGATCGCCGAGCGGTGCACGCGCGCGAAGCGCGTCGGGTCGAGGCGCTGCTCGAGCGATCGCAGTGGCTCGCGCAGCAGATGCACGCGGCCGCCGACGTGCAGCTTGGCGTAGTAGTCCGCGCCCTCGATCCAGTCGATCGACGACACGGCGACGAAGTACGTCCGGCCGATCTCGCGGATCGCCAGGCGCGCGACGCGCTCGTCGGGCGCCGCCGGCGCGGTCGCATGCGCCGCGTGCAGGGTGAGGATGTCAGCGCCGGGTTCTACAACTCGGGGCGACTCTTCCAGTTTGGGGTCGCTGACACCTCGCGCGATCGAAACCCTCTCGAGCGCGTCACTCACTGC
>JAEKKK010000100.1 GCA_019510405.1 Gemmatimonadota bacterium | reverse complement strand
CCCTTGGCAGGACGGAGCCCGCGGTCATCCCGAGGGATCTGCACCTCGCCGCACTTCGCCTTGGCGCTCGCAATCGCACTCACTGCGTGTCATCCACCGGCACCCAGCGCGACGAGCACGCCATCGCAACACACCTACGAGCTTCGCGACGCCCGCTGGCTTGGCGCCAACGGATTCGCACAGAGCACCCGCTACGTCGTCGCAGGACACCTCACGCGCCAGCGCCCCGCGCACGTCGACTCCGTGATCGACCTCGCCGGACGGTGGATCGTCCCACCCTTTGGCGAGGCGCACAACCACAACGTCGAGTTCACGTCAGCGCGCCGCACCGACTCGGCTCTCGCGCGTTACCTGCACGACGGCGTGTTCTACGTGCAGAATCCCGGCAATCTTCCCCAAGGCCGCGATTCGCTACACGGGCGCGTCAACGTGCCCGGCGCCATCGACGTCACCTTCGCCAACGGCCTCCTCACCGCGACGGGCGGCCATCCGATGGGCCTCTACAACCGCAACCTCGCGCGCGGCAGCATGACGGCCGCCGACGGCGACGGCGCATTCTTCTGGCTCATCGACAGCCTCCCCGATCTCGAGCGGAAGTGGCCGCGCGTCCTCGCGCAGCACCCAGACTTCATCAAGGTCGTTCTCGTCCACTCCGAGGAGTTCGCGCGCCGCCGCAACGACTCCGCGTTCTTCAACTGGCGCGGCCTCGACCCCGCCCTCGTCCCCGCCGTCGCGCAGCGGGCGCACGCCGCCGGACTCCGCGTCGGCGCGCACATCGACACCCGCGGCGACTTTCACAACGCGCTCGTCGGTGGCGTCGACGAGATCCTCCACATCCCCGGCTTCCGCGGTGACGAGAACACCCAGCTCACCGACACGGCGCCCTACGAGGTAGCAGAAGAGGACGCGCGGCTCGCCGCCACACGCGGCGTGGTCGTCGTCACCACGGAAGGCGGCGTCCTCGCCCTCGACCCACACGGCGCCGACAGTCTCCGCCGCCGACAGTTCGATGCGCTGGCGACGCGAAATCTCCGTGTGCTCCGCACCGCCGGCGTGCGCCTCGCCCTCGGCAGCGACACCTATCGCGATGACTCCGTCCTGGAGGCCGAGTATCTCGCCACGCTCGGCGTCTTCACTCCGCTCGAGCTGGTGCGCCTGTGGAGCGAGGCGACCCCACGCGCCATCTACCCGAAGCGCCGCGTCGGCTGCCTGGACGACGGCTGCGAGGCGTCGTTCCTCGCGTTGTCCGGTGATCCCGCCGCGGACTTCACGAACACGAAGCGGATCGCGCTGCGCATGAAGGACGGCCGGCTGCTACCGTAGCAGCGGCTCTATCGATCGTCCACCAGCTCCTTCTTCTCGGCGAAGTCGTACAGCGTGACGCGCCGCAGGTAGTAGTACGACATCCAGTAGTTGCGCAGCGCCTGCACGTACGCGAGCACGGCGTCGTTCTTCTCTCCCTGCGCCAGATACAGCGCGTCGTTCGCGATCTTGCCGATGACGTAGCGGTTGCGCGCCACCTCGAACTGCTTGCCGGCCACCGTGTCGGCCTTCGCCGCGAGCACGACCGTACGCTGCGCCTGCTGGAGCTGCAGCGCGGAGAACCGCGCGTCCTCGGCCAGCGCGTCACGCCGGATCTTGTTGGTCGTTGTCACGCGCTGGTTCGCCGCCTTCGCCGCCTCGACGCCGGCCCGCCCTGCGCCCCACTGCGCCATGGGCAGGTTGACCCCCACCGAGAGGGTTGAATCCCGCGCTGGCGGAGACCGTCGCGTTGAATCGGCTGTTCGCCTTCGCGAGCCCCACGTCGTAGCGCGCCTGCACGTCGTCCAGCTCGTTCTGCTGGACGACGCTCGAGTTCCGCAGCGCTTCCTTCTCCGCCAGCGTCGGGTCGGCGTCCACGATCGGGATCGAGTCGGGCGTCACGATCGTCAGCTCCGCATCCGCCGGCAGCGCGATCTGACGGCGCAGCGCCGCCTCGGCCCGGGCTCGCGCCACGCGCGCATCTTCGACCGCCGACCGCGCGCGGAGCAGCGCGAGCTCGCTCTTCAGCAGGTCGTTCTCGCCGATCTTGCCGACCTCGAATCGCCCCTTGTTGAGCGTGTACAACGTGTCGTTCACCGCCACGTTGTTCGACGCGTTGCGCAGCGCGACGTCCTGTGCATAGAGGGCGAAGAACGCATCCGCCGTCGCCCGGGCCACGTCCTCGCGCGCCTCGAGATACGCCTGCTCCGCGACGCGCGCATCGAGATGCTGCACCCGCTTGTCCCACACGATCTGCCGCGGACGGAACAGCTGCTGCTCGAGCTGCACGAGGATCGGCGACGTCTGGTACAACCGCGAGCTCCGCGTCCCGAACTCGTCGAGCCGGCTGATCTGCGTCCCGACGGTGAGCGTGCCGCCCGTCAGCGGGAGCGCCTGGCTGAACCCGAGCCCGAGCGACGTCGTGTTGTGCGCCTGGCTGATGTACTGCGTCGAGCCGTCGGGCAGGTCGATCGGATTGATCGCCCGGTTCAGGTTCGCCGCGTCGCCCTGCAGCCGAAGCTGTGGCAGCAGTCGCGCGTTGAACGCCTCGTCCCGCCATCGCGCCGCGTCCCGCGCGCTGCGCGCCGCCTGCGCCGCCGGTCCCTGCTGCCGCGCCCGCAGGATCGCGTCCTGCAGCGTGAGCGTGACGGTCGAATGGGCCTGTGCCTCTGCAACGAGCGGAGAGCAGCACAACAGGAAGACGGCGACGACTCGCATGGGATCCTTCCGGGGAGACACGCTGACGATGGGCGACCGCTACTCGTAGCGCAGACAGACGATCGGGTCCTGCTTCGCCGCGTTCGTCGCCGGCACGAAGCCGAACACGAGTCCGACGGCGACCGACACGCCGAACGCCAAGACGACGGACAGCGCGGAGACGATGGTGCTGATGTGGGCCAGGCGCTCGATCGCGGCGGCGAACACCACCCCGAGGATGATGCCGGCCACCCCGCCGGCCACGCTGATCATCACGGCCTCGGTGAGGAACTGCGCCTGGATCTCCCCCTGCGTCGCCCCCATCGCGCGCCGCACGCCGATCTCCTTGATGCGCTCGAGGATCGATGCGAGCATGATGTTCATGATCCCGATCCCGCCGACGACGAGCGAGATCGACGCGATCGCGCCCAGCACGATGTTGAGGATCGTCTTCGTGCGCTGCTCCTGTTTGAGCAGGAGCTCGGGCACGCTGATCTCGAAGTCGGTCACGTCGTTGTGCCGCCGCTGCAGCATCCGCCGCACGACGTCCGCCACCGCGGTCACGTCGGCCGAATGCGCCACCTGCACGATGACCTTGTCGAGCTGGTGGTAGTTCTTCTTCTCCAGCCGCTGGTCTTCCGTCTCCGTGGAGTCCACGGAGTTGTCCTGCTTCGACGCGACCTCGATGTCGCTCTGGGTGACCTCGCTCCGATTGCGAAATCGCAGCAGCATCGTCGACAGCGGCACGTACACGTCCATGTCCACGTCGCGGATGCCGAGCCGCTTCGCCGACTCGCTCGAGACCTTGCGGTCACCCAGTACGCCGACGACGGTGAGCCACTGGCTCCCGAGCTTGATCGTGTGCCCGATCGGGTTCTCCGTCGTGAAGAACCGCGACTTCACCCCGGGTCCGATCACGGCGACGGGGATCGCCTTCTCGTAATGGTACGCCCCGAAGCCGGCTCCCTCCGCGAGCTTGAGGTTCATCACCTCGAAGTAGCTCGAGTCCACGCCGACGACCTTTCCCGAGCGGTGATGCCCCTCGCGCGTGATCACGCTGTTGACGACGACCTCGCTGCTCGTCGCGCCCACGGCGGGGATGGCGGTGCGGATGGCCTGCGCGTCGAGCGCCGAGAGGCCGGGCGAGAAGCGCTTCGTCGTCTTCTTCCCGTCGTCCTTCTCGACCTTTCCCTCCTGCTGCTCGACGATCGGCGTGACGACGATGTTGTTCGCCCCCAGCAGCTTCATCTGCGCGAGGATCTCCTGCTCGGCGCCATTCCCGATCGCGAGCATCGCAATCACCGACGCCACGCCGAACAGGATGCCGAGTGACGTCAGGCTCGCCCGCAGCTTGTTGTGCGCGACGGCTTCGGCCGCGATCCCGCTGCTGAACACGACGTGCGCCAGCAGCGCGCGAAGGCGCGCCCGGATGGGCGCGATCGCTTCGACCGGGATCGCCGTCATGGCTAGTTCTTCTTCGCGACCGCCGCAGGTGCCGGCGCGGCTGCTGGAGCAGCGGCAGGGCGCGGCGCCGGCGTCGGCACCTTGCTGTTCTTCGCCGTGTCGCCGCCCGCGACGGGCGCCGTGACTGGCTGCAGTCCGGGAATGACGACGGTCTGCACGCTCGCATGGTCGGCGGGTGGCGTGAGCAGCACCCGGTCGCCCGCTTCGACACCACGCCGCACGATGATCTCGTTGTCGTTCATCGCGCCCGTCTCCACCATCTGCCGGACCACACTGCGCCCGTCCTTCTTGAAGACGTAGGAGAATCCCCCGTCGCTCACCACCGCCTCGAGCGGTACCGAGAGCGCGCGCTGCACCGACGCGACCTCGATCGCGTTCGCGGTCGTCATCCCTGGCCGCAGCGTCGTATCGGGCGTCGCGATGTCGATCTTGACCTCGAACACCTTCGAGTCCTGGTTGGGACGCTGCTCGCCGACATTGGCGATGTGCGTCACCGTGCCGTTCAGCTTCTTCGTCGGGTCGGCGTCGAGGGAGATCTGCACCTTCTGGCCGAGCGAGAGCTTCCGCACGTCCACCTCGTTCACGTACGTCTCCGACTCCATCTGCGTGAGGTCGGGCAGCGTCGCAACGGACGGATCCCACGGCTGCCACTGCGACCCGACTCCCTTTTTCTTCCCGTTCCACTCGCGGACGTAGATGACCATCCCCGGCGCCGGCGCGCGCACCGAGAACTGGTCTCGCACGGTCTCGAGATTCTTGAGACTGTTCTGCTGGCGCCCCAGATCTGCGCCGACCGACGACATCTTCGCGATCGCCTGCTTCGTCTTCGTCGTCAGGTTGCGCTTCGACTGCTCGAGCGCGCGCTGCGCCTTCTCGAGGTCGATCTCGGCCTGCCGCTTGATCGTCGGCGCCTCGTACTTCGCCTGCTCGCGCGCCAGCTTCTTCTCCTCCAGCGCGAACTCCGCCGTGCGCACGTCCTCGCGCGCCTGCGCGAGGTTGAGCGCACTGTCCAGCTGTGCCGTCGTGAAGTCGGCCTGGGCCTTCTGCAGGCTGAGCGTCACGTCGGCCACCTTGGCCGCGACCGGCTGCCGGTCGAGCTCCGCGATCACGTCGCCTTCCTTCACGAGCGTGCCTTCCGGCACGATCGACGAGATCTTGGTCTGGTAGACCTGGACGGATTGCGCGCCGGCGGGGCCGGTCACCTGGACGAACTTCCGGGCGTGCAGCTCACCGGTCGTCGTCACCAGCACCTTGAACTCCCCCGACTTCACCGGCGCGACCAGCTGCGCGTCGGCGCTCGCGGAGGACGATGGCCACGCATACCACGCCACCGTGGCGAGGATGAGGAGCGACGCAGCGGCGACGGGACGCCAGTGCTGCTTGAGCAGGGGGACGTAGTTCATGAGGCTCGGCCCACGGATCCGAGGCTAGCGGAAGGGGATACGCTAGAGCGACGGTGCGGCGACGGCAATGCGAAGGCTAGGACACCGCCAGCAGCCGGATGGTTGTCATCATTGTCGCGTCAGTGTGCGGCCGCATCGCCGGGTGGCGGCAACACTACGTCGCGGCGCGTGACGACGCTACGCGCTCTCGTCGGTCGTCGCCCAGTTCGGTTGCTTCGCCCGCTCGTCGTAGCGCGCCCGCGCACGGTCCACCTCGGCGAGATGCCGCCCCGACCAGTCGATCAGCTCGCGCACGATGTCGCGCAACGTCCCGCCCAACGGCGTGAGCGAATACTCCACCCGCGGCGGCACCTCGGGGTACATCGCGCGCCGCACCAGTCCGTCTCGTTCCAGCCCGCGCAGCGTCACGGTGAGCATGCGCTGGCTCACTCCGTCCACCCGCCGGCGGATCTCGTTGAACCGCAGCGGCCCCGCGTCGGCCAGCACGTGGATCACGTACATCGACCACTTGTCGGCCACCCGCACGAGCATCTCGCGGGCGCGGCAATTGGCCGGCGTATGCTCGATCTCGGGCGGTGGTGCGATCGCCTCCGCCTTCGTGCTCGTGCGCATCGTGCGTCTCGTCGCGCTCTTCGTCGCCATGGTTACTCCCGTGTCACTGAGGCACGTTCGCGTGCGTTCTTCTCGCCGCGCACCAGCCCATATACGTTGTTCGTAGTTACGAAACGTAACCTGAGCGGCTTCAGTTACCAAGGCGCGATTCGGCACTCGGCCGACCAGCGGACCGCGGTCACCGCCCAGGGAATCCGGGAGACGAATCGACATGGACGCGACCTACACCCTCGACCCCCGCATGGTCGGCACCGGACTGCTCATCGGCCGGCTGGTCCTCGGGCTGATCATGGCGGCGCATGGTGCCCAGAAGCTGTTCGGCTGGTTCGGCGGCTACGGACTGAAGACCACGGGAGAGTTCTTCGTCCAACTCGGCTTCGCCCCCGGTCGCCTCTTCGCCATCGCTGCCTCGGCAGGCGAGCTCGCCAGCGGACTGCTCGTCGCCTTCGGCTTGCTCGGCCCCATCGGCCCGGCCCTCATGCTCTCCGTCATGATCGTCGCGGCCGGCAGCGTGCACTGGGAGAACGGGCTCTTCGCCGCCTCCAATGGCATCGAATTGCCCCTGCTCTATGCTGCCGGCGCGGTCGGACTCGCCCTCGCCGGCCCCGGCATCTACTCGCTCGACGCGCTCCTCGGCCTCGCCTCGCTGTGGACGCCGAAGCTGATCGTGGCCACACTCGCCATCGGGTTCGTCGGCGGCTTCGCGAACCTGCTCGTCCGCCGGAAGCCCCTGCAGTCCGGCAACGCCTGAGGACCCGATCGTGACCGACGCTCATCCCATTCTGCGCACCATCGCGCGGACCGTCACCACGCCCCCTCCCGCGCCGGGCTTCGCCGGCCCGGGCCACACCGCGGTCCCCGTCGTCGATCCGGCACGCTTCGCCGAGCAGGATCCGTTCATCGTGCTCATGGACGATCGCGTCGACATGCCTCCGGGCATGCCGATCGGCGGCGAGCATCCCCATGCCGGCTTCGAGATCGCCACCTTCCTCGTCGAGGGCGCCGTGCACGACCAGGACGAGGGTGTGCTCCGCGAAGGGGATCTGCAGTGGATGCTCGCCGGCCGCGGCGTCATCCACAACGAGCACGCCATGCCCGAGGGCCGCACGCGCATCCTCCAGCTCTGGATGACCATTCCAGCGGAGGAGCGCTGGAGCGAGCCCCATCTCGAGACCGTTTCCCGCGAGCTGGCGCCCGTGCGTCGAGAAGCTGGCGTGGAAGTGCGCATCTACAGCGGCAGCTCGGGCGACGCACGCGCCGCCGAGCGGAGCCATGGCCACGTCCCGACGACCATCGTCGACATCCGGCTCGACGCGGGCGCGACGCTCGAGCAGGAGCTTCCCGCGTCGTACAACGGCTTCGTCTACGTGCTCGAGGGTGCCGTGCGCGCCGGCGCGGGCGATGGCACCCCGCTGCGCACCGGTCAGGTCGGCTGGCTCGATCGCCCTGAATCGAACGAGCCGAGCGTGCTCCGGCTCTCCGCATCGAATGGGGAGAGTGCGCGCGTCGTCCTCTACGCCGGCGAGCCGCAGCACAGGCCGATCGCGATGCACGGCCCCTTCGTCGGCGAGACGCGCGCGGATCTCATGCGCGTCTCGCGCGACTACATGGACGGCCGGTTCGATCGCGTGAGTGCGCTGGTGCGGGGAGACGACGTCGCCAATCGGTGACCCCTCTCCACCACCCAGCCCACTGCTCTCACGATTCACCGCCCCCGCATCGACCTCTGCAGATCGATCAGGGGTTGCTGGCTCACCTTGATCGTGCCTCGGCGCGGCCGATCCATGTCGAGGATCAGCCCGAGCGCGAGACCCAGGAGCAGGAGCAGGACGATTGCGCCGGCACGAGACCGACGGTGTCCACTCCCGCTCACGAAGCCGAGCATCGCTGCCGCGACCGTTGCGAAGAGCACCAGTGAGCCGAACGCGATCGTGGGGAGGCGCGCCTCGAGCGCGGCTCGGCGCGTCGCCGCGACGTCGATGACCGCGTTCATTCCACCGGCGATCAGCGACGAGAGCGCCGGGGGTTGAACGAGCGGATCCACTTCCACCGTCGTCGCCCACATCGCCCGTTGGAGGCTGTCGGTGATTGCGTTCGCACGCCCGATCGCGACGGAGTCCTCTCCGGCATCGGCGAGTGCCAGCCGCGCGTCGGTATAGCTGCGCAGCATCGCCGCCAGCCGCGAGCGATACGGCTCCGGCAGCATCTGCGTGCGCAGATACTCCGTCCCGATCGCGTTCGCCTCGTCCACCACCAGCGTGCGGCGCAGCTCGTGCCGACTCACGGCGATGGAGAAGGTGAACCCCACGAGAAGCCCGAGCAGCGCGAGCATGGCGGAGAGCACGTGTCCCTCGTCCGACTTCTCGGTATCTCCCTTCCGTCGAGCGTGTCGATACGCCAGATCGCACGCGACGAGCAGCAGCCCGGCGATCAGGAGCGTCGTCACCCAGATCGGAAAGAAGTCGAGCAGGTCCAGTCTCATGAGTGAGCGCGGCTCGCAGGACTGCAGACTGCCCACCGCGCGCTCGACCGACCATTGGCCTTTCTTCAGTGCGTCATTGAGCGCACTCGGTGTGGCGGTCGAACGATCAAAACGTCCGGGACGGTTTGCCCCACGTCCGATCCGAGAACATCGGAGAGTAGTCGACTGCCGACTGCCGCTGCGGTCTCAACCATGCAATAGCGGCGATTGCAGTTCCTCTTCGTACTCACCATGAGTGTCGAGCCGCGGTCTCACATCCTCCGCACTATCTCTAACGGCATCGGCCTGAGAACCGACTGGACACGCGAGCGGAAACCGCGCGAGATCCAGGGCGAGCGCCTGCCGAGTGTCCTGGTGGTGACGCCGATCTATCCGTGGCCGGGCAATCCCGCCGAAGGGATCTTCGTGCATCGACAGGTGCGCAACCTCGCCCAGCTCGGACATCCGGTGCGGGTACTCGCCTACCACCCCGCGGTTCCTGGCTTGCCGCGCCCGCTCGTCAACATGTCGTGGGGCCGCTACCACCCGCGGTGGCTGGTTCGAGAGCGTGAGCAGGATGGAGTACGGGTCGAGCACATATTTTTTCCGCAACGCCGCTACGATCGCGGTGATGTCGTACCCGACATCGTCGATGCCGCATCGTGCTTCATCGAGCGCACGCCCGAATATCGGGACACCGACGTCGTCTACGCGCATTGGCTCTGGACGGGCGGCGCCGTAGCGCTTGGACTGCGCGAGCGCTTCGGATGGCCGGTGGCAGCGATCGCCCGGGGTAGTGAGACGCATCGATGGCAGACGGTGCATCCTCATTGTCGCACCTATGTCGAGCGCGTGATCGAGGGCGCCGACCTGCTGCTGGCCAACTGCGAGCACCTGCGATCGAGGCTCATCGAGCTGCTCCCGGCCGACGGCTCGCGCGCGCGCGTGGCGAGGAACGGTTGCGACCACACCGTGTTCCGGCCTGCTCTCGATCGCGAGCGCACGAGGCGCCGGCTCGGCTTCTCGCCACACCTCGAGTACTTCCTTTGCTGCGCGACCATCGCGGAGCACAAAGGCGTGCTCGATCTCGCGCACGCATGGCGCCGCTTTTCGGCGGAACACCCGCATTGGAGACTGATCGTTCTGGGCCCGGCCCCGCGCTGGCAGATCGCACGGGAGTTTTCCCGCATTGCGGGCGACGGCGCTCAATTGCGCGGCCAGACTGCGTCGGATCGAGTCGTGACGTTCCTGCAGGCAGCGGACGCGTACGTGCAGCCTAGCCGGCTGGAAGGTCTCTCGAACGCGACGATGGAGGCGATGGCGGTTGGTCTGCCGGTCGTCACGACGAGCGCCGGTGGTCAGAGCGAGCTCGTTCGCGATGGTGAGAACGGCTGGCTCGTTCCCACATCCGACCCGGCCGCGCTGTATCAGGCGATGGACGAAGTGGTGCGGCGCCCCGACCTCGCGATCGCGCGCAGAGCAGCGGCGCGCCAGACGATCGTCGAACGATTCGACGCGCGCAGGGAGGCGGCTCGACTGAGTGTTCGCCTCGTTGGTCTCCACGCGGAGATGGCTGCGCGTAGTACCGGCGTCGCGTAGGGCCGCCCCTCGCCGCTCGAGGTGCAAAAAGGCAAGCGCCCCGCGATGGACGGGGCGCTCGGTGCATGGTCCACGGTTCTACTTCAGTCTATCCAGAGGCGCCGGTCGGAATCGAACCGACGAGTAGCAGATTTGCAGTCTGCCGCCTTACCACTTGGCCACGGCGCCGAACCCTGAACTTAACCGCCCGTAACCCCTTCACTCAAGCCAGAGCCTGCGACCGCATTCCGGAGGGACATCCCGCCTCCATCGGGCGCGCGTCTTGAAAGCATTTTCGCGTATGCCCGAGCCAGACGCCCCCGACGCCCCCGACCAGGCCCTTCCACCCTCCGTCCTCGCGGTCTCGGAGCGCCGCACTGGAGCGCGTGGGCGTCTCGAGTTCTTCTGGAACCTCGTCTTCCGCGGCCTGCGGCGGATGGGCGGCCACGCCGAGAAGTTCTACGTCACCCTCGGCATCTTCCTGCTCGCCGGGATCATCATTGCCGTCGCCGGCACGCTCGCGTTCGCCGAGCTCGGCGAATGGGTGAAGAAGGGCTACACGCAGCAGTTCGACGTCGCGGCGCTCCAGTGGCTCGCTGCGCATCACACGCCGGCGCTCACCACCATCATGACGGAGATCACCCCGCTCGGCACGGGCGTCGTCGTGCTGACGATCGTCGGCGTCACCGCGGCGTTTCTCTGGCATACGGAGCACAAGATCTCCGCGCAGCTGCTCCTCGCCGCCACCGCGGGGAACATCGTCCTCAACAACGTGCTCAAGCTCTCCTTCGATCGCGCGCGCCCCAGCGTGTTCGAGTGGCAGACGCACGCCGCCAGCTCGTCCTTCCCCTCCGGCCACGCGATGAGCGCGACGGTCGTCTACGGCACCGTCGCCTATCTGCTCGCCCGCCTGCAGAAGCACGGCTGGTCGCGCGCCATCACGCTCGCCACCGCCGTCGTATTGGTCGCGCTCATCTGCACGACGCGACTCTACCTCGGCGTCCACTATCCCTCCGATGTGCTCGGAGGGATCATCGTCGGACTCGCCTGGGCGTCGTTCTGCATGGCGACGCTCGAGGCCTCGATCGTGCTCGCGCGTCGTCGTGGAGCGCCGAGCATCCTGCACGAAGCCCCTGCGCCCGTGGAAGGCGCGGTCGTCGCGCAGCTCGGCGCGCAGACGGGAGCTGCGCCGGCGGCATCGACGCCCGCCGCATCTCCGACCGGTTGACGTCGCTCTGGAACAGTCGTTGCGGCCTCGGCGTGCAAGCGCGCGCCGGGGCGCGCGCCGCGGTACGAGCAGCATTCACCCGTACGCGGAGAGTGAAGCATGGCCGCCAAAAAATCGAGCACGCGCAAGTACGGCAAGGCCGCAGGCAAGAGCGTGAAGCGCGCGATGCACAAGCGCAAAGCGGGCACGCTCAAGAGTGGCAAGGGTCGTCACCCGAAGGTGAAGAGCCGCGAGCAGGCCATCGCCATCGGCCTCAGCGAAGCGCGCGAAGCCGGCGCGAAAGTGCCACGCAAGCGCACCTCGAAGAAAAGCGGTACGAAGAGAAGCAGCGCGAAGAGGAGCAGCACGAAGAAGAGCAGCAGACGGAAATGAGCGCGAAGAAGCGCAGTCGCGAGCACGCGTCGCGGTAGCTGCGCAACGCGGGAGCACGCTGCACGCTACGTGCTCCCGCATCCTCGCATCCCCACATCCCCGCATCCCCTCACCTGTGCTCCGTTACTCCCACCTGCCGGCAGTACGCCAGCACGGGACAGGTCGAGCACTTGGGACGCACGCCCGTGCAGATGTGCTTTCCGAACGGCACGAGCCGCCGGTTGATCTCGATCCAGTAGCGCTTCGGCAGCACGCGCTCCAGCGCGCGCAGCGTCGCTTCCGGCGTGCGCCCCTCGACGTAGCCCCACCGATTCACGACGCGCCACACGTGCACGTCCACGCTGATGCGCGGGACGTTGCGCGCGACGCCGAGCGCGAGGTTCGCGCACTTCGGTCCCACCCCCGCGAACGACTGCAGCACCTCCGCATCCGCCGGCAGCTCACCGTCGAACTCCTCGATCGCACGTTTCGCGATGGCGTGGATCTGCGCCGCCTTCGGCCCATGGAACGTGGCCGACCGGATCGCCGCGTCGATGTCGGCGACGTCCAACGCCGCGACGTCGGCCGGTGCCGGTGCCTGTGACAGCAGCGCGAGCGCCGTCGGCAGCGATACCTCGTCCGTCGTGCGGATCGAGATGATGCACGCCACGAGCTGCTGGAACAGCGAACCGTAGCCGAGATCGCGCAGCGCGAACATCGCCGCATCCGGCACATCGGCGACCGCGGCGCGGATGCGCCGCATCACTTCGTCGATGTCGAACGGAAGCTTTTCCGCGCCCGTGTTGGACGAAAGCGTTCGAGCGTTCGACCTGCGTCGTACCGCCATGATGCATCGCGGGCGGCAAGAACGACGCCCACCCCGCCGGCTCGAGCGCAGTGGATTGTGAGTCCGCTGCGCTCGAGCATCGTCGTGCTACGCCGCTTTGCCGCGCCCGCGCTCGGGCTGGATCCGCTGGAACAGCCGCCCCAGCGCTTCGACTACACGGTCGTGCCCTTCACGCAGCAGCGCCGCGAGGATGTGCTTGCAGATCTGCTCGCGCCACAGATGGTCGCCGCAGTCGCATCGCGGGTGCGAGGTGGTGTAGAGATCCACCCAGTGATCGTGATCCCCCCCGGTAACGTGATACCGGCCGTCACCCACCCGCTCTCCATGCAGCAGGAGACTCCGCCCCAGCCGCTCCAGATCGACGCCCCCAACGGCATCGATGTCGATCTTCAGTTCCTTCATGGTCCTGCTCCCAATCCATGCGATTGACACACCATTGCCCATCATCGGGCACACTCGGAATATACCCGAATATTACCCGAAACACCACCGCCAGTTCCCGGCCGCGCTCCACCATAAGTGACTGGCAAATAGGCACTTAGCCACAGCCGCATCTCCGCATCTCCGCATCCCCTCCTCCCCGCAGCTCATCGCGCTGTCGCCACCATCATCGGCGCCGTCGTCGGCTGCGCGCTTCCCCCCATCGGCTCGTCCGTCACCGCCACCGCGGCGAGCGAGTCCGTGGGCATGGCCATCGTTGCCCGCACCATTACCTCGCCGTCCGGCTTCGGCATGAAGGTGCCCGCGTTGATCTTCGCCGTCGGCGTCACGAGCCACAGCTGATACGTGCGGCCGGACTTCGGCATCGGGACCCGGTGCGCCACGAGCGTCCACGCATTGTGCGCCTGATCCCAGAACATCCGCCCCGTCGGCGAGGTGGGACTCTGCGACGCCATCGTCATCACGGCGACCTGCGCCCCGGTGAGGTTCGCGATCATGCGATCCTTGTCCTCGAGCGTCGCCCGCAGCGAGTCCACCGCCGCCAGCCGCACACCGCGCTCCGCCTGCGCCGCTTGCAGCGACGCACGCAACGCATCGCGCTCGCGGCGCGCGCTCATGTACCCGCCCATCCCCACGATCGCGACGAGCCCTGCCGCCATCGCCATCCACGCCGACGTTCCCATCCCTCGCCGCGGCGCCCGGAGCGTGACGACCTCCGACGGACGCGCCGGTCCCGACGACTCGGCGCGCTGCTCGGCGAATGCCCGCTCCGCCACCGCCCGCTCCGCCCCCGCACGCGCCAGCAGCCGCGCCCTGATCCGATCTCGCTGCGCGGGCGCCATCGCCAAGGGTGCGGCCGCGAGCGCGAGCTCGTTCGACGTGCGCTCGAGCGCCGCCAGCTCCCGCTGACATTCGGCACAACCCGCGACGTGCGCGAGCACTTCCGCGCGCTCCGACGCGTCCAGTGCGTCGAGCGCGAGCGCTTCGAGCGCCTCGCTCGCCGCTTCGTGTGTCATGCCGTCGGTCATGGCCCACCTTCGCTGTGAAGGATCTGTAGCTGACTTCGCAGCTTCTGCATCGCCAGCCTCATCCTCGTCTTCACCGTGCCGAGCGGTTGGCCTGTTCGTTCGGCGATCTCCGATTGACTCAATCCACCGTAGTACCCGAGCTCCAGCGCCTGACGCTGCTCTGCCGGCAGCTGTGAGAGCGCCGCCGTCACGATCTGCCGCCGTTCCGTCGCCTCGGCATCGAGTCCCGGATCGCTTGCGGCAGCCTGCTCCACCACGACCTCCCCGTCGTCCCCCTCGATCGGACTCTCACGCCGGCGGCGCAGCGCGCGCGCGCGATCGAGAGCGCGACTTCGCGCGATGGTGAGCAACCAGGTCTGCACCGCCCCACGCGCCGGGTCGAACCGCGACGCCTGTCGCCACGCCTGCCAGAACGTCTCTTCGACGACGTCCTCGATGTCGTCCGGCTGCCGCAGCACCCGGGCGACCACGCCGTGCACGACCGCGTGCCACCTGTCGTACAGCGTCCCGAGCGCCCGATCGTCACCCGACGCCATCTCGCGTACGAGCACGACGTCCCTCGCCTCCGTATTACCTCCCGCCAGCCCGGTTGCTCCCGGCGTTTCCGGGATGACCTCCGATTGCAGATACGGCCGCGATGAGGGCGACGGATTCATAGGCGCCCAATGTAGTCGGCCACGTTTCCGGCCGCACGATCACGCCGCATTCCCGCATTCCCCCATCCCCGCATCCCCGCTATCGTGCGAACATGGTCGAGAGCTCCACGCCGGCGGACGTCGCGGCGATCCAACCGCATGACTCCTACGCCGCGCTTCGCCACCGCGAGTTCCGCTGGTTCATCATCAGCATGTTCGCGATGGTCGTCGGCTCG
>JAEKKK010000099.1 GCA_019510405.1 Gemmatimonadota bacterium | reverse complement strand
AAACGGCCCCGGCACGCCGAAGCGTCCCGAGGCCGTTCAACCAACTCACCAACTCTCTAACTCACAGCGACGTTCGGCGTCTTCCTGAGCCCCGCGTACAGCAGCGTTAGCCCCACGAGCGCCACGCCGACCGCCGCCGTCGCCGCCTGCGCCGCACCCGCGAGCTTCGCCGCCTGCACGCACACCTCCCAGTTCTGCCAGATCACCACGACCAGGACCAGCCCGAGCGCGATCAGCACCGCGCCCGCCGTCGCCAACGGCCTCGAGATCTTGTTCGTGTCGAGCGCGGCGTCCACGTCCGCCATCTGGAAGTTGCGGCCGAGCACGAGCCAGAAGATCAGGAGGCTGAGCGGGTGCATGAGGCCGGCCCACACGAACACCGCGCTCTGATTGCCGATCCACTGGATCGACATCGCGGCCAACAAAGTGAGGAACATCCCGCCGAGCCCACCCGTCGTTGCACCAAGCCCGACGACGGAGCCCGCGACCTTCGAGGGGAACAGATCGGTCGACGTCGTGAACAGGTTCGCCGACCACGCCTGGTGCGCCGCGGTCACGACGCCGAGCAGCACGAGGCAGAGGGTGAAGTTGCTCGTGTAGTAGGCGAGGATGGCGAACGGGGCGCACACCGCGGCGATCCCCATCGCCGCATAGCGCGCGCTCGCGATGCGCCAGCCGCGCTTGATCAGTGCACCCGACAGCCAGCCGCCCGCGACGGAGCCCAGGCTCGCCGCCGTGTAGATCGCCGTCAGCAGATACGCGCTGCCGAGGATGTTCTGCCCGCGCTCCTTCGCCAGATACGAAGGGAGCCAGTAGAGGTAGAACCACCACACCGGATCGGTCAGCAGCTTGCCGAGCAGGAAGGGCCAGATCTGCTTGAAGCGCAGCAGCGTCGTCCAGTGGAGCTTGAGCTTCTCCTGATTCTGCGCCTGGTCCGACTTGATGTGCGCCAGCTCTTCCGGTGAGAGCTTCGGATGCTGCTCCGGCGGGTGATACAGCGTCTGCCAGAAGATCAGCCAGATGAACCCGATCGCGCCGATGGCGATGAACGCGAATTGCCAGCCGAAGTTCTCGGCGATCATCACGGTGATGAACGAGACCATCACGCCGACGTTCGTCCCCGAGTTGAACAACCCGGTGGCGAGGGCGCGCTCGCGCTGCGGGAACCACTGCCCGATCGCCTTGATCGACGCGGGGAAGTTTCCCGCCTCCGCCGCGCCAAGGAAGAATCGCGCGACGGCGAACCCGATCGTGCCGCGCGCGAGCGCCGTCAGCATCGACATAGTGGACCACGCCACGAGCGCGATCGCCAGCCCGGCCTTCACCCCCACCGTGTCCATCACGCGGCCGGCGATCGACGGGAACGCCGCATACGCCGCCGTGAAGGCGAACTGGATCCAGCCGTAGTCGGCCTCGCTCCAGTTCATCTGCTTCTCGAGCATCGTCTTGAGGACGCTCAGCGACTGCCGGTCGACGTAGTTGATCGTCGTCGCGAAGAACAGCAGTCCGCAGATCCACCAGCGCAGGCCGGGCACGTACCGGCGCGCGCCGCCTGGAGACTGATAGCTCGACGGCGCCCGCTCGGGAGCCACGGGGGGATTGGTGGGCGAAGTCGGAGCGGACATGGGTGGGTTCAGCGGGTGAAGTCGGAACGGATCGGTGCGGTAAGGACGAGGCTGCCCCGCGCCATTCAGGATTTGAGGGAATAAGAGCGCCGGTCACCGCATTGCGATAGCCCGGAGGCGCGGGCCTATATTGACCCATGACGCCTTCACGCTCTCGCTCAGCGGCACGACTCGCGACGGCAGCCGTCGCGCTCGCGCTCGTGGCCCTGCCCGTCTACGGCCAGCAGCCCTCCAACGCTGTACCGGCCGGCTGCTCCGCCGGCAACGCGGCGCCGGGCACACGGGTCCTCGTCTTCTCGCGCACCAAGGGATTCCGCCACGCCTCCATCCCCGACGGCATCGCCGCGATCCGCACCCTCGGCGCGACCCGCGGCTTCCTGGTCGAAGCGACAGAAGATCCCGAGCAGTTCCGCGACGAGAACCTGAAGCGCTTCAACGCCGTGGTCTTCATGAGCACCACGGGCGACGTCCTCGACAGCGCCCAGCAGGCCGCCTTCGAGCGCTACATCCGCGCCGGCGGCGGATACGTCGGCGTGCACTCGGCGACGGACACCGAGTACGACTGGCCCTGGTACGGCCAGCTCGTCGGCGCGTACTTCAAGCAGCATCCGCGCATCCAGAATGCGCGCGTCGACGTGCGCGACCGGTCCTTCATCGCCACGAAGTGTCTCCCCGCCGTCTGGAACCGGCAGGACGAGTGGTACGACTTCCGCGCCGCGCCCCCGGCCGATGCGACGATCCTCCTCACGCTGGACGAGAAATCGTACCAGGGCGGGACGATGGGCGACTTCCATCCCCTCTCGTGGTATCACCGGTACGACGGCGGGCGCGCCTTCTACACGGAGCTCGGCCACACGAGCGAGAGCTACACCGATCCGGTGTACCTCGAGCATCTGCTCGGCGGCATCCTCTGGGCAGCGACGCGTTGATGCCGATCTCGGTCGGAGTGATCGGAACCGGCTGGGTCGGATCGAGTGTGGCGATGTCGGTGCTGAACGCCGGCTTCGCCAGTGAGCTCCTCCTCGCCGACGCTCGGCACGAGGTGGCCGAGGGCGAGGCGATGGATCTCGCGCACGGCGCTCCGTTCTACACGACGACCACCGTGCGCGCCGTGCAGGTGCAAGAGATGCTCGACACCGACGCGGTCGTCGTCGCCGCGGGCCGCAACGGCAAGCCGGGCGAGTCGCGCCTCGACCTGCTGCGCGACAACGCCGCCGCGCTGCGCACTCTCGCGCAGCAGTTCTCCGGATACAAGGGACTCGTCGTCGTCGTCACGAACCCGGTGGACGTGCTCACCTACGTCGTGGCGAAGAGCTCGGGGATTCCCTGCGAGCGCGTCATCGGCACGGGGACCATGCTCGACACCGCGCGACTCCGTCAGGTGCTCGGCCGCGCACTGCGCGTCGACCCGCATTCGGTGCACGCGCAGGTCGTCGGCGAGCACGGCGACTCCGAGGTCGTGCTCTGGTCGAACGCGCACGTCGGCGGCACGCCGCTGCGCGAGTGGGCCGGCTGGTCCCCCGACCGCGAAGCGCCGATCGCGACCGAGGTCCGCACCGCCGCCTACGAGATCATCAAGCGCAAGGGCGCGACGAACCACGCGATCGGCCTCACCACTGCCGCCCTCCTCCGCGCCGCCCTGCGCGGCGAGCGCAGCGTGCTCACCGTCTCGCGCGTCCAGACCGGCGCGCTAGGTTTGCGCGACGTCGCACTTTCCCTGCCGACGGTCGTCGACGTCGACGGCGCAGTGGACGTCATCTCCCCTAAGATGACCACGGACGAACGCGCTGCGCTCGACCACTCCGCGTCTGTGCTGAGCAACGCGATCGGTTCGCTGCGTTGAACATCCTCGCCATCTCCGGCAGCCTGCGCGCCCGGTCGTCCAACACCTCGCTCCTGCGCCTCGCCGCGTCCGTAGCCCCCGACGACGTGCACGTCGAGCTCTACGACGGCCTCGCCTCCCTGCCGCACTTCAATCCCGACGACGACCTCGACGTCCCACCGCCTCCCGTGCTCGAGTTGCGACGCCGCGTCGGTGAGGCCGACGGCCTGCTGTTCTGCAGCCCGGAGTACGCGCACGGCGTCCCCGGCTCCCTCAAGAACGCCCTCGACTGGCTCGTCGCGAGCGTCGAGCTCCCCGGCAAGCCCGTCGCGTCGCTCAACGCGTCGCCGCTGTCGACCTACGCGCAGGCCTCCCTGCTCGAGACCCTGACCGTCATGAGCACACGCATCGTGCGCGAGGCGTGGGTCACCATCCCGGTCGGGCGCGGCGACGTCGATGCACAGGGCATCATCGCGAGTCCCGACATCGCGCGCGCGACGCGCGACGCGCTCGAGCAGTTCGTCCGCGCCATCCTCGCCGATCGCCGACCAGCGTGACGTCGAGCGCCGCCCCCGCCACCGCTCACCCGTCGCACTTCCGTCTCACCGACGGCGTGGTGCTCGGCTTCGCCGCGGAGCTCATCCTGCTCCCCACGGGCCTCGTCACCGCGGCGGTGCTCACGCGCACCCTCGGCCCGCACGGCTACGGGGAGTTCTCCGTCGCGGCGACGTTCATCACCTGGCTCGGCGTCACGACGACCACCCTGCTCGCGCGCGCCGCGGTGAAGTTCGTCAGCGAAGCGGACGAGTGGCGCCCCATCGCGACCGGCGTGCTGCGCTGGCGGCTCGCCATCGGCGCGGTGGCGGCGCTCGTCGTCGCGGCGACGGCGGTGCCGTTCGCGCATCTGCTCGGCGCGCCGCCGATCGCACCCTATCTCGCCGTCTTCGCGATCGATCTGCTGCTGTTCAACCTCGCGCGCGCGTACCGCGACGTGCTCACCGGACGCGGGCGCTTCCGCGAGGTGGCCGCGATGAGCGCCGCACGATGGACCTCACGCCTCGTGTTCATCGTCGCGCTGGTGCGGCTGACGGGCTCCGTGATGGGGGCCGTCGTCGGCAGCGTCGGCGCGACGGTCGTCGAGCTGCTCGTCGCGCGCTGGCGCCAGCCGATCGCGCTGCGCGGCCGCTCGACCGTCACGCGCGCGATGCTCTGGAGCGTCGCCGCGCCGCTCATGATCTACGGCGTGTCGCAGCAGCTCTACTCGCGGGTGGACCTCTTCGCGCTCTCCGCGCTGAGTCACTCCCCGGTGGACGCGGGCCTGTACGCCGCGGCGCAGAATCTCGCCGTGCCCCCTGGACTGTTCGCGATGGCGATCGGTCCGCTGCTGCTCGCCACCCTGGCGCGGCACCGGCGCAATGGCGCCGAGGATCGCGCGCGGCGGGTGGGACACATCGCGCTGCGGGTGTCGATCGCCCTCGTGCCCCTCGCCGCGATCGTTGCCGGCGCCGCGTCGGAGATCGTGCGCGTCATCTTCGGCCCGTCGTTCGCCGCGTCCGGGCCGCTGCTCGCGCTGCTGTTCACCGGCAGCGTCGGGCTGGCGATCATGTCGGTCGCGGTCTCGATCATCACGGCGATCGACCGGCAGCGCATCGTCTCGGTGCTCGGCCTCGCCGTCCTCGGCACCGCGATCGTCGGGCATCTCGTGATGATCCCGCGATTCGGCGCGGAGGGGGCCGCGATGGTGACGACCGTGTGCGGCGTGATGGGCGCACTCGCGTCGCTCGCCTTCGTGCACCGGATGTGGGGCGTGCACGCCTACGCGACGATGGCGCGTGCCGCGGTGCTCGCCCTCCCCGCCTACTGGCTCGCGGCGCGCGTCACCGGCATGGGACTGCTCGTCCTCCTGCTCGCGCTCGGGCTCATCACGCTCGCGGTCGCGATCGCGTTCGTCGCCCTCGGTGAGCTCAGAAGCCCAGCCCCTTCGTCTTCGTCTTTACGCGCATGAGCTTGTTGTTCACCGTCATGTAGAGCGTCGAGCCGTCGTCGCCGAACGCGCAGTTGGCCACGACGTCGCCCGGCACGATGGTGCCGAGGTGCTTGCCGGTGGGCGAGATGATGAGGATGCCGCCCGGCCCGGTGGACCACACGTTCCCCTGCGCGTCCACCTTCAGCCCATCGAAGCTTCCCTGCAGCTTCTGCTGCACGCGCGCGCGTCCATCCATGAAGATGCGCCCCTTCCCGAAGCTCGCGCCGTCGGCGGGGACGTCGTACGCCATGATGTACGGGTTCTCCGGATCGGAGATGCCGATGTAGAGCGTGCGGCCATCCGGCGAGAGCCCGACACCGTTCGGGAAGGTGAGGTCGCGCGTGACGACGCTGAGCTGCCCGCTCGCCGAGAGCCGGAAGACGCCGTTGAACGGCAGCTCCTTGGCGGGATCCTTGTTGAGGCCGCGCAGTCCGTAGGACGGATCGGTGAAATACAGGTCGCCGTTCGGCGCCCACACGAGATCGTTCGGGCTGTTGAACCGCTTCCCCTCGAAGCGGTCGACGACCACCGTGCGCGTGAACAGCGAGTCGTTCCAGCGCGAGATGCCGCGATTGCCGTGATCGGCGACGACCAGCGTGCCACTCTTGTCGAACGTCAGCCCGTTCGTCCCGAGCTCGCGGCCCGGCGGATTGGTACCGAACGCGTAGCCGGCCGGGCGCATGTAGATGGAGAGCCCCTCCGCCTCGTTCCACTTCCACACCGTGTTGTGCGGGATGTCGCTGAAGAGGAGGTAGCCCTTGTCGCGCCGCCACACGGGTCCCTCGGTCCAGGCGAATCCCTCGGCCAGTTGCTCGACGCGCGCATTGGGATCGATCAGCGCATCGAGCGCGGGGTCGAGCCGCTCGATCCGGCTTCCCGCCGCCGTCTTGATGGGCGATTGCGCCACACCGATGCGGGGCGCGAGGAGTGCAGCGGCGCTGAGCAGCGCGAAGATTCCAGCGCGACGGAGCATGGTGGGGATGCGGAGATGAGTGGATGCGGAACCGCGTCAGCGATCGCGAGAAACTGGCACGCCCATGCCGGTTGTCAATCGCGCGGGTTGTCGCCGCGCCACCGCCCGCGCTTTATTGCGGCATGAAATCCTCCGTCGACGACATCCGCCGGCGCTTCGACGCCGACGTCGAGCGGTTCTCGAACCTCGAGACCGGCCAGTCGTCCACCGTCGACGCGCCCCTCGCGCTGGAGCTCATCGTGCGCGCCGCCGCGGCCACCACGCCGCAAGCGACCCACCTGCTGGACGTCGGCGCCGGCGCGGGGAACTACGCGCTCAAGATGCTCGAGGCCCTCCCGGGGCTCGACGTCACCCTCATCGATCTCAGTCGCCCGATGCTCGACCGCGCCGAGTCGCGGCTGCGCGAATCGACGGCGCGCGGCGTGACGACCTGGCAGGGCGACGTCCGCGAGCTCCCACTCGGCGAGTCGCGGTTCGACCTCATCACGGCGGCCGCCGTGCTCCATCATCTGCGCACCGACGGCGAGTGGGAGGCGGTGCTCGCGAGCTTTCACCGCGCCCTCCGGCCGGGCGGGTCGCTCTGGATCTTCGATTTCATCGAGCACTCCATTCCCGCCGTGCAGACGATCATGTGGCACCGCTACGGCGAGTACCTCGTCGCGCTGCGCGACGAGGCGTACCGGGACCACGTCTACGCGTACGTCGAGCGCGAAGACACGCCGCGTCCCCTCGTCTTCCAGCTCGACCTGCTGCGCCGCGTCGGTTTCGCCGACGTGGACGTGCTGCACAAGAACGGCTGCTTCGCCGCCTTCGGGGCGGTGAAGCGCATATCCCACCAGAACCAACGATGACGACCGAACGCATCGGACTGCAGGTCCGCACCGCCACCGGCCCTGGCGTCCTTCACCGGCTCACCGGCGTCATCGCGCACCAGCGCGGCGACATCTCCTCCGTCGCCATCGCGAGCCAGAGCACGGAGGAGGATCGGGTCTATCTCGAGATCGACCTGCCCGGCCCCGCCGAGGATCTCGTGCTGGCGCTCGAGCAGCTCGACGTCGTGCACGGCGTGGAGCTCGTGGACACCCTCAAGACGATCTACGGCAAGCGGATCATCATCATGGGCGGCGGCGCGCAGGTCGGGCAGGTCGCGATCGGCGCGATCTCCGAGGCTGACCGGCACAACATCCGCGGCGAGCGCATCTCGGTCGACACCATCCCGCTCGTCGGCGAGCAGCAGCTCGCCGACGCGGTGCGCGCCGTGGCGAGATTGCCGCGCGCGTTCGCCATCGTGCTCGCCGGCTCCCTGATGGGCGGCGAGATCGAGAAGGCGGTGCGCGAAGTCCGCGCCCTCGGACTCCTGGTCGTGAGCCTGAACATGGCCGGCAGTGTCCCGGACGCGGCGGATCTCGTCGTCACCGACCCGGTGCAGGCCGGGGTAATGACCGTCATGGCGATCGCCGATACGGCGAAGTTCAACGTGAAGCGGCTGCAGAAGAAGGTGTTTTAGAAGGGAGTGAGGGAATGGGGAAATGGGGGAATGAGAGACGGCCCCGGGAAGCTTCTGCCTCCCGAGGCCGTGTCGCATCCCCTCATCCCCTCATCCCCTCATCCCCTCATGTCCTGATCGGCAGATCGTGATGCGGCCGCACGGCCGCCTGGATCGCGCGACCGAGCGCGGCGACACGCTCGTGCGCGTCGTCGTAGGCGCTCGTGAGCGGGACCCGGCCGGCCGACGTCACCAGGGCGAGGCGGTGCAGATAGGGCGGCCCGTACTCCGTCTCGACGGCCACCGCGTCTAGCGCGTCGTACGGCATGATGCCGGTCCGGCGGCGCAGGAGCCGGACGCGCGACCAGATCACGCGTCCCTCACCCGGATGGAATTCGAACACACTCCGCTCGTAGAGCGCAAAGAGGAGCAGCGCCAGGCCGGCGCACACCCATCCGGCCACGCGGTGGCTGACGGTCGGATCGAGCAACGCCCAGGCGGCGATCCCCATCAGGGCGATCGCGCTGAACAGCTCCAGCCACGCGGCGTACGAGATCACGAGCGTTCCATCGGGAAGCGTGCGAGCTCTCATCTGACGAACCTCCGTAAGGAAAGCCGCACCAGTCCGGGCGGCGTCATTAGGGGGACGTCCTAGCGAGCTCTGGGGTCACGGGGCGATGTGACCCAAATCACGGAGGAGTGCCGAAGCTCGGGGTCAGACGCGGGGGTCAGAGTAGACGGGGTCAGAGTACAGACTCTGACCCCGTCTACTCCCAGCGAGTCTGACCCCGACGCCTTTCATGCTCAGTCGATCCGACCGTCGGTCGCGGCGATCAGTCCCGGGCCAGACCGCGCGAACACGAACGCCTCGCGGCCGGTTTCCGCCTCGTACTCGCGGGCGATCGCTCGGATCTCCGACTCGGCCGAGTCGCGGCCCAGGATCGCCACCGTGCCGCCGCTCCCGCCGCCCGTGATCTTTGCGCCGAACAGCCCGTGGGTCGGGCCGGCGCGCGTCACCAGCTCCACCAGCCGGTCCGTCCCGTCGCTCCCCAGACCGCAGGCCGAGTAGCTCGCGTGCGACTCACCCATCAGCGCGCCCATCTCGCGCGCCACCGGCGCGCCATTCGCGCCCAGCTCGTCGAGCAGCGTCGCGAACCGCGTGACGCGCGCGTGCTCGTACACCGGGTGCGCCGTCGCCTGACGCACGGGATAACGCGAGGAAGGCTGCACGCGCGTCACGACGTCGGTGATCCCGCCGAACCGGGCGAGGAACTCCTCGCCGGTCATCCACTCGGGAAGGTGCGCCGCGAACCGCGACTCGAGCTCGATCGGCGTGATGTTCGCCAGGTAGCCATGCCACCGCGTGTCCACCTCGCGCACGTTCGACGCGTCGATCGTCGCCGGTAGCCCTGCGGCCTCGGCGATGATGCGGTATCCCATGAAGGCGGCGGTGCGCACGGTGCCGTAGTCGGAGCCGGTCACGGCGTGCCGGATCCCTGAATCGATCCCGTAGAAGCGCCACCCCTCCGGGATGGCGACGTGCCCTTCCACGATGTCGGGCTGGCAGAGGAGCCGCAGCAGCCGGTCGCGGTGCCCGCACGCACTGGTCATCTGATCCATGATCCCGCACGGCGCGCCGGCGACGTGATTCTCCGCCCACTGGCTCGCGATGGCGATCGCTTCGTCGCGCATCTCGACGCCGTAGCGCGCCGCGACCGCGGCGAGGCTCGCCACCTCCAGCGCCGCCGACGAGCTCACGCCCTTCCCTTCCGGCACGTCGGAGAGGATGAGCATGCGGAAGCCGCCGGCGCTCGCGCGCGCCTCCGCACCCGGCCGCACGAGACACGCGTGCACGACGCCGAGCACGTACGCCGCCCACTTGTCGTCGCGGCGCGCCGTCACGCGGGCCCGCAGCTTTTCCGGATCGCGCAGTGCACCTTCCAGCAACGCGTCCAGCGCCACTGAGTAATGCGCCGCGCGGCCCGAGCGCGGCCGCAGCGACATCAGCTCGATCGTCCGCTCGGTGCTCGGCTGCACGATCGCCGTCGTCGCCACCTCGAGCGGGAGCTGGAGCACGAGCGAGCCGCTGTAGTCGGCGATCCCACCCATCACGTCGAGCCGGCCCGGCGCGCGCGCGACGAACAGCGGCTCGTCGCCGCGCAGGAAGTCGCGCACGGCCGCGTCGCTCCCGTCGCGCAGCGCGCGCAGTCGCTCCAGCACCGGCGCGACGAACGCCCCGTCGGGCGACGCGAGCACTTCGGCGAGCGTGCGTGGCGTCATCGCGCGCCTCACACCGGGGGCAGCAGCCCGCGCCGCCGCAGCGCCTCGAGCAGCGCGGGCTCCACGGTGCGGCGCAGCGCGTCGTTCGCGTAGCCGATCCACGCGACGTCGCTCGCGAGGTCCAGCGGCGCGTCGAGCGGCACGCCCGTCGGGCCAGTGATCGATAGCCCGAGCTCCTCGGCGATGAGGATCGTGCACAGGTCGTACGGATGACAGCAGAGGGGATGCGGCAGCCCGCGGTCGGAGAGCACGCCCTCGAGCAGTGGACGCAAGTCGGCGACGTAGCGGTCGTGGCCGATCATCAGCTCGTACAGCTGGCCGCCGGTCGAGATGTACTGGTCCTCGAAGCACGCCGCCTTTCCCTTCACCGGCGGCCCGAGCACCACGCTCGCCACCTCGTCGTCGATCGCCGCCAGCACGTCGCGCGCGCCGGGAAAGAAGCGGCTCACCGACGCGAAGCCGTGCGCGATCGTGTCGGCGCGCGACGGCCGCAGCGACAGCGGCTCCGTGCGCCCGCTCACCCGATCGAGGCGCGTCGCTTCGACGCCTTCGCCGCGCACCGCCCAGAGCTGGTCGCACAGGTGCTGCTTCACGAGCGGGATCTCCGTCTGCACGGCGAGCTCGATGTCGCGCAGCCGAGTGTCGGCGCCACGGTTCGGCGCGACGCCGGTGAGGATCCATGCCGGCCGCTTCTGATACATCAGCCCGCGCGTGCCGTCGATCGGATCGACGAGCAGCCGCCACCGGCAGTCGCGCTCCGCTGCACCATGCGGCAGCACGAGCCCCTCTTCCGGCAGCCCCTCCGCCACGAGCACGAGCGGCTCGTCGCGCGCCACTTCCTCCAGGCCGGCGACGAGGGTCTCCTCGCTCACGCGATCGACGGCGTAGATCGTGTCCCCCGCATCGTCGTCGCCGGCGACGTCGCTCATCGACTCGCGCCCCTGCGCGGTGAACGCGTCCACCACGCTCGCGCGGATGCGATCGTGCAGCGCGAGGATCGCCGGCAGCAGCCGCTGCGCGTCAGCGCGCACGATAGTGCGTCTCCGATACCGCGCGCAGCTCCGCCGCCTTCTCCTCCGGCGCCGTGTCGTTGAGAAAGTTGCCGCCACCGAGCTCCGGCCCGCCGAGGTACTTGAGCAGCCCCGGCTTCCGGAGCGGCGGTTGGATCTGGATGTAGAAGTGGAATCCGGGGTACGCTGCGCCGTCGGTCGGTGCTTGGTGCAGCATCATCACGTACGGAAACGACATACGCCACAGGTTGTCCATCCGCACCAGCGTGCGGCGCAACACCTCGGCGAGATCCGCCAGCTCGCCGCCGGACATGCCGGCCAGACTCTGGTGCGACTCGCGCGGCGCGATGTACGTCTCGTATGGATAACGCGCGAAGTACGGCACGAACGAGAGCGCATCGCCATGCTGCACGATGAGCCGGCGCCCGTCCTCCTCCTCCGCGGCGATCACGTCGCGGAACAGCGCACGCCCATGCTCGGCGATATGGTCCGCCGCCGCCTGCGCCTCCACCTCGATCGCGCGGAAGACGAAGTTCGTCGCGTAGATCTGCGCGTGCGGGTGCGGGTTGCTCACCCCGACGACCTCGCCCTTGTTCTCGAACGAGAGCACGTGTCGCACCTCCGGACGCGCGCCGAGCTCGAGATACTGATCGCGGAACGTCTCGAGCAGCCGCACGATCTCGCCGTGCGACAGCTCGGCGAGGGTGAGGTCGTGGCGCGGCGTGTAGCAGACGACGCGCGCCATCCCGTCGGCGCGGCGGCTCTGGTAGAACGCGGGCGCCGGCGCGGGCAGCTCCGGCGACTTCGGCCCGACGCACGGATGGTCGTTGTCGAACACGTACACCGACGTGTAGTCGGGATTCCGCGCGCCCGAGATGCGCGCGTTCCGCGGGCACAGGTAGCAATCCGGGACGTACGCCGGCGTCGGCTCATTCCCTTCCCCGACGGTCTCGCCGAGCCAGGGGCGGTCGTTGCGGTGCGACGAGACGATCACCCACTCGCGGCGGAGCGGATGCCAGCGTTCTTCCCAGACCATGGTCTCCTGCTTGCGGGTTGGCGGAGAGTCACGGCGATCAATGATTTTCGCCGCGGCGGTAATATAGAGAGCCGCACGCATGCCCGGCTCGTTCCGCATCCCCGCATTTCCGCATCCCCGCATCCCCGCCCATGTCCGAACCCGAAGTCTGGCTGCGCGGCGCGCTCCCCGACGTCGCGCCACTCCTTCAGCCCGTCGCCCACGGTCTGCTGCAGTGTCGCCTCGAGGTCCGCGCGACGGTGCCGACGCTCTCCGACAGCGAGCTCTGGGCGACGCCCGGCGGCGCGGCGTCGGCCGGCTATCACGTCCGCCACGCCATCGGCAGCCTCGACCGGCTCTTCACCTACGCGCGCGGCGAGCAGCTCTCCACGACACAGCTCCATGCGCTCAAGGCGGAGGGAAAGTCCGAGGAGCGCGTCGGCATCCAGGAAGCGCTCGTCGCCGACTTCGATGCGGCCGTGGAGCATGCGCTCGCGCAGATCCGCGCGACCGATCCCGCCACGCTGCTCGAGCCGCGCGAGGTGGGACGTGGGCGACTCCCCTCCACCGTGCTCGGCCTGCTCTTCCACGCCGCCGAGCATACCCAGCGCCACGTCGGCCAGCTCGTCACGACGGCGAAGGTCGTGCGCGGCGGCGGGCAGAGTCGGGACACCTGATCCTGGTCGGCGACCTGCGCCGGAGTGGCACACTCCTTCCCATGACGCCGACTTCCGTTTCGTTCATCCTCTCGCCCCACATCGTACCATGGGATTCGACCAGTATCACGAGCCCCCCGAGGAGCTCTCGGCGGAGACGCGCACCTTCGCGCGCATGATCACCTCCCTGATCGAGGAGGCCGAAGCGATCGGGTGGTACGAGCAGCGCCTCTCGCTCGAGAAGGACCGCCAGGCGAAGGCGATCATGAAGAACGCGCAGCACGAGGAGATGAAGCACTTCGGGATGGATCTGGAGTTCCTGCTGCGGAAGAAGCCGCAGTGGCGCGAGGTGCTGCAGGGGATCCTCTTCACCACGGGCGACAT
>JAEKKK010000098.1 GCA_019510405.1 Gemmatimonadota bacterium | reverse complement strand
GGAGCACTGAATGTCGGCGTCGATCCCGAGGTGCTCACTGCGGCCATCGAGGCGGTCGCCGAGCTGATCGGCGCCGAGCGTGCTCGATCGGCACATCTGCTGCTCGCGCGGGTCCTCGGCAAGTAGCTTTCTCCGCGCGCGGCTTCGATTGCGACCGCGCGCGATCGCTGATGGCGCGACGCCGCTTTCCCCTACTTTCGCCGGATCATCGGGATGTTCATCGACCGCGTCATCGTACGCGTCACCGCGGGAAATGGCGGATCGGGGATCGTCTCCTTCCGCCGCGAGAAGTTCACGCCCCTGGGCGGCCCCGATGGCGGTGACGGCGGCAAGGGAGGAGACGTGATCATTCGCGCCGACAGCAACCTGTCCACGCTGCTCGACTACACCTACCGCGATGCCTGGCAAGCCGAGAGCGGCGCGCATGGCAGCGGCTCCAACAAGACCGGGCGTTCCGGGAGCGACATCGTGCTCCCCGTGCCCCCCGGCACCGTCATCCGCAACCACGACACGGGGGACGTGATCACCGAGGTGCTCGAGGACGGCGACACCGTCGTCGTCGCGCACGGCGGCCGCGGCGGCAAGGGCAACACCTGGTTCGCCACCTCGGTGCATCGCAGCCCGCGCGAGTGGCAGCCCGGCGAGGACGGCGAGGCCGTCGCGCTCGAGCTGGAGCTCAAGCTCATCGCCGACGTCGGTCTCGTGGGTCAGCCGAACGCCGGCAAATCCACGCTCCTTTCCGTCGTCAGCGCCGCGACGCCAAAGATCGGCGACTATCCGTTCACCACGCTCGCGCCGAACCTCGGCGTCGTCCAGCTGAGCGACAGCCGCACCTTCGTCGTGGCGGACATTCCGGGCATCATCGAGGGCGCGCACGAGGGCAAGGGGCTGGGCTTGCAGTTCCTGCGGCACATCGAGCGCACGCGCCTGCTCGCCTTCCTCATTCCCATCGACGCCCTCGACTGGCAGCTCGAGTACGATCAGCTCCGCACCGAGATCGCACAGTATTCCACCGAGTTGAGCGAGAAGCCGCACTGCGTCGTGTTCACCAAGATGGACCTGCTCGGTGAGGACGAACCGCCCCCCATCGAAGCCCCCGAAGCGTTCGGGGTGTATGCCATCAGCGCGGCGGCGCGCAGCGGTCTCGATGCCCTGAAGCTCGCGTGGTGGCGGCGGCTGCTCGACATGCGCAAGGCCGTCGTGCAGCCGGTGAAGGACGTCGAGCTGCCCTGACGTGGAGCTGCATCGCGACGATCCACGCTATCCCGCCGCGCTGCGCGATCTGCCCGACCCTCCTCGCACCCTGTGGGCGCGCGGAGAGCTCGCGCTCCTCGATCGCCCCTGCGTCGCCATCGTCGGCACGCGGCGGGCGACGGCGTATGCGGAACGCGTCGCGCGCGAGCTGGCCCGCGCGCTCGCACGCGGAGGCGCGTGCGTCATCAGCGGCCTCGCACGCGGCGTGGACGTCGCCGCCCATCGCGCTGCGCTCGATGTCGACGGCGCGACCTGCGCCGTGCTCGGCACCGGCCTCGACGTCGCCTATCCGAAGGGGCACGCGGCACTCCAGCAGGACATCGGTGTGCGAGGGCTGGTGCTCAGCGAGCTGCCGCCCTCCCTCGCGGCGCACGGCGGATCCTTCCCACGCCGTAACCGCATCATCGCCGCGCTGGCTCGCGTTACGGTCGTTGTGGAGGCCGGCGTCAAGAGCGGCGCGCTGATCACCGCCGCGCACGCGCTCGACCTCAATCGCACCGTCGCCGCCGTTCCCGGTCCGATCGACATCCCGCAGGCGCAGGGGAGCAACGAGCTGCTGCGCGACGGCGCCTGCTTCATCGCTTCCGTCGCGGACGCGCTGGCCCTCCTCGGCCTCACGGCGCCGGCACGGGTGCGCGATCTGCCCGCCGAGGGCAGTGAGCGCGCGCTGTGGGATGCGCTCGCCGCCGGACACGCCGACCTGGATACGCTCTCTTCGCGCGCCCGACTCCCGGCGCACGAAGCCATGGCCGCGGTGAGCGCGCTCGAGCTGCGCGGCCTCGTCGAGTGCGCATTGAGCGGAGAGATCCGGCGGCTGTGATTCGTGCGATATTTCGGCGTGCCCCGCCACGTCTACGTCCACGTCCCCTTCTGCGCGCGCCGCTGCTCGTACTGCGACTTCTCCATCGCGGTGCGGCGTACCGTCCCGGTCGCCGAGTACCTGACCGCCCTCGAATCCGAACTCACCCTCCGCTTCCCCGACCGGGGTCAGACTCAGTGGGGTCAGACTCAAAAGGGTCAGCGTGGCGGGAGTCAGACTTCCGAGCCTGACTCCGCGCACTCAGCGCGAGCGGAGGATTCTCCGACCGACGTGGACACGATCTACTTCGGCGGCGGCACTCCATCGCTGCTGGGCGGTGCCGGAGTCGCACGGGCCCTCGAGATGGTTCGGGCGCGGTTCCCGCTCGCGGCCGGCGCAGAAGTCACGATCGAGGCGAACCCCGACGACATCACGGCGGAAGCAGTCGACGCGTGGCTCGAGGCGGGAGTCAACCGGCTCTCCATCGGCTCGCAATCGTTCGACGACGCCGTGCTCGCCTGGATGCACCGCACCCATGAAGGCGCCGGAATCGAGCGCGCCGTCGCCGCCGCGCGGGCCGCCGGCATCGGCAATCTCTCGCTCGATCTCATCTTCGCGCTCCCCGCGGAGCTGCGGCGCGACTTCACCGCGGACCTCGACCGGCTGCTCACCCTCGAGCCGGACCACGTGTCGCTCTACGGCCTCACGATCGAGCAGAACACGCCGCTCGGCCGGTGGGTCTCGCGCGGCAAAGCGATCGAGCGCGGCGAGGAAGGGTACGAGGCCGAATATCTGACGGCGCACGAAGCGCTCACCGCGGCCGGGCTCGAGCACTACGAAGTGTCGAACTACGCCCACCCCGGAAGGCGATCGCGGCACAACGCGTCGTACTGGCGCGGCGTGCCCTACGTCGGACTCGGGCCTGCCGCCCACGGCTTCGACGGGCGTACCAGGCGGTGGAACCTGCGCCACTACGTCGACTGGCGCGACGCGCTCGCGCAGCGGCGCGACCCCATCGGCGGCGACGAACAGCTGACTGAGCAGAACCGATTGGCCGAGTCCGTGTATCTCGGTTTGTGGACGGACGCGGGCCTGCCCTTGGAAGAAGGGGAGCGTGACTTCGTGGGCCGATGGGAAGTCGCCCAGTGGGTGACCATCGGCGCTGACGACCGTCTGCGCTGCACCGCCCTCGGCTGGCTGCGGCTGGATGCTCTCGCCGCCGCCTTGACGCATAGCCGAAGTCGTTAGGATATTTGCTCTTACCTATGGCCACTTCAGACGAGCTCACGCCGCGGGAGCGCCGAGTACTCGAGGCGGTCATTCAGACGTACGTCCAGACCGCCGAGCCCGCCGGCTCGCGCGTGCTCGCGCGTCGCCATGGACTTGGCGTCTCGCCCGCGACGATTCGCAACACGATGAGCGACCTCGAGGAGAAGGGGTTTCTCTCGCACCCACATACGTCCGCAGGCCGCGTTCCGACCGATAAGGCGTATCGTGTCTACGTCGATTCGCTGCTGAATTCGCCCGCCGGGGCCATCGTCGCCTCGGAGCGTGAGCGGCTTCGCGAGCAGATCGCCGCCAGCCATTCCACGATCGAGAACATCCTGCGCCGCGCTGCTCAGAGTCTCGGCGTGCTCACGCAGGAGCTCGGCGTCGCGCTCGGTCCTCGCCTCGATGCGAGCGTGCTGCGCCGCCTGGAGCTCGTGCGCGTCGGCAGCGACCGGCTGCTGCTCGTCCTCACGCTCGATGCCGGTGTCGTCCGCACGGTGTTCGTCGAAGTGGCGGGCACCCTCTCCGACATTGCGGTGATCGAGGTCTCGCAGGTGCTGAACGAGCGACTCGCCGGCCACAGCCTGCGCGAGCTGCGCGCCTCGTTTGCCGACCGGCTGCGCGACACCCAGACTCAGCCGGCGTCGGCCGAGTTGCTCAACATCTTCGTGCAGGAAGGCGATCAGCTCTTCGACGCCGCACTGCCCGCCGAGGACGGGAACGTCATCGTCGGCCAGGCGAGTTTGCTCGCTGAGCAGCCCGAGTTCAGCGGTGCGGAGAATCTGCGTCGCCTCCTCACGCTCACCGAGGAGCCGGCCCGTCTCGCGGACGCGCTGCGGCGGAAGCACAGCGGCGACGAACGGCCCGGCGTGAGCATCACGATCGGGGGCGAGCATGGCGACCCGCGGCTCGACCAGTTCACCGTGGTGACGGCCGAGTATCATGCCGGCGCCCTGGCCGGCGTGATCGGCGTCATCGGCCCGACGCGCATGCCCTACGACAAGGTGATCGCGCTCGTGCAGCACACCTCCCGCTTGCTGAGCGATTTACTTTGAGAGATGAGCGGTACCTGCCGTCACTCCGGCAATGGGAGTGGCGGCACGCGTCGCGGCTCGACCCCTGACATCCCCGCACCATGGCTGATTTTTATAGCGTCCTCGGCGTCGAACGAGGCGCGTCGGACGACGACATCAAGAAGGCATATCGCAAGCTCGCGATGACCTATCACCCCGATCGCAACAACGGGGCGAAGGAAGCCGAGGAGAAGTTCAAGGAGATCACCGAAGCGTACGACGTCCTGCGCGATCCACAGAAGCGCGCGGCGTACGACCGCTACGGTGAGGCCGGCCTGCGCGGCGGCGGCGGCGGGGCTTATCACCACGTCGACCTCTCCGAAGCGCTCGGCATCTTCATGCGCGACTTCGGCAACTTCGGCGGCTTCGAGGATCTGTTCGGACGCGGACAGGGCGCGGGCGGCACGCGCGCCGGCACCGACGTCAAGCTCACCGTGCCGCTCACCCTCGCCGAGGTCGCGACCGGCGTCGAGAAGCAGATCACGCTGAAGGTCCTCGATCCATGCGACCGCTGCAACGGCAGCGGCGCCGAGCCGGGCAGCAAGGCACAGGTGTGTCCGACCTGCGCCGGCCAGGGCGAGGTGCGGCGCGCGCAGCGCTCCTTCTTCGGCCAGTTCGTCACCGTGGCGCCCTGTCCCACCTGCAAGGGCGACGGGCAGATCATCGAGTCGCAGTGCAAGAAGTGTAAGGGCGACGGACGCATTCGGGGCGAGAAGACGATCAAGGTCGCCATCCCGCCGGGCGTCGCCACCGGGCAGTACATGACGATGCGTGGCGTCGGCAACGCGGCGCAGCGCGGCGGCGAGCGCGGCGACGTGCACGTCGTGTTCGACGTCGCCGACGATTCGCGATTCGAGCGCGATGGGGAGGATCTCTACACCGAGGTGCTCGTCACGTACCCGCAGCTCGTGCTCGGCGCGACGATCGAGGTGCCGACCGTCACCTCGACGATGGCGCTCCAGATCCCCGCCGGCACGCAGAGCGGCCAGCTCTTTCACCTCCGTGGCCGCGGGCTCGCGCGCGTGAACTCCGGCGGTACGGGCGATCTGCACGTGCGCGTCCAGCTCTGGACACCGGAGAAGCTCTCCGCGGAGGAAGAGCAGTTGATCGAGCGGCTGGCGAAGGTGCAGCAGACCGTGCCCGCCGATCGTGGCAAGGGCTTCTGGGCGAAGATGAAGGAAGCGCTGGGCGCGTGAGCTGGCTCGCCGTGCGGGTCAGTGCCGGCAGCGCGCGCGAGGCCGCTCTCGCCGCGTTGTTCGAGCTGGGCTCGCAGGGCGTGCAGGAGTCCGGAGAGGAGCTCGTCACCCACTTTCCCGACGACGTCGATGCGGCCGCCGTCGTCGCGCACCTGCGCGGCGCGGTGCCCGAGGCCATCGTGAGCACGACACTCGTGCCCGAGGTCGACTGGGCCGAGGAGTGGAAGAAGGGAGTCGGAGCGCACGAGCTGGGACAGCTCGCCATCGTTCCGCCCTGGCTTGCCGACGGACGCGACCCCGCGCGCACGATCGTCATCGAGCCGGAGATGGCGTTCGGCACCGGCGAGCATCAGACGACGCGCGGGGTCGTCCGCCTGCTTCCTGCATTGCTGCGCGCGGGCGATCGCGTCGCCGACCTCGGCGCCGGCAGCGCCGTGCTCTCCATCGCCGCCGCGAAGCTCGGGGCAGAGCAGGTCTTCGCGATCGAGCTGGACCACGACTCCATCGCGAACGCGAACGAGAACGTCGTGCGGAACGGCGTTGCCGGCCATGTCACCGTGCTCGAGGGCGATGCCGGCGTGCTCCTCCCGCTCGTCGCACCGGTGCGCGTCGTGCTCGCGAACATCCTGTCGTCCGTGCTGCTCGAGCTCCTGCCGCGGATCGCCGGTGCGCTGAGCGCCGATGGCGAAGCGATCCTCAGCGGGATCCTCGTGGAGGAACGCCCCCTGATGCTCGATGCGCTGAATGCCGGTGGCTGGCGCGTCGTGGCCGAAGACGTCGAGGGAACGTGGTGGACCGTTCGAGTCGCGCGTCCGTAGCGACCTTCTATGCGCCCGGCGCCTGGGAACGGCGCGTCGCGCTCGACGAGGCCGCCGCGCATCATGCGACGGTGCGCCGGCTCGCCGTCGGCGATGTCGTGCGCCTCACCAGCGGCGACGGCCGCCGCGCACACGGTCACATCGAGAGTGTCAGCAAGCGCGAGCTCGTCATCGAGTGCGACGTTTCGACGACGGATCTGGTGCGTGCACGTCCGTACGTCGAGCTCTGGGCTCCCGTCGGCGATCGGGACCGCATGTTGTTCCTCGCCGAGAAGTCGGTGGAGCTCGGCGTCTCGGCATGGCGCAGCGTGATCTACCGGCGGTCGCGAAGTGTCAACCCGCGGGGCGAGGGTGCGGCGTTCACGCAGAAGCTCCGGGCGCGCATGGTCTCCGCGCTCGAGCAAAGCGGTGACGCCTGGCTTCCCCAGATCCTCCCGGAGTGCGACGCGACCGTCGCCATCCCTCCCGTCGCCACCGGCGGCGCGATCCTTCTCGACGAGCGCGGCCTGCCCATGCCGGATATCCTCGCCAGCGCACACGCTCCGGTGGTGCTGGCGCTCGGACCCGAGGGCGGATTGGAGCCCGAGGAACGCGAGGCGTTTGAGGACGGTGGCTGGCGCGGTGCGTCGCTCGGGACCAACGTCCTCCGATTCGAGACCGCGGCCATCGCGGCACTCGCTCTCACTCGAGCACTGCTGAAGACCACATGAGCGACTCCTGCCTCTTCTGCCGCATCGTGCGTGGCGAGATTCCCGCCCGGATCGTGCGGGAGGACGACCACACCGTCGCCTTCCGCGACATCGATCCCAAGGCGCCGACGCACGTTCTCGTCATCCCCCGCGTGCACGTCGCATCGCTCGGCGAAGCGCGCGACGCGGAATTGGTGGGACGCGTCATGCTCGCCGCGGCGCAGATCGCCGAATCGGAGGGGCTCACCGAGGGCGGGTACCGCACGGTGATCAATACCGGCGCGGACGCGGGGCAGACGGTGCATCACCTCCACGTGCACCTGCTCGGCGGCCGCAAGCTGAACTGGCCTCCAGGATAACGCAGATACGCGGCACTCCGACCGAAGGTGCGAAGCGCTGGCGGAAGGAGCCATCACCAAACCCGCGTTGCCCGCTGACCGCTCGCGAGGATAGTTTGCAGTATCTCTCACGTTCGTGACATGGCACTGTTCGACACGCTCCAGAACGATCTGAACGCCGCGCGAAAGGCCCAGGACAAGCCGCGCACCCTGGTGCTCGGCACCATCTTCTCCGACGCGAAGAACCGGAAGATCGAGCTCCGGCGCGACCTCACCGACGACGAGGTCGTGGACGTGCTTCGCAAGGGCATCAAGCGCCGGCGCGAGTCGATCGAGATGTACGCCGGCAAGCGGGACGACCTGGCCGAGAAGGAGCGCGCCGAGGTGGCGATCCTGGAGACCTATCTGCCGGCCGCCGTCAGCGACGACGAGCTGCGCGCCGCTGTGCGCGCCGCGATCGCCGGTGGCGCGACGCAGATCGGCGCGGTGATGGGCAAGGTGCTCCCGCAGTTCAAGGGACGCGCCGAGGGCAGCACGATCAACGCCATCGCGCGCGAGGAACTGAGCAAGCAGGCGTGACAATGGCGGAGACGCGGAACTCCGACCGGAGGTGCGAAGCGCCGCAGGGAGGAGCAATGAATCCAGACCTGCAGCACTCCGACCGGAGGTGCGAAGCGCCGCAGGGAGGAGCGATGACTAGGCAGGTGAACCCGAACGGACGCCGCGTCTCGTTCGGGTTTTTCGTCGAGCGGAGATGCGCACGATGACCTCGACATGCGGAACTCCGACCGGAGGTGCGCAGCGCCGGAGGGAGGAGCGATGCCCATGAACGCGCACGCGCTCGGGATCCTCGAGTTTCCGCGGCTGCTCGATCTGGTCGCGGGCTTCGCCGCGTCGGCACCCGGCGCGGCGCGCATGCGCGCGCTCGCACCGTCGTCCGACCTCGACTGGCTCGAGGCGGAGCATCGCCGCGTCGGTGCAGTGCGCGGGCTCCTTGGCGGCGACCTGCCGTGGCA
Source organism: Gemmatimonadota bacterium (assembly GCA_019510405.1). Lineage (GTDB taxonomy): Bacteria > Gemmatimonadota > Gemmatimonadetes > Gemmatimonadales > Gemmatimonadaceae > AG11. The sequence continues at coordinate 4,829 of JAEKKK010000098.1, read as the reverse complement.
CCCCGAGCCGGTCCCCGAGCTGGGCGACGCGCTGGCTCGACTGCGCGTCGTCGGCATCATGTGGAGCGCGCCCGAGCTGCTTGGGGGCGCCATCCTGCTGCGCTCCGCGCGCCGGACCCGCGAGGCGCTGCGCGACGACCGGCGCCCCGCTGTGCTGCGCGCCGTGCTCGCGCCGTTCGTCGAGCGCATGGTCGTCGCGCGTACGGAGGAAGAGGCAATCGAGCATGCGATCGGCGAGGACGGCCTCGTGCGCGACGAGGCATCTCCCGCGCTGCGTCGCATCCGGCGCGAGCTCCGCGCTTCGCACGGTGAGCTGATTCGCATCCTCGAGCGCGTCATGGGCGGACTCGAGTCCCATCATCGCGCCCCGGACATGTCCGTCACCGTGCGCGAGGGACGCTACGTGATCCCCGTGCGGCGCGAAGGGGTACGTCAGGTCGGTGGCATCGTGCACGGCGCATCGGGCACCGGGGGCACCCTGTTCGTCGAGCCGCCGGCGGCGATCGAGTACGGCAACCGCATCCGCGAGCTGGAGAGCGAGGAGACGGAGGAAGTCGAGCGCATCCTGCGCGAGCTCACCGATCGCCTTCGCCCGCACCGCGACGCGATGCTCGACAGCCTCGACGCGCTCGCCGAGCTGGACTCGCTGTACGCGCGTGCGCGGTACGCCGTGAAGTTCCAGTGTACGCCGGCGACGCTCGTTCCCGCGCGCGCCGGGTTCGAGATCCGCGTCGGCCGGCATCCACTGCTCCTCGCCAAGGGGATCGACGTCGTCCCGTTCGACCTCGCCCTCCTCGCCGAGGAGCGCACCCTGCTCGTGTCGGGCCCGAATACCGGCGGCAAGACGGTGCTGCTCAAGGCCATCGGCCTCCTCTCGGTGATGAGCCAGGCGGGCATCCCCGCGCCCGTGGGCGCCGAGAGCCGCGTGCCCGTATTCGACGACGTACTCGCGGACATCGGCGACGAGCAGTCGATCGAGGCGAGCCTCTCCACCTTCAGCGCGCACCTCAAGAACCTCAGCGAGATCCTTCGCCTCGCGACGCGCGATTCGCTCGTCCTCATCGACGAGCTGGGCTCGGGCACCGATCCGCAGGAGGGTGCCGCGCTCGGCTGGGCGATCCTCGAATCGCTCACGACGCGCGGCGCCACGACGCTCGCCTCCACGCACCTCGGCCAGCTCAAGGAGCTTGCGACGCAGGTGCCGTCCGTGGTGAACGCATCATTGCAGTTCGACGCGGTGGAGCTCGCGCCGACCTACCGCCTCATCAAGGGCGTGCCCGGTCGGTCGTACGGCATCAGCATCGCGCGGCGGCTGAACCTTCCGCCGGCGGTCGTCGCGCGCGCCGAGGAGCGGATCCCGCAGGGTGAGCGCGACATGGCCGCCTTGATCGAGCGGCTCGAGCGCAAGGAGAAGGAGTTGGAGGAGCGCGAGCGTGAAGCGGCGGCGATGCAGACCGACGCGCGCGAGCGTATCGCGAACGTGGCGCGGCGCGAGCACAACGTGCGCGAGCGTGAGCGCACGGTCGAGAAGGAGAGCCGCCAGGAAGCGCGCAAGTACGTACTCGAGGCGCGCGCCGAGATCGAGCGCACGATCAAGGAACTGAAGAAGAAGGGCGCGGCGGCCGCCGACGACGCAATCGAGGAGATGGGACGCGACGCGCGCCGCCGCGCCGAGGACCTGGCCGCCCGGCAAGCGAACGTACTGGACCGCCTCGACGCCGAGGAGCGCGCCGTGGAACGCAAGCGCGGACGCGTTCCCGCCACCGAGCGTGGCCCGATCGCCGTCAACGACGCCGTCGAGGTGGGTACCCTCGGCGGCAAGGTCGGCCGCGTGATCGACGTGCGCGGCAAGGAGGCGGTGGTGGCGGTTGGCTCGCTCAAGCTCACCGTGCCCCTCGCCACCTTGAAGGTCACCGACGCGCCGCAGGAGAAAGCCGTCAGCTACATCGGCGATGCGCCGGAGGTCCACGTCAGCACGGAGATCAACCTGCTCGGGCTGCGCGCCGACGAGGCGGAGAGTGCCGTGCTCCAGGCGCTCGACAGCGCCGTGCGCGCGGACCTCAAGAGCCTGCGCATCATTCACGGCAAGGGAACGGGCGCCCTTCGCGAGGTCGTGAACGAGATGCTCCGCAAGGACACCCGCGTGCGCGAGTTCCGCATGGGTGCGTGGAACGAGGGCGGCGCCGGCGTCACCGTCGCGGTGTTCGCGTGATTCCCGACGAGACGGTCGAGCGCGTGCGCGAGAGCGCCGACATCGTCGCCGTCATCGGGGAGTACGTCGAGCTGAAGCGCCAGGGCACGGATTACCGCGGCCCCTGTCCCTTTCACCAGGGCACCCATCGCAACTTTTCCGTGTCGCCGAAGAAGGCGATGTACTACTGCTTCGTGTGTCACGAGGGCGGAGACGTCTTCAACTTCCTCACGAAGCGCCTTGGCGTCGACTGGCCGACCGCCGTGAAGATGGTGGCCGAGAAGTCGGGCATCGAGGTCGTCGAGACGCAGAGCCGCCGCGCCGAGCAGAAGGACGAGCGCGATCCGCTGTGGGAGATCAACGGAGTGGCGGCCGAGTACTTCCGTCGCATGCTCTGGGACGACGACCTCGGTCGCGACGCCCGCGCGTACCTCGAGGAGCGCGGGGTGAGCCGCCAGCTGGCCGAGCGCATCGGCCTCGGCTTCGCGCCGCGCGAGATCGGTCTGATGCGAGGGTATCTCACCACGCTCGGCTTCGACGAAGCGCGCATGATCGCCGCGGGGCTCGTCGTGGCGCCGGACGAAGGCGCCGAGCCGCGCCCGCGCTTCCGCGGCCGCCTGATGTTCCCGATCTACGACGTGTCGAATCGCATCGTCGGATTCGGCGGCCGGCTGCTCGGTCCGGGAGAGCCGAAGTATCTCAACTCCGCCGAGTCCGCGATCTTCAGCAAGGGGCGCCTGCTGTACGGCTTGAACTGGGCGAAGCAGGCGGCGCGGCGCGACGAGCGCATGCTCGTCGTCGAAGGCTACTTCGATGTGCTGCGTCTCATCGACGCGGGGGTCGAGTCGGTCGTCGCCCCGATGGGCACGGCGCTCACCGAGGAGCAGGCGAAGCTCATTCGCCGCTACACCGATCGCGTGTTCCTCCTGTACGACTCGGACAAGGCCGGCCTCAAGGCGACCTTCCGCTCCGGCGACGAGCTGCTCAGGCAGGGCGCCGCGGTGCAGGTGGTGACGCTCCCCGAGGGGGAGGATCCGGACACCTTCGTGCGCACGCACGGCGCGCGCGGCCTCGAGACCCAGCTCGCGTCGTCCATCGACGTGTTCGAGCGCAAGATCCAGATCCTCGAGCGCGGCGGCTGGTTCGCCGACCTCCGTCGCAAGCGCCAGGCGCTCGATCGTCTGCTGCCGACGCTGCGCGCGACCACCGATCCGCTCACCCGCGATCTGTATCTCGGGCACGCGAGCGCTGCCGCCGGCGTCTCGCGCGAGATGCTCGAGCGGGAGCTGGCGCTCGCTCCGCGCACGCGATCGGTGAGGCCCGAACGCGCACCCGCTGCCAGCGGCCCCGAGCGAGACGCGCGGGAGCAGCGCGGACAACCCGTTCCCCCGCCCGACGTGCGCCGCGTCCGTCGCGGAGATCGGCGCCGGCTGTCAGGGGAACGCGCGCTCGGCGCGGAGCGGGAACTGGTTCGCGTCCTGCTGCATAGACCATCGTACTTCGAGCAGGTCGTGGAGCGGGTGGGCGCGGACGACTTCCGCGACCCCGAGCTGGGACGCATCTTCGCGACGATGGTCGCTCTCGGCGCCGACTCGGGCCCTGAAGCACTGGCCGAGCGGCTCGATCAGGAGTCGGTGGAAGTGATGCAGGAGCTGCTGGACGAGCCGGGTGGTCTCGACCACGCTGACGAGACCGTCTCCGGCAGCCTTGCGCTCCTGCACGAGCGCCAGCTCGCCGAGCGGATGAGCGAGATCGATCGCGAGCTGCCGCTGGCGAATTCAGAGGAGAAGGATCAACTGACTCGCGAGAAGATGAACCTGACCGCCGAGCTGCGTCGACTGGGCGGTCGTTCGTGGAAGCAGTTTCGATGATCTGCCCGCCGCTGCGTTATCATCTGTACTGACCCCGGATCACTCCGTCGACCATACCTCGGAAGCCATGCACCCCGACGTCCAATCGCTGCTCGAAGTTCAACGCGATGATCTGGAGATCTACGAACTCGAGGCGAAGCTCGCTTCACTCGCACCCAGGCTCGACGCCCTCGAGAAGGAGCGCGCTCGCGCCGCCCAGGAGCACGATCGCGCCAGCGCCGCCGTGGCGGTGGAGGAAGCACGACACCGGGACGCCATGCACCGCGTCGACTCCAACCGGCAGCTCGTCGAGCGCAGCCAGCGCGCCTACGAGAGTGTGACGACGCCGCGCGAGGCCAACGCGGCGATGGTCCAGCTCGAGCAGACCAAGCGCATGGTGGACGACAGCGAGCGCGATGCGGCGCAGATCAACGGACGCATCACCGAGATGCGCCGCCACGTCGCCGATCTGCAGGCGGCGCTCGCCGACGTCGAGCACCGACAGTCGGACGCGCGCAAGGCGCTCGAGGCCGAGCGCGGCGAGATCCTGAGCCAGATCGCCCAGGCCCGGGAGAAGCGCGACGCCAGCGCCCGATCCGTCCCCCGTGCACTGCTCGCCAAGTACGACAAGGTCCGCACGCGCCGCCGCGCCGAGACGGTGTTTCCCCTGCGAGGGCCGTCGTGCAGTGCATGTGACACGGCAATCCCGACGCAGCGCCGCGCCGCCATGGCCGCCACCGGGGCGCTCGAGATGTGCGAGGGATGTGGCGCGCTCCTCTATGCAGGGG
>JAEKKK010000097.1 GCA_019510405.1 Gemmatimonadota bacterium | reverse complement strand
ATGAGCTCGGCGACGAGGACCTTTGCTCCCTGCCCTGCGCCGCGGAACTTCACGACGAACAGGCCGCCGCTGTCGGTGTCGACGACGGCCGGGAGCGAGCCGCCCTCACGCAGGGGCTGCACATAGCGGGTGGCCATGTGCCGGTCGAGGGCGAGAGACGGTGAGGGAGAGGAGGTCACGTCGGTGGACAATCTGCCATCAGGTGGGACGAACGGCGAGCGGGGAGCGGCGAGCCAAACGCAGCGGCGAGCAGTCAGCAACGAGATCGAGAGCGGCGAGCGGTCAGCGGCGAGCGGTTCAGCGGTGAGCCTGCGTCTCGGGCGAAGAACGGAAACAGCGAGCTAGGCGTCCGCGGCGATGCGGTCGCCGTGGCTCGGTGGGGTGGAGACGACGAGGAACTCCGTATCCACGTCGCTCTCGTTGATGGCCTGATGCGCGGCGCCGGGCGCGATCTCGATGCCCGTTCGAGGGGTGAGGCGATGCCGGGTGCCGTCGACCTCCATGGTGAGCTCGCCGGCGAGCACGAAGAAGAACTGTCGTGCGGTGGTATGGCGGTGGCGTGCCTCGCGTGCGCCCGGGGGCATGCGCTCCTCGATGACGCTGAGTGCGACAGCTCGGACGAGGTGCCAGCCATCGCAGCCCTCACCCCAGCGGTAGTGGTCGGCGGTGGAGCGAGAGGTGGGAGAGGAGGGCATTGTCTATTGGGCTAAGACTTTGATCCACATAGCGTTAGACCAAATCCAGACTATTTGACTCCGAGATAAATACCGACTACTTTAGTCTTGTATCGTCGTACGCTCGCGAGTGCGCGTGACGCCACCGCCGCGCGAGGGATGGCCGAGGCGCGGAAATGCGCGCGGCGACGACAGCCAACATCGCGCCGGAGAGCAGTCATGAGTAGCTCGATCGAGACCCTCGTCAACCGTGAGTACGCGTACGGGTTCGTCACCGACGTGGAGACGGACACGCTCCCGCCGGGTCTCAGCGAAGCCGTGGTCAGATTGATCTCCGGGAAGAAAGAGGAGCCGGCGTGGCTGCTCGAGTGGAGACTGCGCGCATACAAGCGCTGGCTGACGATGAAGGAGCCGCACTGGCCGAACGTGAAGTACGGGCCGCTGGACTATCAGTCGCAGTCGTACTACTCGGCACCGCGTTCGGTGAAGCCGCTCCAGTCGCTCGACGACGTCGATCCGGAGCTGCTGCGGACGTACGAGAAGCTGGGGATCCCGCTCGCCGAGCAGAAGTTCCTCTCCGGCGTGGCGGTGGACGCGATCTTCGACTCCGTCAGCGTCGGCACGACGATGAAGGAGGAGCTGAAGGCGCACGGAATCATCTTCTGCTCGCTGGGCGAGGCGGTGCGCGAGCATCCCGAGCTCGTGCAGAAGTACCTGGGCTCCGTGGTGCCGCACTCGGACAACTTCTTCGCCGCGCTCAACGCGGCGGTGTTCAGCGACGGCTCGTTCGTGTACGTGCCGAAGGGCGTGCGCTGCCCGATGGAGCTGTCGACGTACTTCCGGATCAACTCGGAGGGAACGGGACAGTTCGAGCGGACGCTGATCGTGGCCGACGAGGGGTCGTACGTGAGCTACCTCGAGGGGTGCACGGCGCCCAAGCGGTCGACGAGCCAGCTGCATGCCGCGGTGGTCGAGCTCGTCGCGCTGAAGGATGCGACGATCAAGTACTCGACGGTGCAGAACTGGTATGCCGGCGACAAGGAGGGTCAGGGCGGCATCTACAATTTCGTGACGAAGCGCGGCAAGTGCGTCGGCGCGAACTCGAAGATCTCCTGGACGCAGGTCGAGACGGGCTCGGCGATCACGTGGAAGTATCCGAGCGTGATCCTGCAGGGCGACAATTCGACCGGCGAGTTTTATAGCGTGGCAGTTGTCAACAACCGCCAACAGGCCGATACGGGGACGAAGATGATCCACATCGGCCGCAACACGAAGTCGAACATCGTGAGCAAGGGGATCTCGGCGGGCCACGGGCAGAACAGCTACCGCGGCCAGGTGAAGGTGATGCCGAAGGCGGTGGGGGCGCGGAACTACACGCAGTGCGACTCGATGCTGGTCGGCAACGAATGCGGCGCGCACACCTTCCCGTACATCGAGGTGGGCAACAACACGGCGCAGGTGGAGCACGAGGCGTCCACGTCGAAGATCGGCGAGGACCAGATCTTCTACCTGAAGCAGCGCGGGCTCAGCGCCGAGCAGGCCGTGAGCATGATCGTGAGCGGCTTCTGCAAGGAAGTGTTCAAGGAGCTGCCGATGGAGTTTGCCTTAGAAGCGCAGCAACTCCTTGGTATTACGCTGGAAGGGTCCGTCGGCTGACGGAGCACTGCCACTCCCAGTAGTGAGTACTCGGTACCGAGTACCGCGACTGGCATACTGGCTCCCGGAATGAGGGTCGCGCAAAGCGAATCGCACGACACGCGGACGCCGATGACGGGTCACGTACACACGCAATCACGCAAATCAGGGACATGCTCGAGATAAAGAACCTCCACGCCACCGCGGGCGACAAGGAAATCCTGCGCGGGATCGACCTCACGGTGAACGCCGGGGAGGTCCATGCCGTGATGGGACCGAACGGCTCGGGGAAGAGCACGCTGGCGCAGGTGCTCGCGGGACATCCGGCGTACGAGGTGACGGCCGGCACGGTGACCTATGAGGGCGAAGACCTGCTCGCGATGGACCCGGAGGTCCGGGCGCAGCAGGGGATCTTCCTCGCGTTCCAGTATCCGGTGGAGATCCCCGGCGTGAGCAACGCGTACTTCCTCCGCGCGGCGTACAACGAGATCCGCAAGGCGCGCGGCGAGGAGGAGATCGACCCGATGAGCTTCGCCGATCTGATGGACGAGCGGATGAAGCTGGTGGAGATGGATCCGGCGATGCTGTCGCGCTCCGTGAACACCGGGTTCTCGGGTGGCGAGAAGAAGCGCAACGAGATTCTGCAGATGGCGGTGCTGGAGCCGAAGCTGGCCGTGCTGGACGAGACGGATTCCGGCCTGGACATCGACGCGCTGCGCATCGTGGCCAACGGCGTGAACTCGCTGAAGCGTCCGGACAACGCGACGATCGTCGTGACGCACTACCAGCGGCTGCTGAACTACATCGTGCCCGACTTCGTGCACGTGCTCGCGGGCGGGCGCATCGTCCGTTCGGGCGGAAAGGAGCTGGCGCTCGAGCTCGAGGAGAAGGGCTACGACTGGCTGCTCGAAGGGGCGGTGGCGTGATCGAGTCGTATCTGAAGGGATTCGAGCAGCTCGCCTCGAACGGCGGCTCGGCCGCGCCCGACTGGGCGCGCTCGCTGCGCCTGTCGGCGATCACGCGGTTCGAGGCGCTGGGCTTCCCCACGACGAAGAACGAAGACTGGCACTTCACCTCGGTCGCACCGATCGCCGAGCGTGAGTTCGACCTGCTCGCCCCGCCGGCACATCGGGTGACCGCGGCGCAGCTCGAGCCGCTCACCTTCGGCGCGACGGACTGGCACACGCTGGTGTTCGTGAACGGCCGGTACGACGCCTCGCTGTCGAGCACGAAAGGGCTGCCCGACGGCGTGACCCTCGTGCCGCTGACGCGCGCGTACGAGGAGCTGCCGCTGCTCGTCGAGCAGTACCTGGGCAAGGTCGCAGCGTACGAGGGGCAGACGTTCACGGCGCTCAACACCGCGTTCCTCGACGACGGCGCGGTGCTGCACGTCGGACGCGAGGTCGAAGTCGCGCGGCCGATCCACCTGCTGTTCGTGAGCGATCCGAGCGCGGGTGCGGGTACGTCGCAGCCGCACAACCTGATCGTGCTGGACCGGTCCGCGAAGGCGACGGTGATCGAGTCGTACGCAGGACTCGGCGATGGCGCGTACTTCACGAACGTCGTCACCGAGGTGGTCGTGGGCGACGGCGCGACGCTGACGCACCTCAAGCTGCAGCGCGAGTCGGCGCAGGCGTATCACGTCGGCACGGTGGACGTGCGGCAGGCGCGCGACAGCCATCTCGTGCAGTTCAGCTTCGCGACGGGCGCGGCGCTGTCGCGGACGAACATCTACACGGAGCTGCGCGGCGAGGGATGCGGTGCGACGCTCAACGGGCTCTATCTGGGCGACGGCGAGCAGCACATCGACCACCAGACGCGGATCGAGCACGTGGAGCCGAACTGCTACAGCCGCGAGCACTACAAGGGGATCCTCGACGGCTCGGCGCACGGCGTGTTCAACGGCAAGGTGTTCGTGCACCCGGCAGCGCAGAAGACGGACGGAAAGCAGACGAACAACACCCTGCTCCTCTCCGAGAAGGCGCAGATCGACACGAAGCCGCAGCTCGAGATCTTCGCCGACGACGTGAAGTGCACGCACGGCGCGACGGTGGGCCGACTCGACGAGACGTCGCTTTTCTACATGAAGAGCCGCGGGATCGACGCGCGCACCGCGCGTGAGCTGCTGACGTACGCGTTCGCCGCCGACGTGCTGGAGACGATCGAGCAGGTCGAGGTGCGCGAGGCGCTCGAGGCGGCGACGCTGCAGCGCTACACCGAGCACTAGCCGAGCGATGTCGGACCTCCAGGAGCTCTACCAGTCGATCATCCTCGACCACAACCGCCGGCCGAAGAACTACGGCTCGCTCGACGAAGCGAACCGCAGCGCCGAGGGGCGGAACCCTTCCTGTGGCGACGAGGTGCGGGTCGAGCTCCGGGTGGCGGACGACCGGATCGAGGACGTCCGCTTCACGAGCGCGGGCTGTGCGGTATCGCGGGCGGCGGCGTCGATCATGACGCAGAGCGTGAAGGGGAAGTCGCGCGCAGACGTCGACAAGCTGTTCGAGCAGTTCCACTCCCTCGTGACGGGCAAGGTGCGGCCGAGCGAGCAGGAAGCGCGGGCGCTGGGCGAGCTTGCCGCCTTCGCCGGTGTGGCGCGGTTCCCGATTCGCGTGAAGTGCGCCAGCATGCCCTGGCACGTGCTCCAGGCGGCGCTGCGCAGCGACGCAGCTGCGAGCGAATGATGACTCCTTCCTGTTGCGATGCGCACCTCCAGTCGGAGTTCCGCATGGGAGTCATGACTCCTCCCTGCGGCGCTGCGCACCTCCGGTCGGAGTTCGGCAGCTCCGAGTCTTTTCACTCGCCAATCCCATGACGCGCAATCCCCGCCGCGCCGACTTCCCGCTGCTCGCCGCGAACCCCGACCTGCACTACCTCGACTCCGCGGCGACGTCGCAGAAGCCGCGCGTCGTGCTGGACGCGATGCGCGAGTACTACGAGCGGGACAACGCGAACCCACATCGCGGCGCGTATGCGCTCTCGGCGCGGGCGACGGACCGCTATCACGCCGCGCGGGGGCGGGTGGCACAGTTCCTCGGCGCATCCGACGCGGACTGCCTCGTGTTCACGCGCGGAACGACGGAGTCGCTGAACCTGGTCGCGTCGGCGTGGGGGCACGCCAACCTGCGCGAGGGAGACGAGATCGTCGTCACGGCACTCGAGCACCACGCGAACTTCGTCCCCTGGCAGCAGGTGGCGATCGCGCGCGGGGCGCGGTTCGTCGTCTGTCCGTTGACGAGCGACCATCGCGTCGACCTCGACGCGCTTCGCACGCTGGTGAATCCACGCACGAAGGTGCTGGCGTTCAACCACGTGTCGAACGCGCTCGGCACCGTGAACCCAGTGGACCGGATCGCGGCAATCGGACGCGCGGTTGGCGCACTGATCGTGTGCGACGGAGCGCAGGGCGCGCCGCATCTGCGCGTCGCCTTCGATACGCTGGACGTGGACTTCTACGCCTTCAGCGGCCACAAGATGTGCGGGCCGATGGGGATCGGCGGCCTGCTGGGCCGTCGCGCCATCCTCGAAGCGATGCCGCCCTATCAGTTCGGGGGCGACATGATCGAGTTCGTGCGCGACGAGGAGAGCACGTGGGCCACGCTGCCGCACAAGTTCGAGGCGGGAACACCGAACGTGGGCGATGCGGTCGGCCTCGCCGCCGCGTGCGACTATCTGGACAGCGTGGGGCTCGACTCCGTGCTGGAGCACGAGCGCGCACTGGTGCGGCTGGCGACGGAGAAGCTCCGCGCAATCGACGGCGTGTGCATCTACGGCCCGAAGCCGTCCGAGCGCAGCGGTGTGGTGAGCTTCAGCGTGGCGGGCATCCACCCGCACGATCTCTCCACGGTGCTGGACCAGGACGGCGTGTGCATCCGCGCGGGGCAGCACTGCGCGCAGCCGCTGATGCGGCGGCTGGGCGTCTCGGCCACGGCGCGGGCGTCGTTCTACCTGTACAACGACGAAGCGGACGTGGACGCGCTCGTGCGCGGCGTGGAGCGCGCGAAGGAAGTGTTCGCCGGGTCCGAGCTGAACGAGAACGAGCTAGTGCCCTGCCGAGGCGCGCGGTAGCTCGACGGTGAAGGTGGAGCCGGCGCCGGGAGTGCTCGCGGCGCGCAGGTCCCCACCCATGCCGCGGGCCAGGTCGCGGCTGATGGCGAGTCCCAGCCCGGCCCCTTCGGTGGTGCGCGTGAGCGACGGCTCGATCTGAACGAAGGGCTCGAAGATCGACGCGAGCTGCGACGGGTCGATCCCGATCCCCGTGTCGCGCACGTGAATGCGGACGGTGTCGGGTCCCGGCTCGCTGAAGAGGGCGATCCGCCCCCCTGCCGGCGTGAACTTGATCGCGTTGCCGAGCAGGTTGATGAGCACCTGCTCCAGCTTCTCGCGGTCGGCGAGGACCGCCAATCCGTCGGCGGCGTTCTCACACTCGTAGTCGATCGCGCGGGCGCGCGCCTGCGGCTCGATCATCCCTTCCATTCGATCGAGGACGTCCTTCACCGGCACGGGGGTGATCGTGTACTTGACGTGCCCCGCCTCGATGCGGCTGAAGTTGAGAATGTCGTTGATGATCTCGAGCAGATGCTGCTGGTTCTGTCGGATGCGCGAGAGATCGCGGAGCTGCTCGTCGTTCACGGGGCCGCGGACACCCATCGCGATCAGCTCGGCGTAGCCGGCGATGGCGTTGAGCGGGGTGCGGAGCTCGTGGCTCATCGTCGCGAGGAACTCGCTCTTGGCGCGGTTCCCCGCCTGGGCATCGGCGTAGAGGCGCGCATTGTCGATCGCCGTCGCGGCGCGCACGGCGATGTCCTGCGCGGCGGCCACGTCGGCGTCGACGTACTCGCGCCCGGAGTCGGAGAAGACGAACGACAGCGCGCCCAGCACATGGCCGCGCGCCGCCATCGGAACACACACGTACGAGTGCGGAGCGAGCGCATCGAGCAGTGCGGCGTGCTCGGGGTTGCGCGCGAACTTCACCGTTTCCGCGTGATCGATCGCGGTGACCACCTGCGGCAGGCCGGTGCGAACGACCTCGGGGACGCCGACGCGATCGGTTGAGATGTACGGATACTTGGCCCACAGACGGCGGACGATGTCTTCCTTCTCGGGGTCGACGTGCGCCGTGGAGACGCGGCGGATGTTCCCGTCCGCGTCGACGAGATCGACGCTGCAGTAGTCGGCGAGGGCCGGGACGAGGAGTCGCGTCAGGGCGGCCAGGGTCCACTCGTAATCGAGCGAAGCGCCGAGCACGCCGAAGGCATGCTCGACCGCGCGGCGGCGCTCGGCCTCGACGTGCGCGAGGTGTGTGTCGTCGAACACGCCGACCCATTCGACGATCTCGTCACCGGCGCGAATGGGCACGGCCCGGGCGTGAAACCAGCGCGGCCGTCCGCTGCGCAGCATGAGGCGAAAATCGGCCTCGAAGGCGCGCGCTGATTCGATCGCTCCGTGCCATCTGGTCTGCACCAGATCACGGTCGGCCGGATGGACGGCCTGGAGCCAGCCGAGTCCGCGTACGTCGTCGCGCTGCTGACCGGTGATGTCGCGCCAGAGGGGCATGTCTTCCACCGCGCCGGTCGGATCCGCCGTCCACACCATGACCGTGCTGGCCTCGACGAGCGCTCGGTAGCGCTCCTCGCTGCGCGCGCGGCTGAGCTCCGCGCTGCGCGCGACAGTGACGTCCTGGATGAAGGTGGCGAGCCCACCTTCGGGGGTCGGGACGCCGCGCACCTGGAGCCAGAGGCCGCGTCCCGGATCGTGCTCGTTGTGCTCGACGGGCGTCCGCTCGTGGGCGGCGCGGCGAAGCGCCCGCTGCAGGTTGCTGTCGGCGAGGAGCGGGAACTCGTCCCACACGACGCGGCCGAGCATTGCATCCGCGTCGCGGCCGAGCCGCTGCACGAAAGCGCGAGCGGCCGCGTTGACGAAGACGAGCCGCCACTCCGGGTCGAAGACGAGCATGGCGTCGCTCATGCCGTCCACCGCCTGCTCGAGCCGCGTGCGCGCCTGTTCCCGCTCGGTGGAGAGGTCGTTGAGCTGCTCGTTGGCCTGTTCCAGCTCGGTCGCCATTGCCTGGCTCTGGTCGAGCTGGTGCTCGAGCTCCGTCGCCTGCTCCTGCAGCTGGACGCCGGCGATGGAGAGCTGGTGCGCGGTCGTCTCCGCTTCGGCGCGGGCGCGGCGGAGCCGGTCGAAGGTGGCGCCGAGGACGGAGGAGAAGCCGACGTAGACGATGTTGGAGAGCGTTTCGGGGAGGGTTGGCAGGGTGAAGGCGCCGACCGGATGCGTCACGGTGTAGTTGGCGAACAGGACACCGAGGAGCGCCGAGAGGAACGCGGGCCAGAGGCCGCCCCGCCAGGCGACGTAGGCACTCGCGACCCAGAACAAGAGGAGGCGGGTGGCGACGAGCTGCTCGTGCAGCGCGTACGACAGAAGCGCGGCAAGGGCGACGGCGACGCCGGCCTCGACGTAGCGCGTCGCGGGCCGCGTGGTCCATCCGTCAGCGGATCGTACGTTGGGGGAGGTATCCAAGGTCCGACGTGCTCAGTGCGGTCCAGGCCGTTAGAGGCCAGAAATATGCCGCGCGGCGAGGGTGGGGGGAGGCGGGTTGAAGCGTAACACCAATGGACTCTCAGGCGTCCTTACCGTGCCGGATCCGCCGCACCGATGCGCGTCCTCCGGCTCCCCTCGCAGCGAGATCGTGCCCCCAACCAACGTACCAGCGCCGGACGCCGATCGCCGCGTCCTGCGTCTCGCGGCGGTGCTGACCGCCGTCATTGCCGCATTCGGGCTTCTGTCGCGGATGTGGGTGGTGCGCGTCGGGCTCGATCGGCCGCGTTGGCAGAACATCTACTTCCGACTTTACGCGCAGCACGAGCTGCCGCATCAGCTTCTCCTGCTCGCCTTCGCGCTGGCATTGCTGTGGGCGGCGGCGCGGTCGCGGCACGACGCGGAGGCGCCGGCGGCTGCCGGGGAGGACGGCGGGCCGACTCTGGCTCAGCTCGGGGCCGTTGCGCTCGCGGTCACGGCGCTCGGCGTAGCGACGACGCACCTCGTGATGCACGACCTGGTCTTCTCGATGGACGAGTTCAGCGTCGACTTCCAGGCGCGGATCTTCGCCCGGGGGGAGAGCGCGGCGACGGTGCCGTGGCCGTGGCGGTCGATCGGGCCCGCGCTGACACCAATCTTCGTGAACTTCGACGCGGCCTCGGGGACGTGGCGGTCGATGTACCTGCCGGTGTACGCGTTATTGAAGGCGCCGTTCGTCGCGATCGGGATCGGCACGCTGCTCAATCCCTTGCTGACCGGGCTCGCGGTGCTCGCGCTCGGGCTGGCGGCACGTCGGATGTGGCCGGACGAACGGCTGCGGCCCTGGGTGGCCGTTGCGCTGCTCGCGACGTCGAGCGAAGTGATCGTGACGGCGGGGAGCGGCTACGCGATGCCGGCGCACCTCCTGGCGAACGTCGCGTGGCTGTGGCTCGCCCTGCGCGGCGATCGGCGGTCGTGGGCCGGTGCGCTGCTCGTGGGTGCGCTCGCGCTGGGGCTGCACAATCCCTTTCCTCACGCGCTGTTCGTGGCGCCGTTCCTCCTCCGGCTGCTGCGCGAGCGACGCTGGGGGCGCCTCGGCTCCGCGTTGCTCGTGTACGGTGCGGCCTCGGTGTTCTGGCTGACGCTCCTCCGGCACGCGCGCGCGAACGTGCCGGGTCAGCCGGACACCTCCCTGCTGACGGTGTTCGCGGTTCCCGACCTCGCGACAGTGCTGCTGCACGGGATGAACCTCTCGCTGCTGCTCACGTGGGATGCACCGCTCATGGCCATTCTCGCGTTGCTCGTCTTCTCGCGGCTGCGGCGATCACCGCCGGTGATCGTCGACCTCGCGATCGGTGTGGTGATCACGCTGTTGTTCTTCATGCTCTTTCCGAGCACCCAGGGACACGGGTGGGGATACCGCTATGCGTTCCAGGTGCTGGGCAGCCTCGCGCTGATCGCGGCCGAGGGGATTCCGGCGCTCGTGTCGGCTCTCGGTGCTCGGCGCGCGCGTGGATGGGTATTCGCCGGCGTCGGACTCGCGCTGTTCGTGCAGCTGCCGCTGCGGCTCGTACAGACGGAACGATTCGTCCGCCCGTTTGCCGCGGGCGTGGCGTACGTTCGGTCCCGTCCCGAGCCGATCGTGCTCGTGCACGGCGATTCCCTGTGGTACGGTGGAGACCTCATCCGGAACGATCCGTATCTCGCCAGCCCGATCGTGCTGCGCCGGAACGCGCTCGCTCCCACGGCGATCGAACAGATCGAGCGCGCCTTCCCAGGCCGAGTGTACGAGGTCGGGGATGCCGAGCTGCTCCGGCTCGGGATGACACCTCTGGAGCGGCGCCGGCGTGGAGCAGCGGGGCCATGATCCACGCCTACGTACCTGTCGATCACGCTCCTGACGCTCCCTCCCTACTACGGCTCCGATGCTCCGAACTCTGACGAATCGCCTTCTCGGCAAGCGCGGTCGCGATCTGCTCTGGCAGGCGGCTCAGCAGGTCGCGTATCCACCGGACTTCAGCGCCGCTGACGTCGCGCTGTGTGAGCGCGTGCGAGCACTCACCATGACGTCGCCGGAACGGATCGCAGCACTCGCGCAGGCCGTGCGATACGTCGTCGCGAACGGATTGCCTGGCTCATTCGTCGAGTGCGGCGTATGGCGCGGTGGCAGCATGGTCGCGGCAGCGCTGACGCTCGCCGAGCTGGGTGACACGACGCGCGATCTGTATCTCTTCGACACGTTCGAGGGGATGACCGATCCCACCGAGCGGGATCGCACCTACGCCGGGGTGAGCGCCGACGCGAAGCTCTCGGACGCCGAACGGAAGGAAGGCCGCAACTACTGGTGTATCGCCGGGATCGATGACGTCACGGCAAACATGGCGGCGACGGGATACCCGATGGAGCGTGTGCACCTCGTGCGCGGCCCGGTGGAGTCGACCATTCCGCAGCATGCCCCGGACAACATCGCCTTGCTGCGCCTCGACACCGACTGGTACGCATCGACGAAGCACGAGCTCGAGCATCTGTATCCGAGGCTGATCTCGCAGGGCGTGCTGATCATCGACGACTACGGTCACTGGGAAGGCGCACGCGGTGCCGTCGACGAATACTTCGGCGCGCTCAGCCGGAAGCCGTTGCTCACGCGCATCGACTACACGGGCCGTTGCTGCGTGAAGCCGTAAGCGGTTGCGCCGCAGCCGATCGCTTGGAAGCGATCGGCGTCACCCAGTCGGCTTTCGTCCGAAAGCGTGCAGCTCGTGCCAGAAGATGGGAGGCGAGAGCCGCTCGATGAGCTCTCCGGCCAGCCCCGCCGCGTAGCCGACGCCGAGCGTGTGGGATTCGCCGCGGTGCCGGATCACCTCCGCCTCGAAACCTTGTCGCCGCATCGTTCGCGCGAGGCGCCCGCGCGTGTTGCAGCGGTACAGCGTCGGGAACACGTCGGCTTCCGTGTGGAAGTAGCCCAGCATGCGCCGCAACGTGTGATGAAAGCGGAACGGGACGATCCACGCGCCGAGCGACGAGTAGTGCAGCAGATTCGGCGTGCGGAGGCAGAGATATCCTCCAGGCGCGAGGACGCGCAGGCACTCGGCGAAGAATTGCGAGGGGTCTTCGAAGTGCTCGAGTCCCCAATGACTCACGCAGATATCGACGGAGCCGGATTCGAGGGGGATGGCGCCACCCGAGGTCGGGACGAACCGATCGATGTTCGGATTCGACGCCGCGTCGCCATCGAAGTCGACGCCGATCACCTCGGCGCCCCTCCCTTTGAGCCGCTGCAGCGAGGCGGCGAACGGCTCGTCGGCGTCGATGTGCGCCCCGACGCCGCACCCGTAATCGAGGATGCGCGACGTGGGCGTGATGAGCGACGCCACTCGCGTGAAGAACGCCACGGTGCCGTCGCGGCGCGAGAAGCCGCCGAACCGCACCTCCGGATAGATCCGCGCGCGCACGCTCTCCGTCATCGCACCGATTCCGTACGCCGCGTCAGGCAGGCGAAGTTGTGGCAGAAGAGCTGGTTCGGCGCGAGGCGATCGCCGATCGACGCCGCGACGTTGAGCGCGGCGTAGAGCGGTGCGCCGGCACGACCGAGCACGCCGTACGCCAGGAAGTTGAGCACCTGGCAGAGGGTGAGCACGCTTCCCCCCTGCGCGAGGAGCACGAGCGGCACGAGGCCGGCCTCCTCGCAGAGATGCGCCATCCCTTCCTGCGTGAAGCGCCAGTGATCCGTCGGGTGCGGATGGAAGAACCACACGTGCGGTGCCGAAACGATCGCGTGCCCGCCGGGCGCGAGGATGCGATGGATCTCGCGCACGCCCGCCCAGGGATTCATGCAGTGCTCGAGCACCTGGGTGCAGAGCACCAGATCGAAGCTGGCGTCCGGAAGGCCGGTGGCTTCGACGGTGCCGGCGTAATCGGCGCCGCCGTCACGCGTGATGTCGAGCGTCTTCACCTCGTAGCCGCGCGAGGCGAGCAGGTCGCGATACGGGCTCTTGTCGGCGCCGAGGTCGAGCGCGCGGGCGCCTGGCGCCGCATCCGGCACCTGGCGCACGAGCGCCTCGATGTCGCGCGACAATCGGCTGAGCGTCAGGTAGTCGTACTGCCATCGCGACGGCTGCACGCGGTCCATGACCGCGTGCCGCGACTTCTTCCCCGCCTGCACGGCGAGGAAGTCGTCGCGCATCCCTGCAAGATCGATCTGCACGCTACTGGCGGAGGATCAGCGCGGCGAGCTGCTGCGAGCGTCTGCCGAGTGAGGACAGGAGAAGTCCACCGATCATCGAGATGGCCCCGAGCAGCGCGAACCCGACGGAGAGGATGGTGACGACGAACGAGCCGGCGAGCGCCTGCATGGAAAGCTCCGCCTCGAGCTCGAAGCCCTGCGCGATGAGCGGGGACAGCATGAGGAAGCGCTGCGTGAAGGCGCGGTAGCCGGAGAAGAGGTCGCGCGTCTGCACGCCGAAGAGGACGCGCACGAGCGCGATGAAGAGCCGGTTGCCGAAGGTGTGACCGGGACGGTAGGCGCCATCTTCCCAGCTGGTCAGCCGCGTGCCGATCGTCATGTCGGCGCCGGCGCGGAGCCCATCGAGCAGCGCGTGCACCGATTCGGCGGGATAGGTGTCGTCGCCATCCACGAGGACGACGAAGTCGGCGTCGCGGGTGGCGCGGAAGCCGCGCACGACGGCGAACCCCTTTCCCCGCCGGCTCTCGTGCAGCACGGTGGCGCCGGCTTCGCTGGCGCGCAGCGCCGTCGCATCCGTGGACGCGTTGTCGACGACGACGATGAGCGCGCCGGGGAGCGCACGCCGGAAGTCCTCGACGACCTTCCCGATGCTCCGCTCCTCGTTGCGGCAGGGAATGACGACCGCGACGGACTGACCCGGCCCCCAGAACGAGGGTCGTGGCGCAACCGGGTCAGCTACGGGTTGAATCGTCTGCGACGTCGTCATAGATCCGCTCATAAGCTCTTACCGTGGCGTCCCAGCTCCATTGCGACTCGGCCCAGGCTCGCCCGGCGTCCCCCAGCGCGCGCCGTCTCGCCGGATCGCGCGCGAGCTCGGTCATCCGGCGCGGCACCTCCTCGGGCGAGTCGCACGCCTCGACGACGGTGCGCGGCATCCACCGCGCATAGCCTTCGTCCCAGAGGAGTACGACGGGGAGCCCCGACGCGATGGCTTCCTGGACCGCGAGCGGGAAGCCCTCCCCCGACGCGGGGTGCAGCATGACGTCGGCACAGGCGAACAGCTCGGCCATTCGCGCGTACGGCACCACTCCCAGATCGACGAGCGCCGGACCCACGAGGTTACGCTCCCATCCACACACGACGAGGGTGTAGCCGTCACGCTCGGCGCGCAACAGGACGTCGAGATTCTTCTTCTCGCTGTCGCGGCCGGCGAAGAGGGCGAGCACTCCCTGCTCCGGCAGCCCGAAGCTGCGGCGCAGGGTACGCCGCTCCTCGCACGAGCGCGCATGGAAGCGGTCGACGTCGACCCCGTTGCCGACGAAATGGACGGTGCGGCCGCTGCCGCGCTCGAGCTCGTCGTGCACCCGCGCGTTGTAGGTCACGACCGCATCGGCGCTGCGGACGAGGGGCGTCCCGATGGCGGTCCACGCCGCGCGCTGAATCGCGTTGAGCGCGGCGCTCGGGTACTGGACGAAGCCGACGTGCTCCGTGAGGACGAAGGGCACCCGCGCGCGCCGCGCGAGCTGGCGGGCAAGGATGGACTGGGCGTACAGCGCCCCGTGCGAGTGCACCACCTGCGCGCCGGCGACGTCGCGCAGCGCGGCGCGCAGCCCGGGGCCGGCGGGCACGGGATAGGGCACGCCGAGGCGCTCGGTCACGTGCACCGCGGGGAGCCGGTGCACTGTCATGCCGTCCTCGGTGCTGACTCCGTGCGCTCCGTCGTACGCCGACGTCACGAGCACCACCTCGTGCCGGCGGGCGAGCCCGCGTGCGAGGTTCCAGACCATGACCTCGAGCCCGCCGGGGTGCGGCAGGTAGTTGCTCACGAACATCGCCACTTTTTTGATGACTCCTCCCTCCGGCGCTTCGCACCTCCGGTCGGAGTTCCGCATGTCTGGCTTTGTGATCACTCCTCCCTCCGGCGCTTCGCGCCTCCGGTCGGAGTTCCGCGCATCCGGCATCATTGCTCCTCCCTCCGGCGCTTCGCACCTCCGGTCGGAGTTCCGCGCATCCAGTTGTGCTGGCGCACGGTCAGCGCGCCGCCGCGATCGATCCGCCCGGCTTATACAGGTTGATCGACACGTGCGCTTCGTCGAACAGGTACGCGGTCCGCTCGGGTACTTTGCGCAGGAGCGCCGCGTTCGCCGAGTCGCCGCGGTCGTAGGCGATCCACACGCGCGAGCGGGCGAAGTCGGGGTCGTTCTCGACCAGGCTCCAGTGCCCCTCGTGCCACTTCGCGTGGCGCACGAACAGGATCGAGCGATCCGGGATCTGGGCGACGGCCTGCCTGAACCGGCTCGGGTAGTTCGCGTTGCCGAGGTGCTGGCGCCGGTCGAAGCGGAGCTCGACGCGCAGCATGGGGAGCAGGAGCACCAGCGCGACGAGCATCGCGAACGCGCCGCGCGGCGCACGGACCCATTCCCAGGCGCGCTGCGGCTCGCGCGCCAGCACGCGCAGCACGACGGCGAAGCCGCACACCGCATAGAACGCCAGCACCGGCGCGATCTCCATGTAG